>JAYUCP010000416.1:0-24899 GCA_043740245.1 Acidobacteriota bacterium | reverse complement strand
ATGGACGATGCTACCCGGCGTTGAAACGCCGGGCTAAATTCAGGTCGCCGCTACGCGGCTGCAAAAATGCAGCATTACATTTTTACCACTACCCTTTTGATAATGCCGGTGGTTCGGGCTAGCTCGGGCGCGCTCTACGCTAAAAGCGCGGCAGCGGGTTCCCGCGATTCAAACAAAACAGAGCCGGGTCGAAACCGGGCTTAACCTCTTCAGCGCCGCGCTTGATGTAGATGGTTGCCGACTCGACGCACACCTGGCTGACCAAGTTGGGCCGGCTGGCTGCCAATACGACCAACTCCAAGAGCAAATTCGTCAGCGGCTCTTTGCCGCGAAATTGATCGCCGCCTTGCTGGAGCTGCCACAGATCGCCTCCCCAATGTGCCCAACCCCAGTCCTCTATGACATAGACGCCGCCCGGACGCAGCCGGGGGAACAGTTCGCGGAAGCTTTCCCGCGTCTCAAACAAGAAATGCGAGGCATCGTCAATGACTAGGTCGAGGGGTTGTTTTCCGAATTCCCGCTGGCAAATTTGGGCCAGGCGCGCGTGGTCGGATTGGTCAACTCCCAAGTGGAAAGACACCTGCTTTTCGGCCGCCCGGCTTTTGATGTAGGCCTCGAGTTGCGGGAGCGGGTTGGCGCCGAGATCAATGGCCACCAACTTATCAGGCTTGAACAACTCGTTGTAGAGGGCCACCGACCCGCCTTTGTATACGCCTAACTCAAAGATGTATTTCGGTTGCTGGGCGGCGAGTTCGGCAATCATTTCGATCATTGAGGGGACTTTAAGAACTATGAAGTCATGCGCCGAAGACGGTTTGTCGTTCATCACATCCGGCAAACAGACGTGGAAACGCCATTCGTCAAACTGCAGCGTCCCTTCGAGCAGTTCGTGGTGCGTCCAGTTAAGTTTGGTTGGCGGTTGATCGCCGCGCGTTTGCGCGCTGCTTGCTTGACCAAAGAGTCTGCGAAAAAGGTTGGGCATAGGGTTTTCTCTCTCAACTTTCCACGCTTGCTGTCAGCAGGTGCGCCGCCAATAAACGCCTGTCCAATCTATTTGGATAATCTCGTCGCGAATGCCGCAGAGTTGCCGGTAATCAGCGACGGCCTGGCGGCAGGATTCCACATAGCCGTAGTCGTCAATGATCGCGTAACCACCGACGGACAGCTTGGGATAAAGGTTGACCAGCGCGTCCATGGTTGACTCGTACATGTCGCCATCGAGCCGCAGCACCGCGAGTTGCTCGATTGGCGCGTTCGGCAAGGTGTCGCGGAACCAGCCTTTCAGGAAAACGACCTGTTCATCCAGCAAATCAAACCGCGCGAAATTCGCCTGTACCTGTTCGACCGGGATGGCCAGCAGGTCACTCATTTCGTGGTGCGTGTCATTGAGGTCGGCGGGGTATTTGTCAGCATCGGGTTTAGGCAGCCCGGCGAACGAGTCGGCCACCCAGACGCGGCGCTGTGTGTCGCCCGCCGCAGCCAACAGCGCGCGCATCAAGATCGTTGCGCCGCCGCGCCAAACGCCGGTTTCGATAAAATCGCCGGGGACGCCCGCGCGCAGCACATGCTCGACGCACATTTGCAAATTGTCGAGCCGCTTTAGGCCGATCATCGTGTAGCCGGTGGGCGGCCAGCCGCGGCCATCTTCGACACCCGGGTCGTAATCGTCGCGCACGGTGTCACTCAATACGCGCTTCAGCAAGTTGATGTATAGACTTTCGGCCTTCATCTAAGTTATCCGATAAGTTATCCGAGTTTTCCGCCCAATGACAGTTTGGTTTCTTCGAGCCAGCGCCGTCCGTGTTTTTGATCCGGTTCGAGGTGGGCGCCCTCGGCCCACTCGTTCCAGGCGTTGATGAAAATCAAGCGCTCGTCCGGATTGGCGTGCCGCTGAATGGTTTGTTCAACAATCGTGCTCAGCCAGAAGCCATAAGCCTCGGGGCTGTCCGGATGAAAGACCCAGGCGGTCTTACCGCGTCGCGGCGTGTTGTCCCAGGCCGTCATCACGCCTTGGAAGGTCGTGTAGGGGGGCGACGGCTTGCTGATATGGCCGGCGGCTAATTCGATGTAGTCCCAAACATCCCCGCGAAAGTCTGACGCGAGTTCCGGCATCTGCGTCTTGATGGATTGCAGGTGAGAGTCATGCGGCGGGAATTCCATGACGCCATCGCAACCGAAGAGCCGCGGATCACGCTTGCCCAGCGAGGGCACTGCCAGGGCATGTCTGAGCGTGGTCGCGACGTAAATGTCACCCACGCCGGCCCGCTGACATTCCTCGCGCCAGCGTTCGATGGAGCGGGCGGTGAAGCGGCCAATGCAATAGATAATCAGCAGCGGGCGGCCGTTGATTCTGATGTAACGCGGGTCGCGCAGGGCCGGGATGATGTTGTGAATAAAGCGCAAGTCGTCTTCGTCAGAGTGTTGTTGCTCGATGAGCGTCTCTTTCTCGCGCCCGTCCCAGCGCCTATTCCAGGTCTCGTTGGCCCACAGCAAGCAGAAAGGGAAATCCGGGCGGCGGCTGGCGAGCATCTGTTCGATGGGTTTTTCCAAGAGCCGCTTGCCGTGAAACCAGTAATAGTAAAAGCAAAAACCGTAAACGCCGTATTCCTTGGCTAACGCAGCTTGCCGCTCCAGCACGTGAGGTTCGGTCAAATCGTAGTAGCCCAACTCGGTCGGAATATGCGGCTGATGATGGCCGGTGAATAATGGCGTCGCTTTTTTGGTGTTTGTCCATTCGGTAAAACCTGTGCCCCACCAGAGGTCGTTCTCAGGCACGCGATGGAATTGCGGCAAATACAGCACAATGGGCCGGACACTCGCGGTCGGCAAGGTTGCCAGGCGCGCTCGCACCTGTTGCGTCAATGTTTTGATGAGTTCGGCATTCACCCGGAAACTCAGTCCGGCGTGGCCGGATTGTTCAGTCACACTCTCTAGCAACGGTGTGCCCGAGTCAGCGGCCTGCGGGCTAGCGCCAGCGCGCCCGTTTTGGCTGGCCTTGGGTGTTTGCGCAATAGTCGCTGTTGCGGTGTGGGCGCCGGGTTTTCCTGTCAGCGTGCGTTTAAGCTGCCATAATTTCTGCAGCATCTGCCAGCCCTTGCTGTCGTGGATTGCTTGTATGTTGGCGCGGGCTGCCTGTAACTCGCCTTGCAATTCGGCAAGCTGCCGCTGTGTTTCCGCCAGGACCCGGTCTTGCGAGCCCTTTTCTGCCTGCACGCGCTGACTGATGAAGCCGCCGAGGGCCGCAAAGATGTGGCGGAAATCGTCCGCCTCATTTTCTGGCAGGGCGAAAAGTCGTTTGACGATTTCAGGTTGGTTTTGGCCGATACCGAGCAAGCCGAGGCCATGACCATGAAAAAACTCGAAGTGAGGGAAAGCAGTTTTCACTTCGTCGAAAAACCTGCGCACTCCAAAATTGCCGCGGCCCAAGGCCTCGTCGGGCACGACATTGGTGTCATGAAACATCATCACCGCGCCGTCATTCATCTTTGGGAGCCAGATGTCGAAGTCGTGCTTGACCGCCTCATAGGTATGTGAGCCGTCAATATGGATCAGGTCTATCATACCCGCGCGGAAATGGCGGCTGGCCTCATCGAAGTCGTCCCGCACCAAGACAGAAAAATCGCTGTAGCGAGCGTCGTGATAGGCCCGCAGTTCTTCATAGACCTCCGGGCCGTACTGGCCGTAGTGGATGTCCCCTTCCCAGTTATCAACCGCATAGCAGAGCGTGCCCAACTCGAATTTTTGCACGGTCTGGCAAAAGGCGCAGTATGAATCGCCGTAATGCGTGCCCAGCTCCACCAGCACACGCGGACGCAAGACGCTGACCAGGAACATCCCGAAGGGGATGTGCTCGTGCCAGTATGAATAAGGCGTCAGGCGCTGTGGCGTCTCAAAAATAATTTGGTGTGCGGCGAGTTCAATCATTAACCAAAACCATTCCCCTAGACCTAAGCTTTGTTGACAGCGACCTGAACAGTTACAGGTACCCGGCCACGCAGATTCTTTTGCCAGCAGCGAACTGCTCATAAGCGTCTGGCGGCGGCGGCAGCACCTCAACACGCTTGAAACCGATGCGGTGCATGGCCGCCAAAAGCGCCGCGCGGCCCGGGCAAAGCGACAGCGCCGTCAAGCTCATAAAGGGCAAGTGAGCTTCTGTTTGTTGGTCAATCAGGGCGAACGAACCTTGTACCATTTTCTGGCTGGCTTCGGCCCCCCAGGCAATCTCGCCAGTGAGATCCGGGGCGAGTTGCGTCTCGATGATGACCACGCGCCGCGCCAGCGCATGCGCCAGCCGCAGGGCACCCAGCGGATTCTCTAGATTGTAGAGCAAGCCCAGCAACAGCACGACGTCAGATTGACCGAAGTTGCCGGCGTTGATCTGCCACAAATTCAGATGGCGGAATTGCAAGTGCGGCAAATCGTAAATGCGCCGCATCAGATCGGCGTCTTGAATGTTCGACACGCGCGCATCCACGCCCAACACTTCGCGGCAGCCTTGCTGGGCCAGCTTGATGGCGAAATAGCCTTGGTTACAACCGAGGTCCAGACAGCTCAATTGGGTGAAATCTCCGCCGCAGAGTTGGGTGAGCGTGGCTTCCAGCATGGCCCAGCGCGTCGCGTGTATCAGCGCAATCTCGGGCGGCAGCACGCATTCGGTCTGACGCCCGCTCGGCAGCCGAAACGGATAGAACCACTGTGTCTGCAGGGCGAGTTGCTCAAGGTAGCTGCCGGGCGCGTCTTTACCACCGGTTAAGCCGGGCGCGGCTGGCAAAGGCGCAGGCATATCTGCCGGGTTTTTCGACAGGACGTCCGCAGTTTTGTGCTGGTATTTGACCGGCGATTCCATGGCTTTGTGATAGGCTTCCACCGTTTCAGCCACCTCGCCACACGCGCCGACTTCCCCGTGTTCAAGCCAGACGGCCCGGTCGCACATGCTTAAAACCAAACGGGTGTCGTGCGTTACCAATAAGATCGTCGTGCCGCTCTGCCGGAATTCATTCAGGCGCGTCGTGCATTTCTCCTGAAAACGCTCATCGCCGACCGCGAGCACCTCATCCACCAGCAACACATCGGGGCGCACAGCCGTGGCGACGGCAAAGCCCAGCCGCACGGCCATCCCTGTTGAATAGGTGCGTAAGGGCGCGTCCACAAATTCGCGCAGTTCGGCGAAATCCACGATCTCGTCGAACATCTCTTCCATCTGTGCGTGCGTAAAGCCCAGCAACGTGCCGTTGAGAAAAATGTTTTCGCGGCCCGACAATTCGGGATGAAAGCCTGCGCCGAGTTCGAGCAACGGGGCCAGCCGCCCGCGCACGACCACGCGTCCGTGCGTCGGACGCAAGACGCGCGAGATGACTTTCAGCAGCGTGCTTTTGCCGGCGCCGTTGCGCCCGATGACACCGAAGACCTCGCCCGCTTTTACCTCCAGGCTGACCTCGCGCAGCGCATGAAAATGCGCATGTTGAACGCGGCCTTGCAACAAGCGGATGGCGTATTCCTTGAAGTTGTTAAGGCGTTCTTGCGGCGCGCGGTATTCGACCGAGACCTGCTCCAGCTTGATGGCCGGAGCGCGGTCGCTCGTCGCCGTTACGTTCGCAGCTTTTGCTTCGGTTTCTATCATCAAATGCATCTGCCCGGCTGGCAAATAACCCGCCCCCGCCAAGCACTGTCGCGCCAGGGGCCACGCTCACCGGTTGCGGCCGGCCAGCGCAGTTCTCCCGAGCCGTAAACAGGCATTTCCAGCTCCACTTCGGGTGTTGAAGCTGGCGGTTGGTTGGGGGTTGAAACTGGATCTCCTCGGAACTTCATCAGGAGTTCGAAGTTGGAATACTTAGCGTCGAGGCGCGCTAAGCTGCTGGCTAACTTCAGAGCGATTGCGCTTGGGCGCCAAGCGCGGCAGCCAGTCTAAAATCAGTGGGGTGTTATAGGCCACGGTCAGGGATTAGTCAAACAAGCGCAGCCAGGCGCAACCTGCGGCGGTTGGCGCGGTTTTGGTGGCTGTTGTATAGTGCCTTTCAGTTGAAATGGCCCGCTACAACAGCGCCCTGGCGCGCCCCGGCCACCGTTATAACGCAGCCCGCGCGGCCAACCCGGTCGGGTGAAGTCGGGTTGGTGGCGCGGCGGCAGAGCAATACTCAGAGACATCACAGAGAGGATTTTATTGCCGTGAAGTTATTTTCGCCTTTGGGAAACAAGCCCGCACAAGTGCCTGCGCAAGTAATGGAAGCCGCGCTTGATCTGCCTTTGCGCCAGGTGCTGCCGCTGCTGCAAGCGCGCATTATGACCAACACGACCTACTTAGGCATTCCGGCGTTAAAGAATCCGCTCGATTTTTGGGTCTACCAGGAATTGATCTATCAACAGCAACCGGAGGTCATCATCGAGATTGGCACTCGTTATGGCGGCAGCACGTTGGCGTTCGCCCACTTGCTCGACCTGCTGGGCCAAGGCCGCCTGATCGGCGTGGACATTTCGCAGGCGCTGGCGGCTGAGCGCGTGCGCCGGCATCCGCGCATCACCTTGCTTGAAGGCGATGCCTGCCAGGTCTTTCCCCAAGTCGTCCGCCTGCTCAACGGGCCTGAGCGCGTGTTGATTATCGAGGATAGCGCCCACACTTATGAAAACACCCTTGCCGTCCTGCGCACGTATAGCCCGCTGGTCAAACCCGGCGGATACTTCATTGTTGAAGACGGCATCTGCCATCACGGCGTGGACGTAGGGCCGAATCCGGGACCTTACGAAGCGATTGAGACGTTCGTGGCGGAGCAGGCTGGGTTCGTGATTGATCGCAGCAAAGAAGATTTCCTGATCACCTGGAATCCGAAGGGCTTTTTGCGGCGGGTAGCTTAGCGCGTTTGCGCAGCGCGGCTTTGAAGGGCGCTTATTTACCGGCCAAAGCTGCACGCAAGCGCCAGAGTTTATTGACCACTCGCCAGGCGCGGCTGTTGACCAGTGTTAGTAACTCTGTATGGATGGCGCGCGACTCTGCTTGGGTGGCGAGTAACTCGGCCTGCAGTGTTTGCTGAGCAGCCCGCAATACCTCGGTTGTTCGCTCGGCGTGAACTGCTCGCTGAACGGCTTGGTCGTAAACTACGGCAGTCGGGTGTCCGGGCCGGGTCAATGCCACCCGGTTACCCAGCCTGTGGAAGAGTGTGCGGACGGCTTCGGTCTCGGCCTGACTGGCGCTGAAGAGCGTCTGTAACTCAGGCGTGCTGTTCTCACCAAGAGACAATACGCCCAACCCATGACCGTGTAGAAATTCAAAATGTGGATGATGTATGCGCAACTCATCCCAAAACCGGCGCACACCGAAACCGCGTTCCAGTACGTTGGTGTCGTGAAAAAGCACAATACCGCCGGCTTTCACCTTGGGCTGCCAGGTCTCGAAATCATGGCGCACCGCTTCATAAGTGTGGAACCCGTCAATATGCAGCAAGTCAATGCTGCGGTCGGCAAACTTTGGCAGGGCCTCGTCAAAAGTGCTTTGCACCAGCGTCGAAAAATCGCCGTAACGCACATCGTGATGCGCCCGCAAGTCAGATAGTGCCTCGGTGAAACTGAAGCCGGCATGTTCATCGCCGAGCCATGTGTCTACGGCAAAACAGTGCGTGTCCAAACTCAGCAGCTTGACCGTCTGGCAAAAGGCGCAGTAGGAATCGCCATACATGGCGCCGAGTTCAACCAGCAACTGCGGCTTCAAACACGCGGTCAGAAACATGGCAAACGGGATGTGTTCCTGCCACGAAGCAATCCGCGTCAAGCGCTCCGGTTCGTTGAATATGATCGGATAGTCCAGTGGATTGAAGATCAAGTGCCAATGCTCCTTTGCTTAAAGCACAGCTATCAAACGGCGGATTAGGGCCTGCCCGCGCTCCTTCAAACAGGCGCTATGCCGCCGGAGTATGCCGCCGAAAAATAATACTCAATACCTTGCGGATACGTTCAGCCCAGCCATCTGCGGCAGGCAAGCAGTGTTATGGTGCAAGTATTTATGTTTAATCTGACCACGTTCAGCGGGGCGATAGCGTGTGCTTGTGAATCCCATTTGTTGCAGAAACAGGCTGCCATTGGACGGGTCGAAGCTGGGGCGATTTATAAGTTACACCTCGCGAATAGTCAATTGGCGGCTCAGCCTCGCCGCGTTGAGAAAGATGTTCTGCCAGCCGGCCAATTTGAGCTGAATCAGCCTTTCACCCGACGCTTGTTTGGGCGAGTTGGTTGGCACGCTCATACAACTATTGTATTGTACATTAAACCCTGTTTCCGTCACCTTCGCCACTCGCTGACCACTTACTATCGCAAGGCAAGTACATGGGGATGAATATCGCAGGGCAACCGAGTTGTGCTGAATAGGCCGTGCTGTTTTTTTTCGTGCGCGGCTGAGCTTCTCGTTAATTACGATTGTGTATGACGACATCATTCAACCCGCTAAATCATCCAGCCATCTTTTATTCTCCTGCCCGCCGGGCTGATATCGGAATGAGGGCGGCGCATCTGCCGTTTTTGTTTTTCCTGGTCAGCGTGCTCCGTCCACGTGTGCTCGTCGAAGCCGGTACGGCGGACGGCTATGTGTATTGCGGTTTTTGCCAGGTTGTGGCTGCGGAGGGGTTGCCGACATGTTGTTATGCCTTTCCTGCGCAACCGCAACCGCAAACCGAGCTACGCGCCTATCACGATCCGCTTTATGGCAGCTTTTCAACATTGATGACGCACGAACCGGCGGCCGGATTGTCTCAATTAGCTGATGGTACAGTTGATCTATTGCACCTGACCGGTGGCGCGCACGATTTGGCGGTTTGGTTGCCGAAACTGAGCCCGCGCGGCATCGTCATAATCTCGCCATTGAATTCATTGCGGGGCGTCGCCGCCCAAGCTTGGACACAAGCCAAAGAGCAATACCCTCATTTTGACTTCACCCATGATGGAGGCTTGGGGCTGCTCGCGGTTGGAGCAACGATTGTCCCTGAACTGGCGGCCATTTGTGGCTTGTCAGCGGAAGAAGGGGAAAAGGTAAGGGCCTTTTTCTTGCAGCATAGCCGCTTGAATCAGGCCAGAAATCTCGTGCCGCCAGCCGCTGTGGAACAGAAGCAACTTGAGCTTGCGAACGAGCTGACCCGCTTGCGGGCGACGTTGGCGGGCAAGGAAAAACAACTAGAGCGGTTGCAAACCCAGCTCACGCAGCGGAAACGCCAGCTTCAAACCCTCACCGAGAAATATACGGAAGTCGTCAACAGTGATGCCTGGTGGATACTGAGTCAATATTGGATTTTGCGGTGCAAATTGATTCCGGTTGGGTCGCACCGCGAACGTGGATTGAAAGGTATCGCGCGCGTGTTACGCATTCTGCGACAGTTCGGGGTCAGCGGCATCCTGAAAAAATTGAGTGGGCGGCTACAGCGGCGGATCAGGATGGAATTGATCTTCCGCACAGGTTTATTCAAGTCGGTCAGACTGCCCGCCAGTTGGCAACAAAGATTACAGGAGCAATTGGCAGGAACTCAGCAGGCACAGGCAGTGGACGAACATACGCTCAAACTGATACACGCGCGCGCGCCGCTGACCAGCCCGGCTCTTGTAATACCCCAAATCGAGACCGCCGCTGAACGTGTCGCGCGCCTGCCGCTTGCTTCAGTTTCGGTGATCATCCCGACTTGGAATGCGGGGGACGAATTCGCCGTGCTCTTAGCCGCGCTGGTGGCGCAACAGGGCTGTGACAGGGTCGAGGTGCTCGTGGTGGATTCAGGCAGCACGGATGAGACCGTCAAGCTGGCCCGCGAATACGGCGCGCGCGTGATTGAAATCTCACAGGCGGAATTTTCGCATGCGCACGCGCGCAACCTGGGCGCCGCCGCCGCCACGGGCGATTACTTGTTGTTTATGGTGCAGGATGCCTTGCCGGCTTCCGATTTGTGGCTGTACGAACTGCTGTCAAAGGCCCAGCAATTACAAGTTGTGGCGGTCTCTTGCATTGAAGCGCCGCGTGAAGACGCGGATTTACTGGCGCTGTTTCAGGGCAAATCGCATGCCGAATTTATGGGGGCGCACCTGACGGATCGAGTCTTTGAGAAACCGGCCTCGGACAACTACCAGGAATTACGCCGCAACTGTCAATTGAACAATGTCGCTTGTTTGATTGAGCGGGCGGTCTTTGAACGCTACAGTTTTCAAGGGGCCTATGCCGAAGACTTGGATTTGGGCATGCGCTTGGCGCAAGACGGCCAGCGTATGGCGCTACTCAATTCAGTCAAGGTCGTGCATTCGCACAACCGGCCGGCTTATTACCATTTGAAACGCGGTTATGTGGATTGCACGGTAATGGCCGAGTTATTTGCCGATTATCCCGAACCGTTGCCAGTTGAGATAGACAAATTAGGGCGGGAAGCCTTGGCCTCATTTCAATTATTGGAAGCAGTCGTTAACCAGTTGGCTGAAAGTACGGAATTCCCGTTGCCCCTCGGCGTGTTAGCTGCTTTGCTGATGAAGTCCATTGAACAGGCTTACAAGAATCCGGCTATCGTCATAACGCCCCCCTTCAATTCGCTGCGCGATCCCTATACGCAATTCTTGGCGAAACTTGCCGAGCTAGCGCCCGCCCCGGCCAATGGCAAGTTGAACGGCAGTGCTTTTGCCCGCAGTGTTAGTGGTGTGCTGGGTTACTTGTTCGATTACCTGGCAAGTATCCATCAAGTGGCCGATGCCGAATTGTTGGCGCGCATCGGTGAGTTTTTACAGAAGATGCATGCCTTACAGTTGGGCGCCTATTTGGCGAGCAGCGCCGGCGCCGGGCGGGCCAGGGCGCCTGTGCTTGAGTGGATCGAGACGGAATTAAGGAAGGGCGTATAGCCGATGAAAATTCTTTATCTGATTCACCAGTTTTATCCTGACGATTACACGGGCACCGAGAAATTCCTGTTGGGGTTGGCGAAGTTCATGCAGCGGCTTGGCCATCAGGTCAAAGTCTTGACCTATCTGCGGCAGACGGAAGCGACGTTCAATGAGCAGGTCAGCGGGATCATGTTCAAAGAATATCTTTACCAGGGACTGCCGGTCGTGGCTTTACAGCAAGCCGTGCCTCCGCCCCATCTGGATTCCGCCATCCAGAGCCCGGCAATGGCTGAGTTTGCCCGCCAGTTTCTGGCAAATGAGCGACCCGATCTGATTCACGTTGCGCACATGATGCGGGTGGGCGAGTTCGTCAGCGTTGCGCAGGATATGAATATCCCCTACCTGCTGACGCTGACAGATTTTTTCCTGCTTTGCCCCAAGTGCAACCTGATGACTTCCAACAACAGCCTGTGCGCGGGGCCGGAACAGGGGCAGGCGTGCCGTCGCCACTGCCCGGAACTTTCAGGCGAGATGATCGTCAATCGGCTGGCGCTTACCGAAGACATCTTGCGGCAGGCGCAATGCATCATCGCGCCGTCCAGGTTTCTGGCCGGTATCTTCAAACGGCACCTGCCCGACCTGGAAATTCAAATCAACGGCTACGGCATTAGTCATGGGCGGATCAAACGCAACACGCGCCGTTACGCGCCCGACGCTCACTTGACTTTCTTTTACGGCGGTTCATTCAGCTATCACAAAGGCGTGCATCTTTTAGTGGACGCTTTCCGCAAGCTGGCAGGCCAGGCTACCTTGAAGCTTTATGGCTCAGGCCCTTTGCAAGCGACGCTGATCAAGCTGGCTGGCGGTGATCCGCGCATTCAATTTTGCGGCGTTTTTGCCGCCGACAAAGTGAGCGAGGTGTTGAGTGCGGTTGATGTGACGGTCGTGCCTTCCATTTGGTACGAGAACACGCCGATTATGATGTTGGAATCGTTAGCGGCAGAGGTGCCGGTGATCGTGACTGATTTGGGCGGCATGACCGAGAGGATCAAGGATGGCGTCAACGGCTTTGCTTTCAGCCTCGGTGATTCCGCGCACTTGCAAGAGGTGTTGGAAAAGCTCATTCGCAATCCAGAGCAGCTCAACGACCTGAAGGCCAACATTCGTGGACAAGGGGTGCACACTGTCGAACAGGAAGCGCTGGCCTATGAACGTGTGTATCGGCAGGTTTTGGGCAGGTAATGTCAGATACGGTAAGCGAACTCATCCGCCTTCCTGGCAAAGAAGCCCCAGCCGATCAGCAGCGCCAACAGCGCCACCAACGCCGCCGCGCCCACCGTTTTCGGGCCGGCCAAAGCCCCGCCATACAACGGCGCGCGAAAAGCTTCGAGCAGGTGGTACATCGGATTGAGATTGAAGAGCCAATGATAAGCCGCGGGGATGGCCTCTTTCGGATAGATGATCGGTGTCAGGTACATCCAGGCCGTCAACACGATCTGATACATCTCGACCACGTCGCTAAAATAGACCGACAAGGTAGAGAGAAACAACGCTACGCCTAAGGCAAACAGCGCCGTCAAAAGAATCGGCACCGGCAGAAACAGGATCGTCGCCCGCAACGGCGCACCCGTCACCACCATCAGCAGCAACAGCGGAACCAACGACAGCACCAGATTGACGAGCCCGGTTCCCAAAGCGGTCGCCGCGAAAATTGCGCGGGGCATGTAGATGCGATTCATCAGACTGCCGCCCCATAACAATTCGCTCATCGCACCGGTCGTGGTTTGCGCGAAGAAATTCCAGAGGATCAGCCCGCAGAGCGCATAGACCGGATAGTTGAGGGCTTTGAAACGGAAGACGTGCGAAAAGACCAACGTCAGTACGACCATCATCAACAACGGATTGAGCAGCGTCCAGAGAATGCCCAGCACCGAACGTTTGTAGCGCGTCTTGATATTGCGCGCGACCATTTGGCGCAACAAATCGCGGTAGCGCCACAACTCGCGCAATTCGTCCAGAAGCGGCACGCGGCTTTGGGCCGAGTCATAAACAGGCATTGAGGCTTCATTTAATAGGGTCGGCATTGAAGCCTCGATCGTTGAAGCGCGCGGTTGATCTGCCATCGAGAGCGTTAATCTCCTGGGGAAATTTGTTTGGGGCGGAATGGGCTGCCATTGCTCAAATCAGGGCGTTGTTATAGGCGACGCCTCATGATTAGTCAATTCACCTTTCAGCCGTGCGGTTGGCGCGTTCGGATGGCTGCGCTATAGTGCCTCGCGCTTTACATTCGTCCCTCTTACTGGCGCTTCTGGCACGCGCTTCTGGCGATTCAAGATGAGTGATCTATACGCTCAACCAGGCTGGTTTGAGAGCTTACGCGTAACCCTGCGAACTTTGCTGCCGTATCAGTTGCGGCGCGGTTTGGTGCGGTTGCAACGCGCGCTGGCCCGGCCCATTCGCAACGCTGAAACCGTGACCGATGAGCAGCGCGTATTTGCCCCGCCCGGCGATTTCTATCGCGCGCTGACCTTGCGTCCCCAACTGCCCGTCGCCCAAGCCGCAGCCATTCTGGCGCGCTCGATCAATGAACCCGAATGGGAGCTGACAGCCGCCGCTGCCGCCCAGCCAACTGCCCAACTGGCCGCTCAATTGGCCGCCAGCATCATCATCGTGAGTTACAACAATCTGGCGCTCACCAAACTCTGTCTGGCGAGCGTGCTACGGCACACGGCTGAACATGCCTATGAAGTTATCGTAGTGGACAACGCCTCGACCGATGCGACGCCGGAATTCTTGCGGCAACTGGCGGCGCGCAATGCCAGCGTGCGCGTGTTGTTGCAAAGCGAAAACCTGGGCTTCGCCCGCGCCAACAACCTGGCGCTGGCCCAGGCGCGCGGCGCAGTTTTGATCCTGCTCAACAACGACGCCATCGTGACGCCCGGCTGGTTGCCGCGCCTGTGCTGGCATCTGCGCGATGAAGCCGTCGGGCTGGTTGGCCCGGTCACCAATCACATCGGCAACGAGGCGCAGATTCGTGTGCCGTATCAAACCTGGACTGAATTGGAAGAATTCACGGCGCAACTGGCGCTGCAGCACGACCGGCAGGCGGCCGGCATCCCGATGCTGGCGATGTATTGCGTGGCCATGCGGCGTGCGGTCTACGAGCAAATCGGCGGACTGGATGAACAGTACGCGACCGGGATGTTTGAAGATGACGATTACGCGCTGCGTGTGCGGCAACACGGGTTGCGCTTGCTGTGCGCCGCCGATGCCTTTGTCCATCATTTCGGGCAAGCGGCGTTTGGCAAGCTGGTGCGCAGCGGTGCCTATGACCGCCTCTTTGACGAGAACCGCCGCCGCTTTGAAACCAAGTGGCAAACGCGCTGGCAGCCCCATCAACAAAGGCCCTTGCCGTTTGCCGTTCACACCTGGCCGGGTTGCGAAGATGCCTGATCAAAGGATGACTGGGGATGACTGACGCCGCGCTCACTGCCGAAATTCAGCGCCAGGCCGCGGTGTTGCGCGCCAAATACGCCGCGCCGTTGATCGCCATCTGCCTGCCCACCTTCAATCCGCCGCTTGATCTGCTGCGGCGACAAATCGAATCCATCCGCGCGCAAACACATCAAGCCTGGCTCTGTCTGCTCAGCGATGACGCCTCTGAAGCAGCGAGTCTGGCTGCCCTCAAAGAACTGCTGGCCGGTGACGAGCGCTTTGTCTGGTCGCCCGCAACTGAACGCTTGGGCGTTTATCACAACATCGAACGTTGCTTGCGACTGGTTCCGGCGCAGGCTGAATTCGTCGCGCTGGCCGATCAGGATGATCGCTGGTATCCGCACAAACTGGCGCGCTTGGTGGCGGAATATACGCAAGCCGACACGCAACTGGTTTATAGCGACCTGCGCGTAGTAGATGTGCAAGGGCAAGTGCTGGCTGACAGTTATTGGACGACGTGGCGCAACAACCAGACGGACTTGGTGCAATTGCTGTTTGAGAATACGGTGACCGGGGCCGCCGCATTATTCCGTCGTTCCTTGCTGGCAACTGCGCTGCCGTTTCCGCCGCGCGCAGGCAATCTTTACCACGACCATTGGCTGGCGTGCGTGGCGCTGGCGTTGGGCGGCATTCGCTTCGTCAACGAACCGCTTTACGATTACGTGCAACACGGCGGCAATGTGATTGGACATTTTTCGCCGCCGCAGCGCTCATGGCTGGGCTTGGCTACGGCGGCGCTCAAACGCTTTGCCACCGCGCGCACGGCCAAACTCTCGAACATTTACGAAGAGAAGGTGCACAAGCCTGGCGCCATCGCACAAGCGTTGTTGCAACGAACAGCAATGCCTGCGGCCAAACAGACAGAGTTACAGCGACTGGCACAGATGGAAGTCTCATGGCCGGTCACGCGTTGGCTGTTGTGGCGCGGTTTGCGCAAATTGCCTAAGCCCGACGTGGGACTGCCTGCTGAACTCTATGCCTTGGCGGGCATCCTGTGGCGCAGGTTGTCGTAAGCCAAGCGAACCCAAATCGTGCCATCTGGCTGGGCCGCTACCCCATATCGTTTTCAGCGCGGACGCTAAGGCAGTGCATTCATGCCAAGCCCGCTGCCGGTGTGCACGCGCAACTGCATACACCAGCGTGCTTTTCGCCAAAGCACGCCAGCGTTGCCGTGACTGGCACGCAAGTTGTCATTGCATCGCCCGAAAGGGGGAGAAATCCTGATGACAACCAACAACCGATATGCACCGTTTGCCGTGGTCGCGCTCGCCGCGAGCGTGCTGGGGTGGGGCGCTTCCACCTGGATGAATCGTGAGCAGACGGCGGCGCAAACCTTGCCCGTCGCCAATAACGCCGCGGCCTTGGGCTTTCAACCGAATGCCCAAGCGCCAATGCAACTATCTCCGCAACAAGCTGGTGCTCCGCTGCAATTGACCGGCGCGCCAATGACCTATGTGGCCGTGCCCGCGCAAACGCAGGTCGTGCCTGCCCAGGTCGTGACTGCTCGTGAGGCCGCCGCGCCGGTTGTGCGCACCGCGCCTGTACGCGCGAACACGGCTGCGGCGGCTAACGCCGTGCCCGCCAACACAGCGAGTGCCAGCAAGCGCGGCATGAGCAATAAAACCAAAGCCGTGCTTGCCATCGGCGGCGGCGCGGGCGTGGGTGCGGCCATCGGCGGAATTGCCAAAGGCGGCAAAGGCGCGGCCATCGGCGCGCTGATCGGCGCCGGTTCGGGCGCGGTCTATTCCGTGATCCGTCACAAGCAGAACAAGCCGGTCTTTTAACCGGCCACAGCGTTGGCGAAGTTCGCCAAGCTGCAAAACCGAAAACCTCTCACCCGAATTCTGTCAGTTTCTCTTTGCTGGCTGTATGTCCTACACCAGTGTCAGCGAAACCGGAATTGGGGTGAGAGGTTTTCGGCTTTTGACGTTGTATACGCAGTAAAAAGCCCGTCATTACTGGTTTTTCCGGCTAGGCAGCGACGGCGCGTGTGCTATAGTGCGCCCGCCAATTTCCTATCGGTTGGTGTTTTGACTTTGGATGGATGGAGGAAGTTAGGAAATGAAGACACTCTTCTACACTGCCTGTCTTTTGATGGTGCTGTCAGGCTACTCGCAGTGGCAAGCATTTGCGCTGCAGGTGGTTGAGCTGGCTCGCCAACAACTCCCGCAACCAATCGCAGAGCTTTGGCCGACCCAAACCGCCGCTTACCAACAGGTGCATGCGGCGGGGAAGGAAGAAGCCATCTCTGCACGTCTGAAAGAGACCTTGCGCGGGTTAAGCGAAAACGAAAGTTTGAGCGGCGCCCGTGTGAGCCTTAAACAAGTTCGCTTCATTCCCACGAACGCAGTGGCCGCGCAAAAGACCACGGCTTTCTTGAATGTTCCGAACAAAGCGCGTCGTGAGGATGACGCCCCAGAGAAGATGTCAACCACGGGTTATTACGTGGCGACCATCAACTACGATTTGCTCAGTCCTTTGACTGTCGAATCGGGAGCGACTGTCTTGACGGCGGCCTGTTCCTGTGGCGTCGCCCAAGTCCGCTTGAGCGACGGCTTCGGAGTGGTGAAGACTTTCAGATGCCCCAATTTGAGGAACTGACCGAAAGGTTCCTCTGGTGAAGTCGTCAGCATACGATGGATGGCAAAAAGGCGGAGCGTGTTAAGCGCTCCGCCTTTTCTATTGCGCCCAGGCCGTTGCCACCGCGCCCTTCCAAATCCGCCTGCTTTGTGTAGAATGCCCGCACACTCCCAACCACCGCTGTAATCAAAAATAAGCCCGACTAAACATTCACGGGCGGCTTGCTGGCATACGAGTAAATAGTCCGTCGCTGTAACCAGAGGTTTGCAACAAGGAGGCATTTGTTATGTGTGTACATCACGCGCCCGAAAGTCCCGCCGATAGTTCAGAAGACCGCCGGACATTTCTGGGCGTTTTATCCGGCCTAATCGCCGCCGGGATTTCCGCCGTGCTCGGCGTCAACATTGGCCGCTTTGCGCTCGGCACGGCCTTTACCAAAGGTGCTGAAGCCGTTTGGTCGGACGCCGGCAGCTTGGCCCAAATTCCCGAAGGCAAGTTGACCAAACGCAATCTGGTCGTTTCGCGCCTGGCGGGTTGGGGCGATTTCACCGCCGCGCGCGCCGTCTGGGTGGTGCGCAAAGGCAAAGAGGTCAAAGTCTTCACCGCCGTTTGCCCGCATCTGGGTTGCACCGTCAACGCCAGCGCCGAAGGGTTCCTGTGCGCCTGTCACAACAGTCAATGGAACGCTGGCGGGCAGACGCTGGCCGGGCCTGCGCCGCGCGGCCTGGATACGCTGGAACATCGCGTCGAAGGCGGCAAGCTGCAAATTCGTTACGCGGATTTCAAACAGGGGATTCCGAACAAAGAGACGATCGGCTGAGAAAGGGCATTCGCTATGAACTCAGAAAAAATTACTTCGCGGTTGGCGGCGGCCTACGATTGGCTGGATGAGCGGACAGGCGTCAAGGCGGCGGTGGATGCCGCGCTGTACGAACCGATTCGCGGGGGCGCGCGTTGGGCCTATGTTTTCGGCAGCGCGCTGCTGTTTCTGTTTGCGATCATGGTGGTGACGGGCATTTGCCTGACGCTTTATTACGTGCCCAGCGCCGACCACGCGCACACCAGCGTCGCTTACATCCAAAAGGTCGTGCCGGGCGGCGCGCTCATTCGTGGGCTGCATCATTACGGCGCGAGCGTGATGCTGATCCTCGCCGTGGTGCACCTGTCGCAAGCCTTCCTGTTCGGCGCATACAAACAACGGCGCGAATTGATCTGGTTGAGCGGGGCGCTAATGCTGCTGCTCTTGTTGCTCTTTTCCTTCACCGGCTATTTGCTGCCGTGGGATCAGGCGGCCTATTTCGGCACGAAGGTGGGCGCTTCGATTGCGGGTGAAATCCCGCTGGTTGGCCCGCTGCAACGGCGCATTTTGTTGGGCGGCGAAGACCTGTCAACGCTCACCTTGTCGCGCTTTTTCACCGTTCACGTATTTTTGCTGCCGCTCGGTTTGGCTGGGCTGGCCGGACTGCACTTGTTGTTCTTCCGCCGCTCAGGCCCGGCGGGGCCATATCATAACCGCGACGACAAGCGCGTCGAGCGATTCTATCCCGGCCAGGTCTTTAAGGATTCAGTGGCAATGTTGGCGGTCTTTTTGGGGCTGGCGTATTTGGCCTATCGTGAGCCGGCGGAATTGGGGCCGGTGGCCGATCCGACGGCGGATTATCTGGCGCGTCCGCCCTGGTTTTTCATGCCGCTGTTTCAGTTGCTGAAGTATTTCGAGGGGCAGCTCTCGCTCATCCCGATTATGGGTGTGCCAGCCTTGTTGTTTGGGCTGCTGTTCCTGCTGCCGTTTTTTGACCGCCACCCGGAGCGCCATCCGTTGAAGCGCAAGCTCGCCGTCACGTTGCTGGCGCTGTTCATCATCGGCCCGGTTGCGTTGATCGGTCTGGCGAGGTATCAGGACACGCATCACCCTGAGTTCGGGCCGAAGCTGCAAAAGCAGGAAGAAGAGATGCGCGCCTTTCTCAAAGCTCCCTTTGAACCGCAAGTGGTGGGCGGCACGGGCGCGGCGAAAGTAGCCGCAGCGCCGCAGGCGTATTTACAAGCCTGCGCGGCCTGTCACGGCGAGCACGGTGAAGGCGCGGCCAGCTTCCCGGCTTTGACGGGCGTGAGCGCCAAGCCGCAGCGCACGAAGGAGGATTTGCTGAAACTGCTCGATGATTCCACCGCTTACGGCTTGGAAGTGCCGATGCCGAAGTCCTTCCCGAAACTGAGCGCGGAGCAGAAGAAAGAAATCGTCGAGTGGCTGGCGACGCTCAAGTAATTGAAGCCTGTGCGTAAAAGAAATGCCAGCAAAGCAGCGGAAGGAAATAGATACGCGGATGACGCGGATGCGGCGGATCAGCGCGGCTCAACCTGAAAAGAATCTGCGGAAATCCGCTGCATCCGCGTCATCCGCGTATCTATTCGCTTGTCGAATTACGCCCACTCTTCAAGTAATTGTTTTGCGGCTTTTGTGCTTTTTTGCGGCGCACTCTTCCTTGCCCTAACTTTCCGGCTTACGTTCGGCGCGCGGCGTTCGCTTGCCTAATTCGCTGAAGATTTCCTGCAGGTGATCGCGGATCTGATTGCCGATGTCTTCCAGTTTGAAATCTTTCGCCTCGCCGCACGGAAATTTGAAGCCTGCCGCAAAGCCCGGCCCCCAGCGTTCGTCTTCGACTTTTATCTCGTCCTCGAAATACGAAACTACTTGGCGGCAAGCCATTGCCACCGTCGTCAACGAACTGTCTTCGGGCAAGGGCGCGAAGACGGTTTTGACGTTGGGATCGAGTTCGGCCAGCCGCGCCAGAATGCGGTTGAATTGTCCGGTGGCAAAGCGCGCCTCGTTTTCCCCGACGTTCATCCATTGCACCCGGGCCGCTGTGCGCGCCGTGCGGTGCAAGACGTTGATGAGTTTCTTGAGTTCTTGTTCGCGTTCCATTTTCAATCTCCTAAGTTTGGCTCCTAAAGTTTGGTTTTGACCTGCGCCCGCGCTGGTTTTTCAACTGGCGTCAGTTGTTCGCGCAACAATTGTTTGGCGCGATGTAAGCGCCATTTGACCGTTGTCAGTGGCAGATCGAGAAAGTCCGCAATCCGCCGCAACGGCAGTTCATCGTAAAACCGCAGTTGCAAGATCAGCCGGTGCTCGGCGTCCAGCGCCTCAATCGCCGCGCGCACCCAGGCCGTGTCGAAACTTTCAATGGGTTTGAACGGCTGCGCCAACGCGCTGCTGCTTTCGAGCAGGGCCTCATCCAATTCGACGCGGTGCGCGCGTTCCTGCCGCGTGCGTTGCCCAAAACGATAGGCCGCGTGGCGCGTGATGGCGTAAAGCCACGACGCAAATTTGTCCGGTTCTTCGATGGACGGCAGGGCTTTGAAGGCCAGCAGCAACGCCTCCTGCACGATGTCTTCAGCCAGTTCGTTGCCGGCAATCGTTTGCGCCACGCGATAGGCCGCCGCGCGATAGCGCAACGCCAGCACATCGAACGAGCGCAAATCGCCGAGTATGGCGGCCAGCACCAACGCAGCATCGGGCAAGTTGTCGAATTCGGAATCAGTCATCCGGTTTACCTGCACTGAACTAGAGACAGGCAGTACGAAAAAGGATAGCCGCCGGGTTGAAAAAGTTTCGGTTGCAAATGTAGGGCAAACTGTCAGTTTGCCGTGGCTTGATTGCTGAATACACTGGTGACCCGCGAACGGTTGGCGAGCCGAGGCAGGGCAAACTAACAGTTTGCCCTACCTTCGTTGCGCCAGTTTGACTTCAACCGATAGGCGTTCAAAAATGCGCCCACTTCCCGAAAACCAACACCAAGAGGCTTCGCTTATGAACGACCACACCGCACCGATTCAACGCCGGCAATTCCTGCATTCGTCACTGGCCGCACTGGCGACGGCCGGCATGACCGCGCAATCTTATGCCCGCATCATTGGCGCGAACGACCGCCTGCGCCTGGGCGGCATCGGCCCCGGCGACCGTGGCAGCGGACGCATCGCCACCGCTGAAAAGCTGGGCGCGCAAATCGTCGCGCTGGCCGATGTGAACAAAGGCTTGCTCGCACTGGCGCAGAAAAAACTGAGCGCGCCGGTCGAAAAGACTTACGTTGATTACCACGAATTGCTCGCCCACAAAGATTTGGACGGCGTGATTATCGCCACGCCCGATCATCTGCATCACGACTGCCTGCTGGCGGCGGTCAAAGCCGGCAAGGACGCCTACATCGAAAAGCCTTTGGCGCGCACCATCGAAGAAGGCGAGAACATGGTCGCCGCCGTCAAGGCGTCCAAACAGATCGTGCAGGTCGGCAATCAGCGCCGCAGCGGCGATCACTTTCGCAAAGCGCGCGACATCGTGGCCAGCGGCGCAATCGGTGAAATTCGCTTTGTGCGCATCTGGGACTTCCGCTACCGCCCGGTTGACCCGTATATCAAACGCAGCAAAGACCCGTCGCTGTTTGCGCCCGAATTGATTGATTGGCCGCGCTTCTTAGGCCGCGCGCCACAGCGTCCTTACGATGCCAAACGCGCGTCGGGCTGGCGCTGGTATTGGGATTACGCGGGCGGCCTGATGACCGACATCGGCCCGCACTGGCTCGACGTGGCGATGTGGATCACCGGCTGCGACGGCCCGCGCTCGGTCGTCTGCAACGGCGGCAAGTACCAAAACATGGATTGGGAAACGCCCGACAACGTGCACGCGATTATGGATTGCGGCACGTTTTCGCTGGTGTTCATGGTGCAGTTCATGAACGGGCAGGAATCCGATGGCGGCGCGTTTTACGGCCTGGAAGGCAGCATCGTGCAGGAGAACCAGCGCGGCCTGATGGTGCGTTACGACAAGAATCGGAAAGAAGTCGAAAGCTGGAAAGTGACCGACGAAAGCACGGCGCACATGCAAAACTTCCTGGATTGCGTGCAGAGCCGCCAGCAGCCGCGTTCGCCCGTCGAACTCGCCAGCCGCGTCATCATCGGCGCGCATCTGGCGAATGAATCTTATCGTTCAGGGCGTAAAGTGATGTGGGACCCGGCAAGTGGAAAGCGCGCGTGAACAATCCAGAGCTTGAAAACTTGCTGAACTTCGTTGAGACGCCAGTCTTTGCCCAGCAACTGGCGGCGTTAGGTGGAACCGCGCAGTTGGAATTGCTGTTCACGATTCAGAACGAACTGTTGCTTGATCCTGAACGCGGCGATCTGGTGAAAGGGCTTGGTGGAGCGCGCAAAGCGCGCGTGGCAGACCCGCTCAACCAACGCGGGAAAAGCGGCGGTCTGCGCTACCTCTATCTCTATTTTGAGTTTCAGGGGCGCATTTATTTGCTGTATCTTTACAGCAAACGAAAGCAGGATGATTTAGGCGACGATGAACGAAAAGCACTGGCGGCGCTGGCCGCCGCGCTGAAAAAAGCTGAACAAAAAGCAGGGAGCTGACCAGATGAAAAAAGAAGACTTCGAACTTCTAAAGAAATCATTTGAACAGGCCATTGCATACGCAAATGGCGCAGGCGGCGCGGCTCGTGTAACCATTCGGAAACGACCGCCGAAACAGGTGAAAGTGAATTTGTTATTGGACGAGGATATTGTGCGGCACTTCAAACGCCGTTCAGCCAATGGCGCCGCCTACGTCAGTGAAATTAATCAGACGTTGCGCGCCGCGCTTGAGCAGCCTGCCGCCACCACTTTGCCGGAGGCGGAAGCAGAGGCCCTGGCGGAACGCATTGCCCGGAAAGTGGCGGCGCGGTTGGCGCCCGCCGGCAAACGAAAAGCTGCCTGAGCAAAACACTTCCCAACGAAGCGCAAAATGAACTGTGATGTGCCGAAGTGGCGGCACACCGAACGCAACGCGCGCGGGCTACCGGCAGGGCGAATGAATGGCTATGATTGACGTGATGACGAACACCGCAACACAACCCGTAGCGCCGGATTCGCACCAGTTTCTGGACCGGTACAACTTGCTCTATCACATCGAAGTTGCGCGGCGGCTGCGCGCGAACCCGCAAGACATTCTGACGCGGGCGCGGCAAAACCTCGAACGCTGGCTGCCCGCGCACGCCGGCAGCTTTTCTGAGCACGCCTTGCAAGAGTGGCGCGGCTTGCTGGATCAATTGAACGTCGTTGACTTGATGAAACTCATCACCCAAGACTCGGACGAAGGACAACGCTTACGCCAATCAACACCGTTCACTGGCATTCTTACTGAAACAGAGCGCGCTGAATTATGGAGGCGTTGTGCGGAAGGAAACCTTTCTCGAACTCATCCAGCGAGTGAAAGAAGTTAGCGGCATTGCCATGCCGATCATTGTCGGCTCACACGCGCTTTACGCCATTACCGATCAGGTCCCGGCTGTCGTGCGCGCTTCGGTGGAAGCCGATTTTCTGCTGGCGGGCGATGATTCCGATGCGCGCATCGAGGTGAATCAGCAATTGGGCATCACCAGCGCGTTTCACGATGAGCACGGCTACTATGCCGACGGCCTCGGATTGGCGACGGTTACTTTGCCACCGGGCTGGCAAGATCGTTTGCAACCTTTGCACGATCCAACAGGGCAAGTGGTTGCGCGCTGTCTGGAAATTCATGACGCCGCCGTCAGCAAGCTGATGGCGGGCCGCGACAAAGATTGGACCTTCCTGGCTTATTTGCTCGACGCGCAATTGATCGCCTTGCCCGGCTTGGTTGAGCGGGCCGAACTGATTTTACAAACTGCCGCAGACAGAGCGTTGCTGCCGCGGCTGGAAAAGCTGCTCGCCCAATTGCAGAAGCATCACACGCGCTACGATCTCACGCCGCTGCGGCAACTTATTCAACGACTCAATACACTGAATCCGTAACGCTAACGCTGCCCGTCCCTGGGTTGCAGATATTTCAACAACCAACTCTGCGCAAACGCCCAATCGCGCCGCACCGTGCGCGCCGTGACGCCCAGCGCCTGCGCCGTCTCGGTTTCGTCCAGCCCGACAAAATAGCGCAACTCGACGACCTTGGCGGGGCGCGGATAATCGCGTTCCAGTTCTTGCAAGGCCTCGTCGAGTTGCAGCAATTCCACGCGCGGCGTAGCGGGCACGGCGGTCAGCGCGGCTTCGTTTAACGGGAGCAAGAGTTGCTCGCCGCCGCGTTTGAGCGCCTGTTTGCGCCGCGCCGCGTCAATCAACAAGTGGCGCATCTGGCGGCTGATCGTGTTGAAAAAATGCGCGCGGTCGTGCCAGTGCGGCAACTCGCCGTCGAAGAGGCGCAAAAAGACTTCGTGTACCAGCAGCGTCGGTTGCCACGACGGATGCCCGGCGTTCAAATTCAGCCGCGCCAGCCGCTTCAATTCGGCATAGACAAAGGGTATCAATCGATGCAACGCCGCCTCGTCACCTGCACGGTGTTGTTGCAGCAGTAAGGTGACTTCGATTTCCGCGAGTTCGGGCGCGCGTTCAGGCAATTCTGGCATAGGGCAAATCCAACCGGCGTGCGTTGTCGTGGGGCGATTTCGGCAGCCGCACTATACGACGGAACGGGACTGGGCCGCGAAAAATTTCGACCTGTGCGGATGGTTTGCCCCCCTCTCAATGATGGGAGTGATGGGAGTAATGGGAGTGGTAGGAGGAATGGGAGGAATTAATAGAAGCGCGCGGGCTGCGTGTGCTCCCATCGCTCCTATCTCTCCTATTACTCCCACCCCCGGGGATTCAGCCCGTCCACACAGGTCGAAAATTTTTCGCGCCACGGTTGTCCGCTTTCCGCCGCGCTTTGCGTTTCCTTGAGTGAGCGCGCTGAAATCGGCCTGACCCGTCACGGTCAGGCCCCACAGATTGGCTGGGCTGTGCGTATAGAAACTAAGGGGGGCACGGATACAGCACCACCGTGTTCAAGCTTCTTACGCCAGCGCAGCCAATACTAAAAATTTGCGCTACACTCCCGCCGCGCAACCACAACCGCGTTTGTAGTCCCGCCTTGTATCTTGAATTTCAGACAAGGCGGCTGGTAAAACGTCGCGGTCTGAATCAGACGGGCAGGATGAAGTTGAGTTTCCGCCTACGGTCTTAGA
>JAYUCP010000415.1:0-1619 GCA_043740245.1 Acidobacteriota bacterium | reverse complement strand
CCGTGACGGTGTCGCGCGCCGCGCCGGGGTCTTCAAAGCCGCGCAGGTCAAGGTAGCCGACGTTGCCGCCCAGCCGTTCGATCTTTTCAAAGCCGTAATTGCGTTTCACGCTCAGCAAACGGTTTAACTCCGGATCGAGCCGCATGGCGAAATTCGCGCCGCCTCCGCTGGTGTTGAGCACGCGCAAATGTTTGTCGTGGCTGACTTCCTGCAAATGTTCCGTCAGGGCGCGGGCGAAGGCTTCGGCATCGGTGAGGCTGTCGTATTCCTTGCGCGCGGCGCGGGCGCGGATGGCCTGCTCCATCTCTTTGGCTTTGTCGGGAAAGACGTAGCTGGCATTGAGCGCTTTCAAGGCGTCTTCTATCACAGTGGTGCGCGTCTGCTCATCCAGTTGAGCGCCTTTAGTTGTGGTTTGCGCGTTTGCGGCATTGGGCGATTGCCAGGCGCTGAATGCCAACAGCATAGCCAGGACATAAACTTTGAACCGTGTCGAATTCATTTTCACTCCGCGTGTTGAGAACCCTGGGCGATTGCGGCCCCCCTTGTAGTAACGAATTTATTCGTTACGTGACGCCGCGAATAAATTCGCTACTACCAGAGGGCTTGGCGCTATTTCTTCTGCACAAATTTTTCAGCCTTGAGCGCCGGGTTGATTTTGAACTTTGTCAATTGAATCTCTTCGCTGACTTCGTCGGCCACGCTCTTGACGATGTGGTGCGGGAAGCTGACGCCGCCTTCATCACGGTAATCGCTAAAGCGCATTTGAAATTCGACCAGCCCCTGCGCATTGGCTTGGGCTTCGGCTTCTTGCTTGTGTTTTTCCATTTCCGCTGCGCTGGGTGGGGCGGTGTGTTGGCTCACCACCATGCGTGGTTTGCGGCCCTGATAGGACAGCATCAGCAACCGATTCGATTTTTGATCTACGAACAAGCGGCCCAACGCTACGCCGTCGGTTTTGACCTCGATCACATTCGCTTTGCCGTCGGGTGATTCGGCTTCACCGGCAAAGCTGTATTCGGCCCCGGCGGAGGCTGGTGTGCTCAAGAGCAAAGCGAGTGAGTAGCGCAATAATTCTAGCCGCGTAGCTTTGTTCGCCAACTCGCGGCCTTGCGGTGTGTCATTGCCAGGCCCACGGATCACGACGTTAGCACCGCCACTCGAACCTTGCTGCGTCCAAACCTCGGCGCCATTTAGGACATCGGTGCGTGTGATTTCAATGCCGGCCATGGGCGAGAGAATCTCGGACTTCATGATTTTGTCAGGCAAGAGCAAATCAATTTGAAGCTCGCCTTCCATTTGGCGGTCGCCCAGCGAACGGCGCAACGTGCCGCTGATGGTCAGGCTTTGCAGGGCTTTCCATTTGGCTTCGCTGCCGAGCGCCGCACGCGCCTGGGCCAGGATGCTCTGCGCTTTCGCCGCGATGTCCTGGTTGGCGTGCGCCGGATGGGCCGCGCGGTCGAGCAAGAGGCTGGTGGTGCTGACAGCCAAAATGAGTGATAGAACAAATAGTCGCATAAAGATTCTCCTCCGAAGCCTCCGGCCCCTTGGAACCGAAGGAAAGTAAAGTTCACCCTTAACCGCCAAAAACGGCCTGTTCAGTGTGAACGTCAAGCGGCGGT
>JAYUCP010000414.1:0-24973 GCA_043740245.1 Acidobacteriota bacterium | reverse complement strand
TCGAACTGAAGGTGCGCGTCAGGTTCAGCGTGACGACTTGATTGCGGCCCTTGCCGCTGCCCAAGGCATCCGCGCCACCCACCGCTGTCGGCCCCGCTGCGATTCCGAAGATACCCGGATCGGCCATCAGCGATTGGAAGTAGTTGTACTTTCCAAAGAAGGTCGTGCGGTCGCTGAACTGATGATCTATGCGCGTGTCGAAGGCGTAGGTGTTCAGCGAGAACGGAAGCGCGGGCGGCAGATAGTTGTTGGCGATGCCCGGCAGATTCGGCAGTGGCAGGAACTTCAAAATGTTCTGTGCCACCGGACTGATGCGGTTGGCCTGAATCTTGTTGCCGTCGAAGGGCGTGCGCAGCGTCGGATTGGCATTGCTGGCCGGATCCCAAATGATCGAAGCCGCCGGCAACGCGCTGAAATCGCCATTGCGGAAGGCTTCGGTCGGCACGGTCTGCACCACCGAGGGACGCCCGAGGCGTTGATACTGGCCCTGATAATCGCCGAAAAAGAACGTGCGGTTCTTGCTGATCGGCCCGCCGAACGTGCCGCCGAATTGGTTCTTGATCGCGTTCGGAACTTTCAGCCGGCCGTCGCTGTTGCGATTGCCGGTGAGTTGGAAATAGTTGCGCGCTTTGAAGGCGCTGTTGTTGTGGAATTCGTAAAGGCTGCCGTGAAATTGATTGGTGCCGGGCTTGGTCGTCACGTTGACCACCGCGCCGACCGCGCGTCCGAACTCCGCGTCGTAGTTCGAGGTCGAGATGCTGAACTGTTGAATCGCTTCGGCGGGCGGGATCTGCACCACCAGACCGAGCAGCGGTTCGTTGTTGTCCACGCCGTCAATCTGGAAGTTGTTGGCCGAATTGTTCTGGCCGTTGACCTGCAGAAACTGCGTGCCCTGCGGGTTGTCGAAGATGCCGACTTGCGAGTTCGACGGTTGCACGCCCGGCACCAGCGTCAGCAGCGATTGGAAGTTGCGCCCGTTCAGCGGCAATTCCTGAATCTTCTTCGCCTCGAAAGATTGATTGACCTCGGCGCTCTCCGTTTGCAGCAACGAAGCGGCGGTTGTGACTTCGACGCGCTCGCTGATCTGGCCGACTTCGAGCGCGGCGTTCAGCCGCAACTTGTCGCCGGTGGCGAGTAACACACCGCTTTGCACGAATTGTTTGAAGCCGGTTTTTTCGACTTCGAGCTTGTACGTGCCCGGCGGCAGATAAGGCAGCACGTACCCGCCGTCCGCATTGGTGGCGGCCGTGCGCGCGTTGCCGGTGTTGATTTCGGTGATGGTGATTTTGGCGCCCGCGACTGCCGCGCCGCCCGCATCGGTGACGTTGCCGACAATGGAGCCGGTGACCGCCTGGCCCCACGCGAAGGTGGCGGTCAGCGCGATAAAGTACGTTGCGAAGAGAAGCCGTTTACTGCTTTGCATAGAGACCTCCGTGTCAGTGGTTGGAAGTGTTCGCCGAACGCGCGCGCGAAGCGGAGCGTTCGGTGCGATGACATTCAGAAGCGGTATCCCAGCAAAGCTTGTGGCCCGGTCTTGTGCCGAGCGGCGCGTATCGTGAATGGAAGTAGAAGCGGCGGATGTTAAGCAACTTTTGCCCGCACTTTACCTTTGTGCTGTTTGCCCGCGAGGGCCAACGTGAACAGCGCATTGACGGCTTGAGCAAGCCGGTCAGACGCGCCTGGCTCAAAATAAATTTCACCACACCGGGCGCAAACTATCGCCAGAAACCCGGAAACCTTTACGGTAACGCCATCGCGCTCGTACTCCTGTGTGATGGGTTTTCGGCGGAGTTGCCCGCCGCATTCGGAACAAGGGCCTTTCGTCAATTCTTCAACGGTCATGCTTTTCTACCTCTGATAGTTGGCGTGAGCCACCATGGTTTTTGCGGAATGTATGCCGTAACTATGTCAATCCGATCATCCCGCGAGTAATCACAAACAACGTGAAGGGGGGACACGCACGTTCTGGCTTATGGCGAAGTAGCCCAAAATCAGACAGCGCGAGATAGTTGGGTAATGCTCCAGAATTCGACATTTCCCCGCCAACGCTGCAGTCAGGTCGGCTTGGCTAAACCCTTCCTCAACGCTGTGCCGGTGTGCGTGTACCTTGAGGAGGAACTGCTCCGCCGCCACGAGGCGCGTGATTTTTTCCAGTAACTCCCTTTCGTCAATCATTCGATCACCCATTTAACGCGGCTGTTTCTTCAAACTAACGATATTCGCAAACAAACGATACCCCCCTTGCACGCCCGCTGGCAACTGCCGATAGAAAGCATAAGCCGCATACACAAACGTCCCCTTGCCGTACTGCGCATACATCAGCCCGCCTTTTTGCGGCGCCTGCTCACGGTCGTGGCATTCCAGCAGCGGCTGATATTTTTCATCCCACGTGCTCATCCACTTGGAGCCGCGCTCTTCGACCCAGCCGTTGAAGTCGCTTTCGCTGATCTTGTTCGGCCAGGTGAAGACAGGATTGGCGGGCGCGAGCAGCGTGATCTTGGAGTCTTCTTCCGAGACCTCTTCGGCGCGCGCACCCAGTTTATACGGATACGGCCCGTAAGGCGCGGCGTCGAATTCCTGTGTCTGGTACTGATAAACCAGATTGCCGCCGCGTTCGCAGTATTCGAGCAAGCGTTTGCTATAGGCCTTCAAATCGTCGCGCACCGCCGTTGCGCGAATGCCGATGAGGATGGCGTCGAAGCCGTCCAGATTGCCGTTCGCCAGATCGCTTTCGTTCAGCATAGTCACCTTGACGCCGATTTGCGCCAACGCGGTGGGCACTTCGTCACCGACGCCCATCACGTAGCCGACGTTCAGATTGGGCGCGACGTTGACCTCGATGCCGCGCACTTCCATCGTCGCGGGGCGGTACAGGTGGCGCGGTTCGTTGTCGCGGTGGGCGATGACTTCGTAGCCCTCAATGTATTCCTTGCCCGCGTATTCGGCGACGGCTTGTATTTTGTATTCAGCGCCAGCAGCCACGCGCGGCACGGCGACCTTGAAGCTGAAGTTCGATACTTCGCCTTCGTGCGAAAAACTAAAAGGCGCCTCAGCAGGCGTGGCCGTCCAGCCTGCGGGCAGTTTCAAGCGGACTTTGCCGGTGGCGTTGCCTTTGACGTTGTTGAGCACCTTGACGCTGGCGTTGAAGGTCGTGTTCGCGGCGGCAATCGAAACCACGCCGACGCGCGGCATGAGCGCGACCCCGACGGCGGGCGCGACGGTCAACAGCCGCCGCTGTTCGCCCCAGGGCCGATCAATGAAGGTGGTCTGCGCGGGCCGCCGCAGCGTGAAGGCGACGCCGTTGACCTGATAGCTGAATTCGCCCAGCACTTCGGGCGGCGCCCAGGGACGATTCAGATATTCGGGTTTGTTGATCTGATAAATGTGATCACGCAATTCGTGGGCGCGCGACCAATAGGGCCGCGTGTATTCGGCATCGGCGGGCACCTTGACTTCAAATTGCGTGAAGGCTCGCTGATTGTAACCGAGCGGATTTGCTTCGCTCTTTTTGATCGTCGCGCCCCAATCTTTGAGTGTGATCAATTTGAACTCGCTGGGCGTGACATTGACCTGACTGCGATTGACGACCGAGGCGGTCAGGGTGAATTGCTGACCAGGAATCGCGACTGTGAAAGTTTCGCGCGGCCCGCCAAAGCCACCCGGTCCGCCGCCAGCGGCCTGCGGCGGATCAACCAACACATCCATTGCCAGACACAGCGCCGTGTTCATCGCAGCATTGAATTCGGCCTCTTTGTTGCCGAGCAGGAAGAGCAAATGCTCCTTGTCGCCGCCTTGACCCCCTTGATTGGAAGCGGCTTTGAGCTTGGCGATCAACGCGGTGGTCGCGCTCTTACCCGCCGCCAAATCGCCGGCTGTCAGCCAGGGTTGGCGCGCGTCGAATTTTTTGAGTGCCGCTTCGACGCTGTTATTGATTGCATTCAGTTCGGCGTTGATGTTCAGCGAGCCGGCAAGTTTCGCCAGACCTGGAATGGTCGTGTCCAAGCCTTCAAAAATGCCTTCTTCCGTTTCGCGTTTGCCCACCAAGCTTTCTTCCAAGAACCACGCTGAGATAGACGAGCCGGGGGCTGCCGACCCGCCGCCGCCGTTTTGTGAACGTTGAAAGCCCAAGCCGTAACGCGAGATTTGTACGTAAGAGCGGCCCAACAGCGGGTCATACGCGCCGACATCCACTTTGACCGTAACCGCATCCGTTCCACCCCCGCGTCCCCCACCGAAGCCGCCGACGCTGCGATAAAGCTTCTTGACCTGCCACGGGCGTAAGCCTTCTTTGAAATGCTCTGGAAACTTGTTCGGGTCAGCCGCCGCCTTAAACACCTCGGCGCTCATCAAACCGGCGGTCTGGTGGTTGCCGTGCCCGTCGCGCGGTTTGCCGTGAAAGCGGGAGATCAGCACATCGGGGCGATACAGCCGCACGGCATGCACCACGTCTTTCAACACGACCTCTTTGCCCCAGTGTTCGAGCGTTTCGTCCATGCGTTTGGAGAAGCCGAAATCGGTCACGCGCGTGAACATCTGGTCTACGCCGTAATAACGCCCGGCGGCCAGCAATTCTTCGGTGCGCACGACGCCGAGCGCGTCGTAAAGCTCCGGCCCGACGAGGTTCGCGCCGCCTTCGCCGCGATTGAGTGTGAGCAGGCCGGTGCGCACGCCTTCGTGGCGCGTGAGCCAGGTGAGCATCGCGCCGTCTTCATCATCGGGGTGCGCGGTCGTGTGCAGCACCGTGGCGGTTGTGCGCAAGCGCAAGAGGGCGCGCCATGCGGCGGCAGCGCCCGTGTTCTCGCGCACTTCCTGCACTTGTGCGCGCGTGGAGAAGAAAAAAGTCGAAGCGGCCAGGCAGAGGGCCAGTCCAAGGAAGGATGCTCTTTTCATCTTATGCTCCTTGCGAAGGGCGTTGGACGTCCTTCTGAGTTGGGGTCATGCGATTGAAATGCTTGCCAAATGATTGCTTGACCACAAAGACGTGCGCTTGCCTGGCGTGGTTACAAGCCGCTGTTATTCGCTCGCCGGCACTGTGACAGTGAAGGCGATTGCCGTGGCAATCGTATACAGCAGGCCGCCCAGCCAGCCAAGCCAGGTTGGGTGAACAGCAATAATCCAACCGCCCAAGATGGGCGCAATGATGCGCGAAAAACTTTCCAGCGAAGTCGTCGCGCCCAGCACGCCGCCACGCCGGTTGGGCGGCGCCGCTTGCGTAACCAGACTGGTCAAGGCTGGGCGCGCCAAACCGTGGCCGAGCGAAAAGAAGAGGGCCACAAAAACCAGCTTCCACCACACATCTACAAACGCGACGATAAACAATCCACAAGCGCTCAGCGCCAAGCCGATGAGCAAGGTTTTGTGATCGCCGAAACGCGCCACCACCGGCCCAATCGCGCTGGCTTGCCAGATGATGCCCAGCAGGCCGACAAAGCCCAAGTAATAGCCCGTTTGCTCCGCCGTGAAAGCGAGCTGGCTCTTGGCGAATAACGCGAACATCGTGACGTAAAGCGAGAACGGCAGCGCATTGAAAAAGAAGACCCACAACAAGCGCCGCACCTCGGTGAGTTGCAGGTATTCCAGCGCCCGCGTGTAGGCTTTGACGCCGGTGGCGCGCTGCTCATCGCGTTGGTGTTGGGTTTCAGGCAAGAGGAAATAGGTCGCCAGAATGCTGGCAAACGCCAAGAGCGCCGCCGCCAGCGCCGGGACGCTATAGCCCCAACGCGAGAGAAAGCCGCCGAACGAAGGCCCAAGCAAAAAGCCCAAGCCAAACGACACGCCGATAATCATCCCGAAATTGCGCGCTCTATCTTGCGGCGCCGAAATGTCCGTGATGTAGGCCTGCGCAATCGTCAGGTTGCCGCCTGAGATGCCGTCAATGATTCTTGCTACAAACAGCCACAGCAAGGCATTCGGCAAACTCGGCGCAATGGCCAGCAGGATGAAACCCAGCAACGAACCGAGTTGGCTGTAAAGCAGCAGGGGGCGGCGGCCATAACGGTCGCTCCAATCGCCCAGAAAGGGCGCGGCCAGAAATTGGCAGAGCGAATAAGAGGCAACCAGATAGCCAATGGTTTGGGGCGAAGCGCCGACGGTGCTGGCGTAATAGGGCAGCAGCGGCAGGATCAAACTAAAACCCAACAGATCAATAAAGACGACGATGAAGATCGGGATCAGCCGTTTGTCTTTGAACATTCTGTCTCGTGCTGAAAAGTGATAGTTGACTGCTTAGCGGAATACGCGGCCAAGCTAGAGCAGGCTGGCAACTCTGTCAACGGCGCGTTGTCAAAGCCACGGGCTTCGGCGAGAATGGCGCGCGTTTTTTCCACTTCACCAGAATTCCAACAACCAGCAAGACCAATGAGTGTGACGGCGCGGGCCGGGCAAGGCCCTGCGTTATGCGTCACGTTGAGCACGGAAGCATCTATGAACCAAGACAAACCGTCCGCCGCCGCGCCGCCAGACGACACGCAAGCAGCTTTGTTTGCGATGGCCGTCCTGTTCGCCATCAACACGATGAATTTCTTTGACCGGCAAATCTCGGCCTCCATCGGCAAGCCGATCATTGACGAATTCAAGTTGACCGATTCGGACTTCGGCAACATGGCGATGGCCTTCACGTTGATTTACGCCTTTGTCGGCGTGCCCCTGGGACGGCTCTCGGATCGCGGCAAGCGCACCAAGATTCTCAGCATCGGCGTGGGCTTGTGGAGCCTGTTCACCGCGATGGGCGGCTTGGCCTGGAGCTACGTTTCGCTGTTTATCGCGCGGATGTTTGTGGGCGTAGGCGAGGCCAGTTGTTCGCCGGCGGCCAATTCGCTGATCGGCGATTTGTATCCCGCCAATCGGCGCGCGCGGGCCACTTCGATATTCATGCTGGGCCTGCCCATCGGCATCTTCCTGAGCAACATGTTCGGCGGCGTCATCGCCTTGCACTTCGGTTGGCGGCGGACGCTGATGGTAGCCGCTTTGCCGGGCGTGGTGCTGGCGGGGCTGGCGCTGTTGATTCGTGAACCCGCGCGCGGCGCGACCGAAGCCGTCAAACTCGCGCACGAACATCACACCGGTTGGGAACCTTATCGCCGCGTACTGAGCATTCCGACGATGTGGTGGATCATCCTGTCGGGGGCGCTGCACAACTTCAATGCCTATGCGGTCAATTCGTTCATGCCGCTTTACCTGGGCCGCTATCACGGGCTGGCGGTGGATAAAGCGGGTTATGTTTCCGCCGTCGTACTGGGCGCGGTCGGCGTAGTGGGTTTGCTGGTGGGCGGCTATCTGGCTGATTGGGTTACCAAACGCCGCGCCAACGGCCGCATGCTGCTGGCGGCTTGTTCGCTGTTGATCTCGACGCCCTGTGTATTTCTGGCGCTTGAACGTCCGAAGGGGTCGCTGCTGAGTTTTATGTTGCTGATGGGCGTGGGCTGGATGTTGATCTATGTCTATTACGTGACGGTTTATCCGGTGGTGCAGGACGTGGTCGAACCGAGTTTGCGTGGCACGGCGATGGCGCTCTATTTCTTTGCGATGTACATGCTGGGCGGCGCCTTCGGCGCGAAGATTCTGGGCAACCTCAGCGACCATTACGCCGCAGTCGCGCGCGCCAGCGGCCTGGTTACAGCCGAAGCGGCGCGCGCCAGCGGTTTGCACAGCGCCTTTTACATAGCGCCGGTGGTGTCGCTGGTGCTGGCGTTGGTGCTGTTCGCTGGGGCGCGCACCGTGGCGCGGGATATGTCGAAGTTGCAGGCTTGGCTGAAGGCGTCGGCGGAGCGAGCCGCCGCGAAAACAACTTGATGAGGTCAAACGCCGATGGTTCTGCCCGATCAAGACAGCCCTTGGAAAGATTTGCTGGATCGTTTCTTTGAGGCGTTCATGGCTTTCTTCTTTCCCGCCGCGCACGCGCAGATTGATTGGGCGCGCGGCTATGAGTTTCTCGACAAGGAGTTGCAAAAGCTCACCGCTGACGCCGCCTTGGGACGCCGCGCGGTAGACAAGCTGGTCAAGGTCTGGTTGAAGTCGGGCGAAGACGTGGTGGCGCTCATTCACGCCGAGGTGCAGGGCCAGCGCGAACGTGATTTTACCGAACGCATCTACGTTTATCACCACCGGCTCAGCGACCGCTTCAACCAGCGCGTGGCGACCTTCGTGATTTTGACCGACGGACAGCGGCGCTGGCGGCCACGCGCCTTTCAATACGAGTTGCTGGGCACGACGCTGAAGTTGCAGTTTTCGGTCGTCAAGCTGCTCGATTATCAAGCGCGTTGGGCGGAGTTGGAGCAAAGCGCGAATCCTTTTGCGCTGGTCGTGATGGCGCACTTGCGGATGCTGGAAGCCCGGCGCGTGCCACGTAAGCTGCTGGCTGACAAACTGGAGTTGACCAAGCTGCTCTATGAGCGCGGCTACGATGAACTCACGGTGATCGGGTTGTTTCGTTTCCTCGATTGGCTTATGTTCTTGCCCGAAGATTTGCAGCACGAATACCGCGACGAAATTGACCGCTTTGAGGAGGATAGAAAGATGCCTTACGTCACAACCATCGAACGCATGGGAATCGAGAAAGGGTTGCAAACAGGCTTGCAAACAGGCTTGCAAACAGGCGGCGGCGAGATTCTGCTCAACCTGTTGCAACTGCGGCTGGGCGAATTGGCGGCGGAGACGAAAGCGCAACTGCTCGCCTTGCCGTTTGAACGCATTCGGGAGTTGAGCCTTATGGAACTGAAATCCGTGGACGAATTGCGCGCCTGGCTGCGCGCGCACCAAGATCAACCGCTTGCCAACTGAAAAATATGAATCCTGAGCGAAGACAGTTTTTGTTCGGCGGCTTGGCTTGCGCCCTCCTGCCGCTTGAGGGTTTGCCGCAAAACCCGCAAGCCCCCGAACCCGTCGTTTACGTTTGCCCGATGCACCCCGATGTGCAAAGCAAAGTGCCGGGCAAATGCCCCAAATGCCAAATGAAATTGGTCGCGCAATCGGCCACGGCCACGGGTAGCGATGATTTTTATCTTTGCCCAATGCACCCCGAAGTGACCGACAACAAGCCGGGCAATTGTCCACGCTGCAATATGAAGCTGGTCAAGTCGGCGCCGCCCGAATCAACCGATTACATCGTCAAGCTCGAAGCCACACCCAAAGCGCCGCGTGTCGGCGCGCCCGTCAAATTGCGCTTCACCATCTTTCATCCGCTCGCTGAAAAGCAGATCAAAGAGTTCAACATCTTGCACGACATGCCGTTTCACTTGTTTGTGGTCAGCCAGGATTTCGAATCGTTCCAGCACATACACCCCACGCAACAGGCCGATGGCAGCTTTACGATTGAAACCACACTGCCGCGCGCCGGGTATTACAAAATCTTCTGCGACTTCTTTCCGAAAGGCGGCACGCCGCAGGTTATTCACCATTCCCTGGTCACGGCAGGCTTTCGCGGCGATTTGCTCTCGGCGCAAGCGCGGCTCACGCCGGACAAGACGCTGACCAAAACGCTGGACGGCACGCGCTTCGAACTGCACTTTGAACCGGCGCAAGCATACGCGGGGAAGCCGGCGGAATTGAAATATCATCTGACTGATGAAAAGACGGGCGCGCCGGTCAATGACTTGCAACCTTACCTGGGCGCCTGGGGGCACACGCTGATTCTCAGCGAAGACGCGACGGATTATCTGCATTCGCATCCGGCTGAAATGATTCCCGAAGAGGCGGATCGCAGTAAGCTGATGGGCGGCGCGGATGTGACGTTTGAGACCTTCTTTCCGCGTCCGGGCAACTATCGCATCTGGTCGCAATTTCTGCGGGCGGGCCGGTTGATCACCGTTTCGTTCACGGTGGCCGTGCCTCGCTTGCGGTGAATTGGGCGAATAGCTACTCGCAAAATATTCTTCCATGGCAACAACCAAGCTTTACTGGCAAGACTCACATTTGACCCGCTTCACCGCGCGCGTGGTTGAGTCATGGGTTGAACAGCAACAGCGCGTGCTGGTGCTGGATCAAACCGCGTTTTATCCCGAAGGCGGCGGCCAGCCCTGCGACGTGGGGCGCATTGATGGCGCCGTCGTGCTGAACGTGACGGCTGACGCCGCTGGCCGCATTCTGCATTACCTGGATGACAACAACGAATTCAACGTCGGCGATACCGTCAACGGTTCGATTGATTGGGCGCGCCGCCGCGAGATGTTGCAACAGCACACCGGCCAGCACATCCTTTCGCAAGCCTTCTTTCAACTCTTCGGCGCCGAGACCAAAGGCTTCCGCATCGCTGACACCGTCAGCCAGATTGATCTCGCGCTTGAAATCCAACCCGATGAACTCGAACACGCCATCGAACGCGCCGAGGAGTTGGCCAATCAGGTCATCTTTGACAACCGCCCGCTGCGGATTCACGAAGTCACGCCCGCAGAGGCCGCCCGGCTGCCGCTGCGCAAAGAGAGCTTCATTAGCGATTGCATCCGCGTCATCGAGATCGCCGATTTCGATTGGTCGCCCTGCGGCGGTACGCATGCCAAACAGACGGGCGAAGTTGGCTTGCTGGCGGTGCGCGGCTGGGAGCGCGCCAAGCAAATGACGCGCGTGGATTTTGTCTGCGGCAGCCGGGCCTTGCGCGATTACCGCCTCAACAATCGCATCGCCGATACGTTCGCGCGCCAGTTCACGGTGGGACGCGATGAGACAATTGCTTCGGTCGCGCGGCTCGTGGATGAGCACAAGGCGCTGCAAAAACGCAGCCGCTTGCTCGCCGAATCAGCCGCGCAACTCGAAGCGCAAGAGATTCTCGCAACCGTCGGCGTCAGCAACGACCTGCGTGTCGTCGTGCGCGTCTTTGCGGATCGTGAGGTGGAAGAGGTCAAAATGCTGGCGCACAAATTGACGGCGCAACCGGGCGTGGCCGCTTTGCTCGCCACGCAGCAGGGCAGCGCCGTCAAACTGATCTTCGCGCGCGCGGCGGATGTGCGCGGCGATATGAATGCGTTGCTGCGCGCGGCGTGCGAAGAGTTGGGCGGGCGCGGCGGCGGCAAGCCGGACTTTGCGCAGGGCGGCGGCAGTCGCGTTGAATTGTTGGATGTGGTATTGGCGCGGGCCAAGGCGAAGGTGTTGGCTTGAGATCAGCCTGGGAGCGCAGTGCTTCCAGCCTGCGTGCCTTGTCCACCAGCCCTTTGGCCTTCCATCACGCCCTTCATCAAGCACGCAGGCAAGGATGCGCTGCGCTCCCAGGGTTAGCTTGCGAATTGCTCTTTTATCGCCCGCTTCAAAATCTTCCCCGTCGAGCCTTTCGGCAGCGTATCCAGAAAAACAATGCGCCCCGGCACTTTGAATTTCGTCACATACTGGCTCAGATGCTGTTTCAATTCTTCTTCCGTCAGCATCTGCCCGGCTTTTAGCACGACAGCGGCTAGCAGGTTTTCACCATAAATCTCATCCGGCACGCCAACCACGGCGGCCTCAGACACCGCAGGGTGTGCGTAGATGCCTTCCTCGATCTCGCGCGGCGAAATGTTCTCGCCACCCTTGATGATCAAATCTTTCTTGCGGTCGGTGATGTAAACGTAACCTTCGGCATCTATCCAACCGACGTCACCGGTATGCAACCAGCTATCAATGATCGTCTCCGCCGTGGCCTGCGGATTGTTGAAATAGCCCTGCATCACGTGCCGCCCGCGCGAACACAGTTCGCCGATTTCGCCCGGCGGCAACACTTGATTGTTGAAATCCATCACGCACATCTCTACACCGGGCAGCGGCGGGCCGACGGAGCCGACGCGGTAAGCATCATCAGGGTGAAAGCCGGTCAGCGCGCCGGAGCTTTCTGACAAGCCGTAGCCCTGCATGACGCGGCAATTGAACAGGCGGGCGAATTCCAGCCGCGTCGCTTCTGAGAGCGCCGCGCCGCCCGAGCCTACGGCGTCAAGCGAGGAATAATCGTATTTTTCGCGGTCAGGATGATTGATGAGCAGCGTCAGCATCGTCGGCACGACGGCCAGCCGCTGCACGCGGAAGCTTTCGATAATGCGCAAGACCTGGCCCGCCTCGAAGTGTTTCAAGACGTAGGTCGCATTCCCCATCCGCGCGCCCAGGTTCATCATCAACACGCCGTAAATGTGGCTGAGTGGCAGCACCTGCATGCCGCGAATCGGGCCAAGGTGTTCGTTGTTGGCATAAATCGAGTCGGCGATGAAGAGCAGATTGTCGTGGCTGAGCATCACGCCCTTCGGATTGCCCGTCGTGCCGGAGGTGTAGAGCAGCAGCGCCAATTCGTCAGGCGCGCAATCGGCAACGGCTTCAAACGGCGGCGCGCTGGCGTATTCGGCGGTGATGTCTGTGACGTCTGCGACTTCGGTTGCGCCGAACACCAGCACTTCGCCAACACCGGGCAAGTCACCAACGCCGGGCAAAGTGGATGCTTCTTTCACGCGCGCGGCCAACTCCGGCGACGTGATGACCAGGCGCGCGCCTGAATCCTGCAAGACATAGCGCACCTCGCGCGCCGTCCACATCGGCGTGACGGGCACAATCACCGCGCCCAGCTTCCAGACGGCGGTGAAGGCGGCAGCCACATCGGGTGAATTGAGCATCATCACGACGATGCGGTCGCCGCGCCGTGCACCGTGCGCACGCAGCACTTCAGCCATTCGGCAAGACGCCGCATAGCGTTCGACGTTGGTGAAACTGCGGCCTTCAAACCAGGTCGAGACGTACTCGCCGTATTTGTCCAGATTGTCGAGGGTGAGTTGTGCGGCGTTCATATCAGCGAATCGTGATGGTCACTTCGTTGCTGGGCGCGCTGTTGCGCGCGACTTTTACGCGGTGTTCACCGGCGCTCAATCCGGCGGGCAGCACGACGTTGATTTGGTTCAAGCCAGTCAAGCCCGGCACGCTGCCCGCAAAAGTAACAGCCGCAGGTTTTTCATCAATGGTTACGCGCACGCTGGCGCTGACGTCGGCAGTCACTTCGGTCGCGTCGTTGCCGAGCGCGGTACCGAACAGCGCGAGTATGTTCGGTTGGCCGTTGGCGCGCGTGGCACTGAAGGGCGCGGGCGCAAAGCTGAACGCATCCAGCGCGGCGGCGGGGCCGTTGCCGCTCGCATTGGTCGTAAAGAGCGCAGGCGCAGTGGGCACAATGGTCGTCGCGCCAATGCTGGACGCGCCATCAGTCGAGGTGAATTTGACCAGCGCCGGGCCTGGTTTGCTGTCGGCTGGAATTTCATAATTGATCTGTGTGGGCGACACGAAAAAGAGCGGGGCCAGGCGTTCGACCCCCGCGTAATCCTGCACCGTCACGCGCACACCGCCCAAGTCAGTCGGCAACGGCTGCGCGGTCGCCGCGCGCGTCGTGTTGGCGAAGTTGTTGCCAAAGGCCGCCACGATGGCTTTCGGCGTGATCGAAGCGAAGTTGTAACTGGCCGCTGAAACCGTCTTCGGCCCCGTGCCCGCCGCGCTGAAATCTACTATGAAGAGGCCGCCATCCAGATCACTCAACAGCACGTGATCCAGCCCCAGAAAGGGATAGACGCCCCAATTGCCCGCATAACAAAAATTGTCCGGGCAACGCGGCCCCGGATAGCAATCATATTCGCCGACGCGCACTGGCTTGGCTGGATCGGTGATGTCGAAGACCTGCGTGCCGGCCTGATACCACGCGACAAACAGCAGGTTGCCGACGATCACCGGGTTGTGCGGCGTGAAGGCGTCAATGCCGATAGAGGCTGCCGTGATGGTCGAGAGCAACCGCGCATTGGCCGGGTCGGAGATGTCGTAAAGCCGCGTGTCGCCATTGTCGCGTTCGCTGCAGGTCGCCCAAATGCGCCCGTCGTTGCTGGGCCAACTGCTGTGCGAGCCGATGCCAGTATTGACCACGCCCAGGCGGCGCGGCGCAGTGGCCGCTACGTTGCGCACGTCATAAATCTCCGTCGAGCCGCCTAGGCCGGAAGCATATAAACGCCCGTTGAGCGCCAGCGCGCTGTGCACCGCGCCGGTTGTCTGGCAATCAATGTCCCATTTGAAAAGCGGGCGCGCTGGATCGCTGACATCAAACACCTTCACTTTTGGTGTGCGCGAATCGGCTTCGTAAAGAAAGCCATCGCTGACCGAAAGCTCGTGCACCCGGGCGTGGCCGTTCTGCGCGGCGGTGATGTTGCTCAGTTGCCGCAGGTTCTGCGGGTCGCGCACATCCACGATAAACAGCCCCTGGCCGTCGTCGCTGGAAAAATAGCCGATGCCGTTCAGCACTACAGCATCGCGCAACGACGGGCCGCCCGGTGGTTCAAAGACGCCCGCCAGTTTGGGCGCGCGCGGATCGCTGATGTCAATGATCGTCACGTTGCCGCCTTGATACGAACACAAATAGGCGTACTGGCCGTCACCCCAAATGTCGCCGTAGCGGTTGTGTATGCCGGGAAAGGGATTGAGTTGTCCGAGCAGTTTAGCGTTAAGCTGAGCAAAGACCGTGGGGCCTGTGAATAAAGCAAGCAGCAGCAGGCATAGGTTTCGCAAATACGACATCAAAAAAAGTCCTCACGGTTGTTCCGTTTGTGTTTCGGTTTCTTCGGCACTGCCAGCGACGCGGTTGAGCAAACGCTTCATCAAGCCCGGCTTGGTTTCACTGCCGGGGTTGGCCTCGGCCTCAACCGTTTTGAAAAATTGCCCCGCCATCATTTTGGCCGAAGCCTGAATCATGCGCTGGCCGACACCCGCAATCGTGCCGCCGACGCTGACATCGCCAGCGTAATTGACGACGGTTTCGTCGCCTTGTTCGATCAGATCAAGCGTGCCCGTGCCTTTGACAAAACCGACCTTGCCGCTGCCTTCGACGAGCATTCGGTAATGCTCCGGCGCGCGCAATTCGTCGAGCGTGATCTTGCCGTTGAAGACGCCCTTGATCGAACCGACACCTGCTTTGAGCAGCATCTTGTACGAGCCGTCCTCGTTCGTTTCGAGCGATTCGCAACCCGGCACGCAGCGTTGCAGCACCGCCGGGTCAATTAGCATTTGCCAGAGTGTGGCGCGCGGGGCGTGAATGGTGTATGTGCCTTCAATTTTCATAACGACCGCTGGTTCTCAAAACCAATCGCCAACGTATAAATTCTGCCGAACATCACGCGGACTTCGGGGTCATTTTCTTTCTCGCCAAAGATGTCGGTGTGCGCGCGATTGTCATTTTCATGGTCGGGCGTATGGACGGCGCTTTGTTGCGGGATGGCGCGAACCTGACCGGCATTCAGCTTTCCCACGGCGTATTCGCGCGCGGGCTTTCGGCCTCTGGCCTGAGTTTGTTCCGGCGTCGCGTACTTGTCCCAATCGGTGGACATACCGTGCTCCGGCGTGGGCAGATTTTTGACCCAGCCGAGACTGACGCCGCCAGCGCGCCGTTGAAACGTTTGGTGAATCCTGACATAGAGAAAGTCTTCATCGGGCACCGGCTCGCTTTCCCACAACTCGCTTACGCCATCAACCACATCAACAGCCATTCATTTCTCCCTGCGGTATCGAGTGTGCCTTTGAGCCGATTCTGACCACGGTCGTCACCATAATATGTGGCGGGCTGGCTGGCGGCGGCGGGAACGTTGACCAACAATTCCCGCGCCGGTGTTTGCCAATGCAGATCAATGCTGCCATACGGGCCAGGCGAAATCTCCGGTGCTTCAACCCATTTGCCAAACAACAAGTAGAGGCTGGCGGCGTTCTCAGCCAAAAAGTTCGTGGCACGTTGCCAAGTTGCTTTAGCGTAAGCTGGACTCCCTTCGCCGTCCCAATCGTCCGCGAGAGCTAAAAGACTGCGTGACTCTTCGATGATCTTGGCGAGCGTTGGGTGTTGAACAGCCTGCAATTTTTGGATTTTCTTCTTCAGGGTCACTTCTTCGAGTTGTTCGTCATCGTTGGGAAACGGCAGTTCGGTAAGTTCGCGGAGGCGGTCATCGTACTGGCGATGCTCACCCATAAGAGCGCGGAATTGCTCATCATTTGCCAGCAGAAACTCTTTCATCGCCTTTTCAGTCGCTGGAACGCTCATCAACTTGTCCTCAATATTGGAAATGTCAGGTTCATCTTTTGCATGCAACCATACTATACACGCAGCGTATCGGCCGACACGGCTTTACGGCTTGTTATCCGCCACCGGTTTCTTCTCATCCGGCTTATCTTCCTTCAACGTCTGCAACAATTCCTTCCACTCAAACCAGCCCTGCTTGCCGCGAATCCATTTCTCGAACCAGTTGAATTCGGCGATGGCCTTGACCAGTTGGTTGCGCGGTTCGGTGATACCGTGCGTGTTGCCGGGATAAACCATGAACTCGGTCGGCACTCCCAGCTTCTTCAACGCCATGTGCAGCTCTTCGCTTTGCGGGCGCGGCACGCGCGGGTCGCCATCAACGACGTGAATCAGCGTCGGCGTCTTGGCGTTCTTGATGAACTTGAGCGGCGACACGTCCCAGTATTTGGCGAAGTCTTCATACGGCGGTTTGCCGCCGTAGTAAAACTCGCGGTTGCGTTGGATGTCGCTCTGGGCGTACATCGAAATCCAATTGACCGCGCCCGCGCCGGATGAGATCGCTTTGAAACGATTGGTGTGGGTCAGAATCCAATTCGACCAATGGCCGCCCGCGCTCCAGCCCATCGCGCCCATTTTGTCGCCGTCCACCAGGCCCTGCGCGATCAGGTGATCCACGCCGGTCATAATGTCGTCGTAGCCCTGCCGGAAATAATCGCCGCCGATCTCCATTTTGAACTTCTCGCCGTAATTGACCGAGCCGCGATAGTTCGGGCACAAGACCGCATAACCCGCGCCCGCGTAAATCTGCGCGCCGTAACCGGGGTTGAAGCGCAACACATCCGCGCCCGCCGGGCCGCCGTGAATCTGCACGATCAGCGGGTAGCGTTTGCCGCGGTCGTAGCCGACCGGCTTGACCAGTATACCCTCGACCATTTTGCCGTCGGAAGACTTCCATTGAATCGCTTCGGTTTCGCCCAACGCCAAATTGCGCACTTGCGGATTGCCGTCGGTCAATTGCCGCCAAGCGGCGCGATTGCCCGCTTGCGCGAGCGGCGCGGTGTAAAGATTTATCGGCGCATTCGAGTCGGCATAGCTGAGCAGCAAGACTTTGGAATCGTTGTCTTGCGTGACGGTCAGCACGCCTTTTTCATTCGTGATTTGCGCGACCTTGCCGGTCTCGGTCGAGAGCGCGAAGAGTTGATTGGTCGCACGCCAGCCCTCATTGAAATAAATCGTCTTGCCATCCGCCGACCAGAAACTGGCCGAGACATCGCCATCGAAACCGTCGCCCAGCTTGCGCCATTGGTTGCCGCTGAGCGCGCGCAGATAGACGCGGCCATTGCGGAAGTATTCAAAGTTGTCCGAAGCGGCATAGGCCATCTGTTTGCTGTCGGGCGAAAACGAGACCGCGCTTTCTTCAATCTCTTTGTTGTCAGATAAGGCTTCGAGCGTGCCCGAAACGGTGTCGAGCAGGCGCAACTCGGCGTAGATGTTGGCTTCGGTCACGGTGCGTTGGTAACGATCTTTCGGCGTGCCGCGAAAAGCGACCCAGCGCGAGTCCGGCGAGATCACCACATCGCTGACGCTACCCATTTGGCCCGAAGCCAACTGCTTTTCTTGCTTGGTTGCCAACTCGAAGGCCCAGAGTAGTGACAAGGGCGGTTCTTCGTTGCGGATGCGCACGGTGAACTTTTGTTCGACGCGTTCTTTGTTGTCCTTGTTGAAGCTGTCGGGCGCAATGAAATAAATGCGCTGGCTGTCGGGCGCGAATTGCCACGACGTAATCGGCGTCGCGTGTTTGGTCAACTGCACCGGTTTGGCGTTTTCAATATCGGCCACAGGCAGCGTCCAGATTTGCTGTTCGTCTTCCTTGCCCGCCGCAAAGGCCAGCCATTTGCCGTCTTTGCTGAAGGCAAACGCGCCGACGCCGTCTTTGGCTTCGGTCAGCTTGCGCGCTTCGCCGCCATCTGGGCGCATCAGGTAAAGCTGATTCTGCGTGGGCGTGGCGGCGGGCGCTTCACGATTCGAGGCGAAGACGAAGAAGCGCCCATCGCGCGACCAGCGCGGTGTGGTTTCATTCTTGTCTTTGGTGAAGGTCAGTTGCCGCGCCGATTCCACGCCGCGTTCGACCGAGACCAGCCAGATGTCGGTGGAGCTTTTGGCCGCCTTCCAATCGGGCACGCTCAGCGTGTACAGCAGCCAGCGCCCGTCAGGACTGAGCGCCGGATTGCCAACGGCGCGTAGTTCCTGCGCGTCCATGAAAGTCATCGGGCGTTTGGTCTGCGCGGCGACTTGGAAGCCTGCGCACAGTGCGATGAGCGGGAAGAGAAGAAAGAAGGCTTGCCAGCGCGGTGTCGCTTTCATTGAGTGCTCCTTGGTTGACGATGGTTGTGGGAGAAGTTCAGGTCGGGCGCAAGGATACCTTTGGCGGGGAAGGCGGGCAAGCGTTGCACAGGCCATTGACAGGGTTATGTGCTGCCCCCTATCCTGCCGTTGAAAACAGCAACCGAACACCGACCGTATGGCGGGTCTCGTTGAGCAATCAGCGATAGGTTGTTCCCCCTAACCATGGGGGTTTTTCTTTTTCTACACTTCCCGCACAAACCCACGCTTTCTCGCCTCCTGGTAAAGTTCACCGGCGTATTCTTCCCCTTCCAACGCATCACGAATAAATCCGGCAAAGGCGTCGGCCAGCCGGATGCCCGGCTCAGTTTCATCGCGCGCGCCGCGCACTTTTCTGATGCGGATGTGCAGCTTGCGCAACTCGCTGGAAAAATGCTGCACTTCAGCACCGGACAACCCATCCACAATCACCGTCGTTTTGTAATCACCTTGAGCGCGTTGCAGGATGGCTTTGGCCGTCGTGTAAACCGTCAGGTCAACATACGCTTTGCTGTTCGTGTAATGCGAAAAGAAGATCGTGCGTTGAAAGATCGGGCAAGCCAAGACCGCCTTAAGGTATGCGATTTTGCGTGCGACCGCAGACTTGTGCCATTTGATATGCCGCTTGCCTGATTCCGCTTCGATGCGTTCCAGCTCACGCGCAAACGCTTCCTGCTCTTGTTCCGTGACGACCACCGAGACCAGAAAGAGTTGCCCTTCTGTGTCCTGCCCGGTTTCGTCCACGTAGCAATACAGTTTTTGTTTGTGCGTCTCGCTCACTTCTTCACCTCCGCCATCCAGTTCAGCACGACCGTGAACGGCGTCGAGACGATCTCACCCGTCGGACGAAGCAGCAAAAACCGCTGCCCATCCGGGCTGACATCATAAAAACGCTCCTGCGAACGAGCCGACTCAATACCCGCCTGAAAGAGTACTGTCGCGGCACCGACTACAACCTTGTCATTCCCATTCCATGTGACTGCCATCATCTGTCGCTCCGCAGAGATGTAAAAAAGTCCCTTTCCATCTTTGTGCCAAACGGGCGACCGTCCGCCTCCTTTGGAAACCTGCACCCTCTTTTCCAGCGTCGGAAACGACTGCACATAAACTTCAAAAACACCCGTCTCGTTGGAAGTGTAAGCAATCCATTTCCCGTCGGGCGAGAACCTGCTAGACAAATGAGTGGATGACGCATCCAGTAATTGCCGGGGCTGCTTGTCTCCAGATATTGATACCACTTCGAGCGCGTTGTTTCCGCTTGGGGCTTGTTTTCCATACAGAAAATATTGCCCATCGCTCGACCAATCTCCGCTCCCAACCCCCCCGGTTATTTCCGCAAGCTCTTCTTCGTTCCCAGCCCCATTTGCCTGTTTCACATACAATTTCCCGCTGGAGGGATTGGCACGGCGATCCGATGTGAAGGCGAGGCGGCTGCTATCCGATGACCAGGTTGCTCCCGTATCTTCCCCTGGGTTTGAGGTGAACCGGGAGCGTACGCCGCGCGCTACCTCAAACAACCAGATGTCATAAGTTCCGGTTTGCTGGTCGCGGAGATCTACGGCAACTGTTTTTCCATCCGGGGAAATGGTTGGATAGCGATAATCGCCAGGCGGGTCGAAGGCCCCAAGCTGCTTGCCCGCACGATCCAGCCAAACGATCTGTAAGGGGTCGAGATCGCGACTGTTTCGGTAGACCAGCACGCCGTTTTCCGAAACGGAAAAGAGACTGAGGTCGCCGTTCGCTTGTGTATTGGTGAGCCGGACAACCGGCTCGGCAATGGGAACGGGTTCACCGGACAGTTGTCGCCGTTCGGCATCGAATGGTTGCGCCATCAATGTGTGATCACGAATAAACAACAAATACCCCGGCGCAGCATAGACAGCATTGGTGTTCAGTTCCATCAGATGCTGCCGCTCGGTTCCGTCCAGCGAGCCGAGATAGATTCCTGATTTTCCGTTGAGCGGACGAGTAGAGAGAAAGAGGAAATGCTTTCCATCGGGAAGAAATTGCGGATACCGATGAGCCGTCTCGGCCAGCGTTTCGTCGAACGTCGTAATTGGCACGGGCGTTCCGCCGTTCGCCGAAACACGCAGGACGGGACTGCGTGTTCCCGGCACAAAAATGATGACATCCTGCCGGCTCCACGAACCACCGCGCCCATTCGCCGCCTCGCAAATCGTACTTACTGCTCCGCCGGTAGCGTCAATCTTTTTCAACTTGCCGGGCGTGAAAAAGCCGATCACACGGCTGTCCGGTGACCAAAACGGATTCTTCGCGGCTTCTGTGTCCGCCAATGGTTGCGCCGTCAGGCTGTTGAGCGGGCGCAGCCACAGCGAAGTCTTGCCCACCGCATCTTTGGCGATAAAGACAATGCGCTGCCCGTCCGGTGAAATGATCGGCGCTTCCCACCAAATCATCGCTACTTTCTCCGGCATCAACACAGAGAATTTGCGGGCTTGCGTCTCCATTGGTTTGCGCGTGAAGTATGCCCACGCCAGCCACAAGGTCGTCAGCAACAAGGCCGTCGCCGTCAACCACGCGATGCGCTCGCGCCAGTCACTGCGTTTCGTCGTGGCCGAAGTATCCAACGCCTGCACCGCTTCCGTCCGATTCGCGCCCGATGAACTCGGCGTTGCCAACGCTTCCAGCGCAAAGCCCAGATCGTGCGCCGAATGAAAGCGCCGCTCCGGTTTCTTCTCCAAACAGCGCCGCACGATCTTTTCCAACTGCGGCGAAATCTTCGCGTTCGTCTCGCTCAACTCCGGCGGCTCTTCCTTCAAAATCGCATTCATCAATTCGACCAGCGAATCACCTGTGAACGTCCGCTGGCCTGATAGCATTTCGTGCAGGATGATGCCGAAGGAAAAAATATCCGCGCGATGATCCGCCTCCTGTCCGCGCACCTGCTCCGGCGACATATAGCCGACCGTGCCCATAATCACGCCCGGATTCGTCAACGGCCTCAGGGTCGCCGCTTCCGAATCCACCCCGCCCGCCAACTTCTGCGGCTTCATTCGGGCCAGCCCGAAATCCAGAATCTTGACGCGCCCGTCTTTGGTGACAAACAAATTCTCCGGCTTCAGGTCACGATGCACGATGCCTTTCTCATGCGCGGCGGCCAGGCCTGCGGCAATCTGTTGCGCGTAGTCGAGCGCGCGGCGCACCGGCAACGCCCCCGCGTCCACTTGCGCGCGTAGTTCTTCGCCTTCCAGCAATTCGGCGACGAGGTAGGGCGCGCCCCCAAGTTCGGACGAAGCCGTGCCGATGTCGTAGATGGTCAGGATGTTCGGATGATTGAGCGCCGAGGTGGCGCGCGCTTCCTGCTCGAAGCGGCGCAACCGGTCGGCGTCTTTGGCGAAGTCGGCGGGCAACACTTTGATCGCGACCGCACGATTCAACCGGGTGTCGCGCGCGCGGTAGACTTCGCCCATCCCGCCCGCGCCCAGCGGCGCCAGGATTTCGTAAGCGCCGAGTTGGGCGCCGGGCACAATTGCCATTGGTGCTTGGCCTCCAGATTGGGTTGGTAATGCGCGCGCAGTTTAGCAGCCAGGCGCGCTTTGAAAAACACAGCCGAGTGCGGCTTCAGAAGTAAGCGACGGCTGACGCAGGAGTAGCGCAACCCGCCGAGGTTGCGCGGCTTCCGCAGTAAAACCTTGAGGGCTATCCGAGAAATGAAGGTTCTGCTGCGGAAGCCGCGCAACCTCGGCGGGTTGCGCTACGCTTGCCGTGCCGTCCGGTGGCTCTGAAGCCGTCCTCACGCAAACAGGCTTGCCTGCGGGGCAGACGGTGCGCCTCAAGCGCGGCTCAACGCGGCTTGTAAGGCCCGGCCCGCGTAAACGCGCGTCAGATGCCGCCGGTAATCGGCGGATGCGTGAATGTCGCCCAACGCATCGCTGGCGTCGGCGTCGGCGTGGCTGGCGGCGGCCTTGATCGCGGCGGCGTCCAGCGTCTGGCCGCGCAGCGCGTTTTCGACGGCTTTGGCGCGGTAGGCTTTGGGCGCGAGGCCGGTGATGCCGATGCTAACCTCTTCGCACTGGCCGTTGGTGAGTTTGAGTTGCGCGGCCACGCCGACCAGCGCGAAACCGGAGGCCGATTGCGCGACTTTCAGATAGGCCGACGCTTTTGGTTGCGCGGGCACGGGCACGCGGATTTCGATCACGATCTCATTCGGCTCAATTGCCGTGGTCATCATCTCCACAAAAAAATCCGCTGCTTTGATCGTGCGTTCGCCGCCAGTGCTGCGCGCGATGATCTCGGCGTTCAAGGCCAGGATCGCCGCCGGCCAATCGGCTGCCGGGTCGGCGTGGGTCAGGCTGCCGCCGATGGTGCCGCGATTGCGCACTTGCGGATCGCCGATTTGCGCGGCGGTTTCGGCCAGCAGCGGGCAATGCTGTTTGACCTCTGCCGACGCGGCGAGGGCGGCGTGCGTGGCGTTTGCGCCGATGCGGAGCACGCCGTTCTCAAGCTTGATCGCGCTCAATTCCGGGATGCGCCCGATGTCCACCAGTACGGCGGGCGTCGCCAGCCGCAGCTTCATGGTGGGAAGCAGACTGTGGCCGCCCGACAGAATCTTGACGTCGTCGCCGTGCTGGTCGAGCAGTTGCAACGCCGCCTCAACCGAGGCCGGCGCGTGATAGGCGAAATTGCTGGGAATCATGTTGTCTCCACTGTGGTCGTGCGCGGCGGCGTGAATCGGTTCAGGCCAACTGCGCTTGTTTAATCAACTCGGCCATGCCGAACTTGCCTTTGCTCAGGAAAGACGGCTCCGGCTTCCAACTCGGCCATTGCGACAGGAAGGAATGGCTGTCGCCGAGCAGCAGGCCGATGAAGACCTCGGCCACGATGCGACCGCCCACCGCGCCGAGCCGTATCGGCGTGCTGTCTTTTTTGAATTGCTGTTGCGCTTCGGCCAGCACGTAGTACCAGAGCGGCGCGTTGTCTTTGAAAGCCGGCGACAGGTCTACGAGTTTGGGGTTGCCGGGGCCGTCTTCTTCGGTGGCTTTGCCGACGCGCAGCTTGTCGTCGGGAAGCGGCTCGATGTCCATGTGCCGCGCGACGGATTGGCCCGAAGGCAGGCCCATGCGCGCGCCGCGTTTCAGGTTGCGTTCGGCCAGTGAGCGAATCTGCCGGGCCACCGATTCGGGCAGCGTTCCCAGCGGATTGACCAGCGAGCTGTCAAGTTTATAGGCGGGCTGCACGCGCTTGATCCCGAATTTCGGCGCGTTGTTGCCCAGGTCGAAATAGAGGCTCCAATCAATTGCCCAGTTGGCGGGAAATTCACGGAAGCCGTTGAGGCCCAGCACGCCGTCTTCGGGCGTGAAGATGGCGAAGCGGCCTTTGCCGTCAATGCCGCCGGTCAGGATGGTGGTGTTGAGCCGATACTGCGGACGAATCATCGAATGGCCGAAGCGATAGGCGGCCACGGCGAATTCCACCGGCATGAACGGCCCGTTGCGCCAATGAAAGAAGCGCAGGCCGGGTCTGTGTTCATAAATGCTTTCCTTCTTTTTCAGATGCGGTAGCACCGCTTCGACCGTGTCCTTGCCGACGATGGTGGGCAGGAAGTCGTGCAACACGACCCATTGATAATGCCAGCGCACCTGGCGTTGCACTTCGGCAAAGGTGGGCGCCTGTCCGTCTTTGGTCAGGAAGCTGACCATGCGGTTGTGGAAGCGCAGCATGGTCGCGTGCAGTTGGGCGATGATGACGTTTTCATCGTTGCGCGGATCGCCGATCAGCGCGCGCGCGCGGCTGTTGGGCGCACTGGAGGCGTGGCGCGGCAGGTCGCGCACCTTTGCATCAATGGCGCTGCCGGTTAATGGCCGTCCCAGTTTGAAGCGCAGCCCATCGTCTTCGTAAAGATAGGGCTGGTCGTCGGGGCCGCGGCCATAAAGCGAATCGAGATCGAAGCGCGGGGTGCGGAAATCGGTCAATTCATCGGGGTCGTTCTGCTTTTGCAGACTGCTCATCGGATCAAGCGTCAGGTCGTGGTCTATGAATTGGCCCAGATAGGTGATGCCCGCCGAGATGCCCGTGTTCTCTTCGGCGTCCGCTTCGGTTTCCGGCGTCACGTCGGCTTCGTCCTCCGCCGTAATGTGGCCGGCCAGATCCTCCAGGGCGGCATCGGGGAACTCCGCCGCCGGCAGCGTGCGGAACATGCGCCCGAAGCGGCCTTCGAAGAGTTGCGAATTGGCGGTGGAGGCAAGCCCGCGCAGCCCGCCGTGATGGCGCAGCATCAGGAGCGCGGTTTGCGGCCGCACGGTCGCGGCGGTAGGGGTCTCAATGATTGTCTTAGCCATTTGGTTCAACTCCTTGTGCAGCAAGCTTTCCAGCTTGCTGTTGATCGCTTGCGATTGTCTGGCGTGCCCGCCGTGCATTCACGCGGCAAGCACAGCAACCTGGAAAGGTCGCTGTACAAAGCTTTAACTATGCATTGCGCGCCACAGCTTTTCAGGCCGTAGTGGCATGTCCAGATGCTTTACGCCGAATGGCGCGAGCGCGTCAATCACGGCGTTGGCGACACAGGGCGTAGAGCCAATCGTGCCGGCTTCGCCCACGCCTTTCGCGCCGAGCGGGTTCACATCGGTCGGCGTGACGGTGTGGTCAAGCTCGAAGCTCGGC
>JAYUCP010000413.1:0-9852 GCA_043740245.1 Acidobacteriota bacterium | reverse complement strand
TCTTTGACTCCATAAAGGAGATAGCTCGCATTACCGGCTGTCAACCGATGTGCAAAAAACTAGGTAATGACAAGTCTCACGGTCGGGCTACTGACACGGCCTAAGCCTGCGGCCACGCGTTCGCCTAACACGCCAGCCTTGCACCAATCACCATTTACAGCCGTATGAGAAGGAACCGGTAAGAAACACCGTAGAAAACTGAAAGGTCACCAAGCACCTGTTATGCCGTTTGCATCGTGCCGTTTGACTGCCTGGCACATCGGAGGGGAGATGCAAAGCGGCTGAGCCATCGTTTCGGCCAGCACCGGAATTGAGAGAACAGGATGCTTCTAGGCCGCGAATACTACTGCAAATAGCTATGGAAAGCCAAGACCTGTCGTTCAGGCCGCAAAATCCGCCTTTGTGCTTTGGGCGCTGGCAAGCCGTCCACGATGATGGTAATTTCAGCGCACGCTGTACCGTAGGTTGTCTAACCTGCGGAGCTTTCGCAGCTAAGTATTTCCGGGTTACCTGAACGCTTACATTCCGAGTCAGCCGCAGGTTGGACAACCTACGGTACGTTTTAGAGGAGAACCGCTTCGCTATGAGTTTCGCCGACGCCCCTGTCATTGGGCCGTGCACGCCGCCGCCCCGTTTGTTGTTGGGCCCTGGCCCGTCGCCCGTGGATGACCGCGTGTTGCGTGTGCTGAGCGCGCCGCTCACCGGCCACCTAGACCCATTCTTTGTGCGCACGATGGATGAGGTGCAGCAGTTGTTGCGCTACGTGTTTGAGACTAACAACCGCCTGACCATTCCGATCTCCGGCACCGGTTCCGCAGGCATGGAAGCCACTGTCGCCAACCTGCTCGAACCCGGCGAAGAGATTGTCATCTGCAGCAACGGCTATTTCGGCGAACGCATGCACGAGATGGCGTTGCGCGTCGGCGCGGTGCCCATCCGCGTCGAATGCGAATGGGGCGGGCCGGTGGACATCGAAAAGACGCGCGCGGCCTGGCGTTCGTCCAATGCCCGCGTGTTGTTTGCCGTGCAGGCTGAAACCTCGACCGGCGTGTTGCAACAGATCGAACCGTTGCGCGAGATTGCCGATGAACGCGAAGGCTTCCTGTTGATTGATTCTGTTACCAGCATCGGCGCGCATTCCATCGGCGTTGATCGCCATCGCGTAGACGCCTGTTACGCCGGAACGCAAAAGGCGCTGTCCTGCCCGCCCGGCCTCGCGCCCGTCACCTTCAGCGACCGCGCCGTCGAGAAGATCAGAACGCGCACGACCAAGCCCGTCACTTGGTATTTGGATTTGGGTTTGCTGACCAGTTACTGGGCCGAGGGCGCGGGCCAGCGCGCTTATCACCACACTGCTCCGATTTCGATGAACTACGCCTTGCACGAAGCGTTGCGCATTGTCGCCGAAGAGGGCTTGGAAGCGCGCGCCCAACGCCACGCACGCAATCATCGCGCATTGGTTGCAGGCATTGAAGCGATGGGAATGCAAATGCAGGTCGCGCCTGCGCATCGCCTGTGGACGCTCAACACCGTGCGCATTCCTGACGGCGTGGATGATCTGCGCGTGCGGTCGCGGCTACTCAACGAATTCAATATCGAAATCGGTGGCGGCCTGGGCGTTTTCAAAGGCAAGCTCTGGCGCATCGGCTTGATGGGAACCGGCAGCAACGCCAATAACGTCTTGCTCGTGCTGGCCGCGTTGGAAAAGGCGCTCAAGGCCGAAGGCTTCCAGCCTAAGGATTCCGGCGTGAGCGCGGCGGCGGCTTTCTACGCGGCAAACTGATGTCTGAGGTCTAAACCATGTACTGCCCACGTTGCGGAGCACCCAACAGTGAAACCACCAAATTCTGCCGCCAGTGCGGACTGGGTTTAACGCAGTTGGCTGGCTATGTCGCCACAGGCGGCACGGCGCAATTGACGCCGCCCGCGCCCTCACCCGTTTCCCAGTTGACGCAAATGACGGCGAGCTATTCGCCGAAACAGAAGATGTGGTTGACGATTTTGTGCCTGATTTTCTTACCCGGCTTTTTTGCGGTGCTGACTGATCCGCTTGGCTTGAGCGACTTTTTTGTGCCGGTGATGGGCATGCTGATGTGTGTCGGCATTCCCTGGGCCGTCATCCATTTCCGCAATCAACAACGCTTGCTGGAACAGCGGCAATGGCAAACGCAGATGCAAATGCGACAGATGCCGCTGGGCGTGCCAATGCCGCCAATCGCGCCGCCCGTGCAACAGTATCTGCAACCACCGCTGCAACAACCCATCCAGATGCCGGTGCAACAACCCATGCAGCAGCCCTATGCGCCGCAGCCGGTTTACCAAGCGCCGCAACCCAATCCGCCCAACACAAATCCATTAGGCGTCGCGCCAAGCAGCGTGACTGAAGACGAAACGCGACGGCTGCAAAATCAATGATAGCGTGAGGGCTTGGAGTTCAACCCAACTCAGCCAACACCGCACGCCATGCCTCTCGCTCCCGTTCCGGCGCAAAGGTTCCAGCCAAGCGGTTGACGTGTTCGCGCAACGCTTGTAAAAACGTCGCATCCGTTTCGGCCCGCCACAACAGCCGCGCCAACTCACGCGTAGCGCCGACCTTGAAATAACCCGGATAGTCAGCGCCCAGCAAGCCGACATTGCCCGCAATGCGCGAGGCCAACACCGGCGTGCCCGCGACGCAGGCTTCAGAGATGACATTCGCGCCGCCTTCCAGCCGGGACGAAAGCACGCACAAATCGCTTTGCGCCAGCCAGCGCCGCGTGCGCCAACGCGTCTGTTCGCCCAGCCAACGGTAACGCGGATTGTCCAGCATCTCCTGCCGCGCGCGTTCGGCCATTTGCTCATCCAGCGCGCCGCCCAAGTGCATGACTTGCGCGCGTGATGCGGGCGGCAACAGGCGGACGGCTTCAGCGGTACGAAACGGGTCTTTGACCGTGCGCAGATGGCAGATGACGCAGATGCGGAAGGATGGATGGGGGGTTGGAGATTTGAAATTGTAGATTGGGGGAACGGATTGATAGATGACGCGCGCTTTGTGGCGGTGTGCTTTGGGCAGGGCCGCGCTGGCTTTGGGTTGGAGCAGGATGAGGTGTGTGGCAAGCGCGAGCGATTGGCGGGCCTCTGTGCTGGTTTTCAGATCGGCGTAAAGATCCGTGCCCGTGAGCGCGACGAGCAGCGGTTTTCCGGGATGCAGGTCGTGATAGGCGCAAATGGCTGCGTGGCTCTTGCGCGCGTGCAAAGCAATCAGCAAGTCATAGCGCTCACCCGCATAACTCTCAGCCACACTGACGCGATGACCGAGTTGGCGCAACACGCGCGCCCAACGCAAGGCTGTCACACGATTCCCTGCCCGTGAGCGCGGCGGCGCGGGCGTGATGATCCCAATGTGAAATTGCGGTTTTGTCCGTCCGGGCATAGCGCGAATGTAGGCTTGCGCGTATGCTATGGCAAGGTTGTTGAAACCTGAATCTCAAATCTCAAATCTCAAATCTCAAATCTCAAATTCGTGAGGAAGAACATGAAACTGTTACTGCCGTGTGTTGTGTTGCTGAGCTTGTTGGTGCTGACTGTCGTGGCGTGCGGGCAAACAGCCGCCAATCAACCGCCCGCCGTGCCGCTCTGGCCCAATGGCGCGCCGGGCGCAAAAGGCGCACAGCCCGAAGACGTGCCGAGCATCCAGCATTATCCCGCGCCTGCCGACAAAGCCAATGGCGCGGCCATCGTTGTGTGTCCGGGCGGCGGGTATGCGCATTTGGCTTCGCACGAAGGGCACGACATTGCGGTTTGGTTGAACAGCATCGGCGTCTCGGCGTTTGTGCTGAAGTATCGGCTTGGGCCGCGCTACAACCATCCGGCGATGCTGTGGGATGTGCAACGCGCGATTCGCACGGTGCGGGCGCGGGCAAGCGAATACAAGGTGGATGCGAACCGCATCGGCGTGATGGGCTTTTCGGCGGGCGGGCATTTGAGTGCGACGGCAGCCACGCATTTTGACGATGGCAATGCCAGTGCGCCCGATGCCATTGATCGCATAAGCAGCCGGCCCGATGTGGCGATCTTGTGTTATCCGGTGATCACCTTGCAGCCGCCCTTTGCGCATATGGGTTCACGCAAGAATCTGTTGGGCGAGACGCCGTCCGCCGAATTGGTTGATCTGATGTCGAATGAAAAACAGGTGACGGCGCGGACGCCACCGACCTTTCTCTTTCATACCGTAGATGACGCGGGTGTGCCGGTCGAAAACAGCATGTTGTTTGCCGAGGCGCTACGCAAAAACAAAGTGCCATACGAGATGCACCTGTACGAACACGGGCGGCACGGTGTGGGCTTGGCGAAAGATGATCCCGCGCTGAGCACGTGGCCGCGGCTGTTGGAGAACTGGCTGCGGGCGCGCGGCTTCTTCACCCAAACGAAGAAAGCCGAGGCCGCGCCAAAAAAAGCCGACCGGCGGAGCTAGTCGCGCTGATTGATGAGTTGCGCTCGGCTCCGCCGGAATTTGCGGCGAGTGAACTGGTGCGGATCGCCAGTTTCAGGGTCAAGGATGATAAGGACTGGCAGCGTGAATTGCTGGCTGAAGCATTTGCGCTGACGCGCTTGGCGCAACAGTCATATAAACCCACGCAGCCAGCTTCGGCTGAACTGATGTCAAACTTTATTTTTTCCAGAACCATTGCTGAATTGGCGCTGGACAGATTGTCTTTGCAATGCGCGGTTATCAGTGCGCTGTTGGAAATTGATCCGCCAAGAGCCTTGGCCTTGGTGCGCGAAATGGACGGCCTGGAACTGCCCATCACCAAATGCGAAGAAGCCGCCGCGCCAAACGTAGACACGTTTTACCAGATGCTGTTGACCGTGGCGAAACGTTGCTTCAACAGCCAACAGCAGGAAAAGGGCGAAGACCTCGCCTTCCTCGAAACCTATTTGCGCCAAGTCAATCACCCGGCGCAGGTCGCGCCTGCGTCACGGCTGGTGCGCTTTGCCGGCACAACGCCCGAGCGTCTCGACCGTTTGCTGCTCGCTTTTCTGGCCGCGTTGGATGATGTGCGGCAAGATGATCGCGCCTTTTCCACGGGCGGCAATATCTCTTCGGCGACTGAGTTGCAAACTCTCGGCACTTTCTGCACGCAATACAGCAAACGCGGCGAGGAAGTGTTTGCGCGTGTGCGCCGCTATCTGGTCGAACATCTCAACGGGCCGCGTTGTGCCGACAACGTGCTCACAGCCACTGGCAAACCGGCGCCGCTGCCGCCAGCGGTTCGTGAGTTCAACCAATTGATTGCCTTTGACGGTTACAAGGTTGAAGAGATTGCGGAAGATGAAATCAAACCGGGGTCGCTCGGTGGCAAGGCGGAACTGCCACGTTACTGGCAAACGCCAAACGCCGCCAGAATGCAGCAGCGGTTTTATGAAGTGATGTTCGACCATCCTCAGCCACGCGCCAAAGATGCCGCTCCAAACGCACCGCGCGTCATCATCAAAACCGATCCAAGCTCGCCTGAACGGATGCAAGCCTTTCAGCAATTCTTTACTGAACTAGCCGTCTGGGAGCCCGAAGAGAATGTCGCGCTCACAGATTTCTATCATCAGAAATGTTTGCTCTACGACGAAGCTTTCCGCAGAGTCCCAGCCAGCCCATTGCTGAATCAGGTATTGCGCGATTACCTGAACTTGCTGAGCTCCAGCCGCGCGCAATTTAAGAGCTTCCCGGAGTGGTACGCGCACTTCAAAACGCTGCACAGCGGTTATGTGATGGGGGATGTGCAGGGCACGGTTGAGGCGGTCAGCGCAGCGCTGCAAAAGTCTGACGATCCCTTTGTTCAACTCTTTCTGCGCCTGAGCAAAGCGCCTGCTGAGAAGTGAACCGCAATGTGCCGGTAACAAGGCGCGCCCTTGGCTGGGCTTGAGGCAATTGTTCTCTGCCGGTCACTCGCGTAATATCCGCGCCATGCCAAAAACAATTTCGTTTCGTTTTACGGCTGCTCGCAGGCGCTGACGCGCGCGGTACAGCAAGCTTTCCAGCTTGCTGAGCATTGAGGTAAGGGCAAGCCGGAAAGCTTGTTGTTCATAAATTCAGGAGAACCTATGCAAAACGATTTCATGCAGGATGAGCAGATGAAGAGCTTGTATCCCTCGGCGGGCGCGGTCACGCGGCGCGGCTTCGTCGTGACTTCGCTGACGGCGGGCTATGCCTTGGCGATGCAGCCGATTCAAGAGGCCACGACGATCAAGACTGATGCTGCGGGCTTGATCGCGGGCGAAGTCAAAATCCCCGTCAAGGACGGCGAGATTCCGGCCTATCGCGCCATGCCCGAAAAGAAAAAGAACTGCCCGACGGTGCTGGTGGTGCAGGAGATTTTTGGCGTGCACGAACACATCAAGGACATCTGCCGCCGCTTCGCCAAGCTGGGCTATCTGGCTGTCGCGCCGGAAATGTACGCGCGGCAAGGCGATGTGTCGAAGCTGCAAAACATCGCTGACATCCGACCGATTGTCTCAAAGGTGCCGGATGCACAAGTCATGTCCGACCTGGATGCGGCGGCGGCTTGGGCCAAGAAAAACGGCGGCAGCGACAAACTGGCCGTCACGGGCTTTTGCTGGGGCGGGCGCATAGTTTGGCTCTATGCCACGCACAATCCGAAGCTGAAGGCGGGCGTGGCCTGGTACGGCCAGGTGACGCCGCCACAAGCCGCCAATCCGCTGCAACCCATTGCGGCTGTCGAACTGGCCGCTGATTTGAAAGCGCCGGTGCTGGGCCTTTACGGCGGCAAGGACACCGGCATCCCGGTCGCCAATGTCGAGAAGATGCGCGAGGCGATCAAGGTCGCCAAGAAGCCTTCAGAGATCCTCGTCTATCCCGAAGCGCAACACGGCTTCCACGCCGACTATCGCCCCAGCTACAGCAAAGAATCGGCGCAGGACGGCTGGAAACGGCTGCTGGCGTGGTTCAAGAAAAACGGAGTCGCTTAATCGAAGGATGAAGGATGAGGGATGAGGGATGAAGGATGAGGGATGAGGGATGAAGCAGCAACTATCCCTCATCCTTCATCCCTCATCCTTCATCCCTCATCCTTCATCCTTTCAAACTTATGACATACGCACACAAACTCACCGGCGCAAAACCAATCAAGCTGAAGGACATTGACCCCAATTTTGACGCGGGGTTGAAGCGCGAAGAGGGCGAGGCCAAGTTCGCCAAGCTGAGCGCCGAGTTGACGCATTTGCAGGAATTGCTTTACGCCGCCGGGCAGCATTCCGTGTTGATCGTCTTGCAGGGGCGCGATACCAGCGGCAAGGATGGCACGATCAAGGCCGTGCTGGGGCCGCTCAATGCGCTGGGCTGCAACGCCGCTTCATTCAAGGTGCCGACCGCGAACGAACTGGCACACGACTTTCTCTGGCGAGTGCACGCACAGACGCCGGGGCGCGGTGAGATCACGATCTTCAATCGTTCGCATTACGAAGACGTGCTGGTCGTGCGCGTGCATGACTTCGTGCCGCCGGCTGTGTGGCGCAGGCGTTATGACCACATCAATGCCTTTGAGCGGCTGGTGGCCGATGCCAACACGATCATCCTGAAGTTTTATCTGCACATCAGCAAAGCCGAGCAGGAACAGCGGCTGTTGGAACGCGAGCAGGACGCCGAAAAGTATTGGAAGCTCTCGGCGGGCGATTGGAAGGAACGCGCGCATTGGAACGCCTATACACGCGCTTACGAAGATGCGTTGAATCAATGCGCCACGCCGCATGCGCCGTGGTTTGTCGTGCCCGCGAATAAGAAATGGTTTCGCAACCTGGCGGTGGCGGAGGCCGTCGTCAGCGCGCTGCGGCCCTATCAGAAACAATGGCTCAACCGGCTGGCTGAAATCGGGCGGCGCGAGAAAAATCTGATTGAGGAGTTCCGGCAAGGGCAAAAGTGAAACCGCTGAGCGGCCTCAATGGCTCACCAACTCGGCCTTGGCCTTGCCTTGCAAGGGCGGCAGATTTTCGTAGCCGATCACAAAGTCACGGCCACAGGCTTTGCAACGATAACTATCATCGGCCGTGGCCTCGCCGATAAACCAAAGCTGGTGGCACTTGGGGCAAATTTGCAGCCACACGTGCGGGGCTTGTTTCAACAACTCTTCTCTGGTCATAACGTTTTCTCCCAGTTCAGCGGTGCGCAGTCAGCGGTACGACCTGCTCAGCAAACAATAACTGCCGCGCGTTACAGTGGTCTTCGCACGCTAAGCGTTACAAACAGCAGCGCGCGCGTGAGCAAGCGGGACGGCGCGATTCTGCCAATGCGTTTTACCTGAAACGCCGCTGGCTGACGCGCGCGCCGCTGTTTCGGCGCACGGCTTTTGTCAGACACTGACCCACAAATCGCAGCCCGCCCGGATTTGTCTTGCCGAAGTCTTGCTGTTACGCTCGCGCCTCTTTTTTTTCGTTTCAACATCACAGAAAGGCAGCAACCTGCGTTGCCCAGGCAGAGGATGACCGAATCCGAATCGCTCGCACTCACCCCTTCAATCTCGTTCAGCGAATGGCTGGCGCAAAAGCTGGCGCGCGTCACTTCGACGGGCGAGTTGATTCCCGAAATTGACGGCTTGCGCTTTTTGGCCATCGCGGCGGTGCTGTTGCATCACACGATGTCAATCTATCTGCGCGAGAGCGGGCGCAGCAGTGTCGAGGTGCACTCGCCAGCGGCCTGGGCGGCGGCCAGTTCGCAATCGTGGCTGGTGCCGCTGGCCTATAGCGGGCATTTTGGCGTCAACCTTTTCTTCGCCATCAGCGGCTTCATCCTCGCGCTGCCTTTTGCCAAGCGCAGTTTTGAAAACAAACCCGCGCCGAATTTGAAGAACTATTACTTGCGCCGCGTCACGCGCATCGAACCGCCTTACGCCATCTGTCTGGTGATCTTTTTTTTCTTTCAATGGCAAGTCCGTCACTTCGATCCGGCGGAACTGTTGCCGCATTTGCTGGCGAGTTTGTTTTACGCGCACGGTTTGATTTATGGCGCGCACAGCACGATCAACAGCGTCGTCTGGTCGCTGGAAATCGAGATTCAGTTTTATCTGCTGGTGCCGTTGCTGGTCAGAGTTTTCAAGCTGCGCAATGCGGCGGTGCGGCGAGCTTTGTTGCTGGCGTTGATCGCGGGCGGCGGCTGGCTGTCGCAACACGTGATTTATCCGTACTGGCCGCCGCGTGGCCAACTCACGCTGGCGAATTTTGCGCATTACTTTCTGGTCGGTTTTTTGCTGGCTGATCTATACCTGCACGGCTGGTTCGGCACCAAGCGGCGCTCAATGTTTGGCGATATGCTGACGCTGGCCGGTGGCGCGGGCATCGTCGCGGTGCTCAATTCATACGGCCAGTATTACTACGCGCTGCCATTGCTGGTGCTGGTGCTTTACCTTGGCTGCTTCCTCGGCAAGCTGTCGAACGCCTTCATACGCCAACGCTGGATCGTGCTCACGGGCGGGATGTGTTACACGTTTTATCTTTACCACGTGCCGATTGTGTCGGGGCTTTTGTCGAAAACCGGTGTGCTGATGTCAGCCAGTCAGCCATTGTGGACGGACTTCATGTTGCAATGGTTGCTGGTGTGCGCGCTGGTGTTCATCCTTTGCAGTTGGTGGTTCGTCGTGACCGAGAAGCCGTTTATGCGCTGGAGCCTCTCCACCACGGCGAAGCCGCGCCAGACGTGCTGAGATTCTCGCGTTTGACGTGACGCTGGCCGCGCTGAACTCGACCAACATCGTCGGCTGGAGCAAAGCGGAGCGGTGCTGAGCGCGACGGTGTGGCGCGGGTTGCGATTCGGTGCGGTCAAATAAGCGATCTGTCTCAACCGGTAGTGGCTAAATCGAGTGGGACGGC
>JAYUCP010000412.1:0-9857 GCA_043740245.1 Acidobacteriota bacterium | reverse complement strand
CAAATCATCCGCGAGATCACGGGCAAACGCCGCGACCGGCTGTATGTGTATGAAAGCTATTTGCAGTTGCTACAGGCAGGCGCTGAGCCGTTGTAATTCAATGCAAGCAGCGGTTGCGCCGCACGCTCAGCCCTCGCACTCGTCCAGCGTCGCGCGGGCGTCTGCGAGGTCGGGCGAGCCGAGCCGGGTGTAGATTTCTACCGCGCGTTGGGCGTAAGGCCGCGCCTCGGCGGCTTTCCCCTGCCGCACCAGCGCTTGGGCAAGGCGTCGGCAGTCGCGAGCGATCAATTCCATACGACCTACCTTTTCAGACAAGGGCAGCGCCTCGCGCGCCAGCGTCTCGGCTCCCGGCCAGTCTTCCCGGTCGAGCGCCAGATCAGCCAGATTGCCTGTGTAAGTGGCATCACCCTCGGCATTTCCGATCACGCGGGCAATGCGCAGCGCCTCACGATAATCCCGCTCCGCCGCCGCCAAATCGCCGGAGAGTCGCTCGGCTTGAGCCAAGTTGTTCAAGTTAATGGCCACGTCCACGCTCTCGGCGGACAAACTACGATCCAGCATAAGTGCCTCGCGGTGGGCGGCGATGGCAGCGAGGTAATCTTTTTTCACCTTGTGACCGAGGCCGCGCAAGCGGATAGCGTAAGCTCGCTCGCGAGTACCGGCTTGGGCTGTTTGCCAATGTGCCATCGCACGGTCAGCACAGGCCAGCACGGCGTCTGCTTGTTGACGCCGACAATAAATATAACCTGACTGTCGAGCACGCCAGCCCGCGCTGTATTGATCGCTCTCCACTACTGCTTTGGCTTCCGCCTGCTGTAAGAGGGAGAGCCATTCGTCCCAGCGGCCTGTGTAATTGAGAAAAATGTTAAGCGCATCGCATACCGTCTGGAGCCTCTGATTTGGCCCAGCGACGAAAAGCGGCAAGGCAGGCGCAACCGTGGGCCACGCGGCATCGAGCGTCGGAAAGCGTTCGTGCTGTTGGTAACCGTTTTCCACAATCAGGGCGTAGGCGCGCTGTTCCAGCCGGTTGCCGGTTTCCGCTACGGCTGCGGGTCGCGCGCGCCGCAGGAAGTCGGCCACCATCGGCACCAAGACGAAGTTCGTTTCTTCCTGATCGGGATTCACCAGCGAGCGATTGGCAAGTGTGCGCAACGCGATCTCAGCGGCGGCTTTTTCCAGTTCCGCCAACTCGGCCAGATGTTCCACCTGAGCGGGCAGGCTGAAATAGCTGAGCGCGCACAGGACTTTGGTTTCGTCATCGGTGAAATCGCGCGCCAGGTCGCCGAAGGTGAATTCGAGCGGATCATTGTCGGGTGGGCAAGTGCGCAAAAACGCGAGCGCATCGGCCAGCGTGCGGCAGCTTCCGCGTCCGAGTTGACCGGCGACCCAACGCAACAGCAACGGCTTGCCGCCGGTTTGCTGGTGCAACGCGCGGCGTTCGGCTGCGCCGGTTTTCGCCAGCAACTTATTGTGCCGCGCCAGATCGTTCAGCGTGGCAAGCGCGGCGGCTTCGTCCAGTTGTTCGAGAATCAGCAACTCAGAGCCTGAACCGATGCGGCGGCGGCTGGTCAGAATCGCCTTGCAACCTTGCGGCAGGCGTTTGACGAAAGTGAAAAGCCGGTCGCGGTCGTCTTTGGTCAGCGCTTCGAGATTGTCGAGAATCAGCAAGGCCTGCACCGGGCGCAACGCTTCGAGCAACAGCCGGATGCGCTGGTCTTCGGGCGACTTGTTGATTTCGGGCTGGCCCAGTTCGCGGGCGAGTTCGTTGAGCATCTCTAAAAAGCCCGGCAGGATAAAACCGCTCAACTTGCGCTCGCCGTCGTCTTCCAGCTCGCGGTCTTTCACCGACAGAAAGATGATGCGTTGAAACTGCGCGGGCGTGCATTCATAAGCCGCGCGCACCGCCAGCGAAGTCTTCCCCATCCCGCCCGGCCCATCAATCAATACGCCCCACGTGCGCGCCTCAGGCTCGAGGGCTTCGGCAATCTGTTGCAATTCTGCGGTGCGGCCAAAGAACGATTGCAGGCGCGGCAGATTGTTCGGCACCGCTGTTTTGAGTACGGGCGAACTGGCGCTGACAGGTTTGGTGTAATGATCTTTGGGATGGCCTTCGTTCAAGGCGAGGCGTTCGAGAATGAGCGTGGCGGTTTGTTCAGGTGATTTTTTATCGAGTTCGACAAAGGCCGCCGCGTCAAAGAGTCCGTCTACGTGGGCGTAATCGAACCTCGTGAGCATGACGTTATCGCCAGCGTTTTTGGTGAGGTGAGAATAAATGGCCGTCCATTCCCAACCCGTCCATTGCTTTTGATCGTAAGCAGGCGAGAGGACGACGACGATCAAGTCTGACTCTTCGTGATAGAGCTTCGGCAGGCGAATGCCCAGATTGAAGCGCGCGAATTCGGCTTCGTGGAATTTGTCGTAAAGGATTTTCTCTTCGCCGAATTTGTCAGCAAGCAAGCCCGCGACCTCGGCGACGTACTCGCGTTTTTCTCCGGCAAACGAGAAGGCGATGCGGAAACGTTTGGTGCTCATCCTGAAAACCCCACGGCTTCACGGCGGGAATGGAATTTCGACAAAGTCGCCCGGCTTGATCGTCGCCAGTGCAGCGTCTATGGCGGGCAACAATTTGGCAACCGTTGGCACCTGATTCGACGGCAACACGATGAACGCCAAGCGCCGGTTGCTCAGGTTCTGTTGATAACGCAGATTCTTGTCCGTCGTGATGAAAACGTCGAATAACGGCTCAACCAATTGCAGCAGCCAGCCATTCTTGATACCCGCCCAGCCCTGCGCCTGCACCGTGGAGATGTCACGTTGCGGCAGGCGTTTTTTGACGATGTGCGGCGTGCATTCATCCAGCAGAATCTTCACGCGGCTTTCCCCAACGTTTGCGACAGCGATCGGTAATACTCCAGCACGGCCACCGCCTGTTCACGGCGGACGCTCGGGAAATTGTCGAGAAACTCATCCAGCGTCAACCCGGCGGCCAGATTGCCAAGCAACGCTTCGACCGGCACGCGCGTTCCGGCAAAGACCGGCGCGCCGCTGACGATTTCGGAATCAACCGTGATCGGCAGGCTAACAGCAGCGGGTTCGTTCATTACGTTCATCGCAAGCAACTCCTTTCGATTTGCTGAGCGCAGCATAACAGCCGCCCACGGGGCACAGCCAGACGCTCAACAACGGCACGGACAAACTGCCAGCCTGTGCCCGGCTGAGTGTCAATCCTGTCAATCCTGAAAATCCCGTGAATCCTGTCCGCTTATTTTTTCTTCGCCAGCGCCGCCTTTGGCAAACTCACCAAATTCGCAAACAACCGGTACGCCCCCGGCACGCCCGCCGGAAACTGGCGGAACCACGCATACGCCGTATAAACGTATTGCCCTTTGCCGACCTGGGCGATGAGTTCGCCGCCTTTGAGCGGCTCGCCCTTCTCATTCGGCGCGGCCAGCAGCGGCGTATATTTCGCGTCCCATTCGCTCAGGTAATAAAGCCCGCGCTCCTGCACCCAGCCTTGCCAGTCGCTGTCGTTGATCTTGTTGGGGAAGTTAAACAGCGGATGTTCGGGCGCAAGGATGGTGATGGGCGCGTTCTCGTCGGTGACGCGGTCGCCGCGTCCGATCTTGACGGGATAGGGCGCGTAATTGCCCGTCTCGAACTCATTCTTGTTGTATTGCACGATCAGCGTGCCGCCATTCGTGACGTAATCCAACAGCCGTTTGTTATTGGCCATCACGGCGTCGTTGACCTCATAAACGCGGATGCCGAGCACGATCGTGTCGTAGCCCGCGAGGTCGCTCGCCGCCAGTTCCGCCGGGCTGATGAGGTGGACGTTGACGCCGAGTTGGCGCAGCGCTTCGGGGCCGTCGTCACCGCTGCCCATCACATAACCGACTTTCAAATTGGCCGCGACTTTCACGTCAAAGAGTTCGAGCTTGGTGATTGAGGGTTTGTAAATGTAGCGCGGTTCGATGTGCGAATACTCGATCTTGGTGTAGCCGGTCGCGTAATCCGTGCCGTCCGCCGTCGCGATGGCTTTGAGTTCAAAGTTGCCGTTGGCGCCGGGAGGCGGCGTGACTTTGAAGGTACGCGCGGCCTTTTCGCCTTGTTTGGTGAAGGCGAGCGGCGCTGTGCCGCCGGTGACTTTCCAACCGGCGGGCACTTGCAACTTGACCGCGCCATTGGTTGCGCGGCGCGCGTTGTGCGTGATCTCAACCGAAATCTCGCGCGTGAGATTTGCCGCGCCCGACGGCACCACAAGCAAGGACGGACTGACGTTGAGCGTGAGCGCGGGCGCGACTTTCAACTCGCGGCGGAACTCGCCGAAGGTTTTGTCGGAGTAGCGATATTCGACGGGCTGCACGACCACGACCTGTTCGCCGCTCAAGGTGAGTTCGACGTTGGCTTGCAACAGCGGCGGCGCGAACGGTTGATTGAACGGCCAGTCGGCGGCTTCATCCTGCGGCCAATCGAATTGGTCTTTGGTGCGCGGCTGGGCGAGCCAGTACGGTTGCGAGGGCGGCGCGTCCTGGGCCACGACGGCCTTGAAGCGCGTTTGCGCATCGGGCGTTTCGCGGTTGCGGAAGAAGGCGGGCACGTTGCTGGGCGCTTCGACTTCTGCGCCGGCCTCTGTGACTTGCCAGCCTTTGGGCGCGTACAAGTTGATTTTGGCGGCGGGTTTTGTTGCGCCGCGCGAGGCTACATAAACGTTGGCCGAGACTTCGACAGTCTCGCCGGGCGCGGCGATTTCGGTGTTGCTGAGCGCGTCAACAACTACGCCGTGGGCTTTGGCGAGCGCGGCGGCGAATTGCAATTTCTTTTGCGCGAGCAAACCGTCAACCGTGGCGCGCGTGGCCGGGTCGAGATCACCTAAGTTTGCGCGCAACGCGCGCGTTTCGCGCAAACCGGCGGCGAGGTGCGGCGCGCTCAGTTCGGGATGTTCGATGCGGAATTCAGCGAGCGCCTGGGCCGCGTGTTCCTTGATGCTGGTGAGCGCGGGCAACAGGCGCGCGCCGTCTTTGCCGGCAAATTTGGCGATGCCGGTGATGCTGACATCCATGCCTTCAAACAATGATTTTTCGACATCGGGCAATTTGGCGTCGGCGAGCACGCCGAAAGTTGCCAAACGCGGGAAGCTGCGCACGAAGGCGCCGCGCGGTTGCACCTGGCCGAAATCCTGCGAGCGATGGCGGCTGCGTCCGTCGGCGGCGATTTCCATGTAAGAGCGCCCGATCACCGGATCATAAGCGCCCGCGTCAAACTCAGCGCGCGGGCCTGCCGGGCCGCCGCCAAAACGCTGCGCATAAAATTTCAAGACCTGCCACGGTTGCAAGCCCGCTTTGATCTGTTCGGGAAAGCGCGCCGGGTCGGCGGCGGCCTTGATGGCTTCGGGCGTGAGCAAGCCCGCGACCTGATGCTGGCCGTGGCCGTCTTGCGCGGTGCCGCTGAAGCCGTTGACGACAACCAATGGACGCATGCGGCGAATCACGCGAACCATATCGCCGAGGATTTCTTCACGATTCCACTTTTGCAACGTCTCTTCGGGCGAGCGTGTGAAGCCGAAATCCATGGCGCGGGTGAAGTATTGTTCCGCGCCGTCAATCTTGCGCGAGGCCAGCAACTCTTCGGTGCGCAACACGCCCAGTTGTTCCCCCAACTCCGGCCCAATGCCGTTCTGCCCGCCATCGCCACGATTGAGCGAAAGGTAAGCCGTGCGCGCGCCTTCTTTGCGGGCGCAATAGGCCAGCATCTCGGTGCTTTCGTCATCGGGATGCGCGGCGGTGTGCAAGACGCTGGCGATGGTTTGCAAACGGCGCAAGAGCAAGGCGAGGCCGGTTGCGCCTTTGTCTTCGGGCGCGGGGCGCGTGTCGGCACTCGCCGGTAGATAAGTGAGCGGAGCAAACAAAGCGATGACTAACAGGGTGGCGACAATTCGTTTCATTGCGGTTCCTACGGAGTTGGGTTGTTGGTGATTTGCAGGATCGCCTGTGGTTTCTGGCGACCGCGTGGAGTGTGGTCGAAATCTTTGTCAAAGCTGACCAATGTCAGCCCCTGCTTTTCGGCCAGCACGTACTGATAGGCGTCATCGAAATCCAGTCCGAGCGAATGCACGGCGTCCAAGACTTCAGTCAATTCTGCGGGCGGAATAACGAGGATATTCAGGCTGCCCGGAATAACCGCATCTTCGAGAAATTGCCTGAGCACTTGGAAAGCGCGCTGGCGTAGGGCAATCAGGCAGACGGCGTGCAGCGCAAAATCGGAGACGCACAATTCGTGAGCGGCGTCGTTTTCCAGCAGTTCCCCCGCCACTTCAGCCTGCTGCTGTTCGAGCAAAACTTCGAGAAAGATATTGGCATCCAGGAGCAATCGCATACGGCTCGCTATTTCTCTGTTTCGTCTTTCAAGTAAGCCAACGCGCTTTCCTCGCGCCATTTGCTGGCTGCGTGCTGCAACTCGACTGACGTGTATTGATCGCGCAAATGCCGCAGCCCGCCCGCCCAATTCAGCTTCATCTTGGGCTGCGTTTTTTCGAAGCGTTCTTCCAAAGCCTCGTGCTGCATCTCGACCGAGGTCATTTCGACCGGCGGGTCATCAGGGCCGGCGCACCAATCGAATGTCAGCCCACGCGTGAGCGGGGGCGCTTCTGCTTGCACCAATCCGTTCACAAGGGACGGATTGGGGGACGGCTCGGCATCCGACTCAGCTACCCAATCAAACGCCGGTTCGCCGAGGGGAACAGACGCAATTGCACTTTCCCTGCTTAACAAAAACTCGGCGAAATCAATCAACTCACTTTGCCGTTGCGGAGAAAGCAACTGCGCTTTCTCCTGAATCACTGCCAACATTCCACTCATAACTTACCTCACTTTCTTGCCGGCCAGACTAATCAACATTCCGACCGCGACGACCACGACGCAGCCAACCAAGTTGTACCACAAAAAGCTGATTTTCGAGTAATTGCCGACGAGCGCAACGACGATGATGCCCGTGATCAGGCCAAAGAAGGCGCCGTTGCCGTTGGCGCGTTTCGTCCCCAGTGCGAGCACGAAAACGCCCAGAATCGAGCCGTAAAAATACGAGCCGAATTTGTTGACGACTTCGATCAGCGAACCGAGCTTGGTGGCGTTGAGCGCGACGAGGCAGGCGAACAGGCCCCACGCGCCCGTCGCCAATTTCGAGAAGCGCAGGTAATGCTCGTCGGTCGCATCGGGTTTGAAATGCCGCCGGTAAAAATCCATCACCGTCGCCGTCGAGAGCGAGGCTAACTCCGCCGCAATCGTGCTCATCGCCGCCGCAAAGATCGCCGCGATCAGCAAGCCGACGACGCCGGGCGGCGCATATTGCGTGATAAAGGAAGGAAAGACGTAGTTGGTATCGTTGAAGCTTTTGCTATTGGTGGCTTGCTTGAAGAAGGCGATGGCGCGCTGGCGAATCTCGTCCATCTTTTTATTCGCACCGACAAAAACTTCTTTGGCGAATGAAGGGTCAATAGGTATGGATTGCGCCTGCGGGTTCGCTCCGGCATTGAGACGGTCTTTCCCCCCTAGGCTATTAAGCCACGCTTCACGACGCAAAGCCTCATCCGTGGCTCCTGAAAATATAATTGCCGATTGTTTTCTTGCTTCAAAAGCTTTTTCGTACTCTTGCTTTAACGCTTGATATTCCGCCCGTCCTTCAATCTTCGCCCGATCATCCGCCTTGAAAATCAGCGGCGGCTGATTGAACTGATAAAAGATAAACACCATCACACCGATGAACAAAATCAGCAGTTGCATCGGAATCTTGATGAACGCGCTCATCAGCAACGCCGTGCGCCCTTCCGAAACCGATTTCGCCGTCAGGAAGCGCTGCACCTGGCTCTGATCGCAGCCGAAATAAGACAGCGCGAGGAACATCCCGCCAATCAAGCCCGACCACAGCGTATACGTTTCGTTCAGGTTGAATGACGTGTCCACAATTTTCATGCGCCCGACGCTGCCCGCGAGTTGGACGGCTTCGCCCATCGAAACACCGGCGGGAAACTGGCTGACGATGACGTACAAAATCACGAACAGCCCGGCGAAGATGATCGCCATCTGCTTCACGTCCGTCCACGTGACGGCTTGCACGCCGCCAAACATCGTATAGATCGTCGTGGTCAAGCCCATCAGCAAAATGGTTTTCCACTCGCTCCAGCCCAGCACGATCGAAAGCACGACCGCGGGCGCGGCGATGACTACGCCACACGCCAGCGCGCGTTGCACCAAAAAGCAGAAGCTCGCCAACGCGCGGGTTTTGGCGTCGAAGCGGCGTTCGAGATATTCATACGCCGTATAGACCTTGGCGCGATAAAAGAACGGCACGACGGTCACGCACAGAATCACCAGCGCCAGCGGCAAGCCGAAATAGAATTGCACAAAGCGCATGCCGTCGGCATAAGCCTGCCCCGTCGTGCTCACCAGCGTAATCGCGCTCATTTGCGTCGCCATCACCGACAAGCCCACGGCCCACCACGGCAGGCTGCGGCTGGCGAGGAAATAGCCTTCCAACTCATTCGATTTTTTGGTCAGGCGAAGGCCGTCGTAGGTGATGTAAACCAGATAAACCGCGACAATCGCCCAATCGAGCCAATGCATAAGTGTTTAGACCTCAGACCTCAGACCTCAGACTTCAAACGGGCTGGGGGTTATTGAAACTGCTTTGAGATGTACCACAGTACGGTGATCAGTACGGCGGTGAAGACGATGACGGTGAAATAGACGCGGTTCCAGTGCGGATATTCCGCCTCTTCGTTCGGTTCTTGCTTTTCGTCTTTCATTCTGTTTGTTCCGTAATCTCAGGCAGCCAGCGTCGTCAACATCCGCGCGTGCAAGGTCGGCACATAATCCAACTGCTCCGGCTTCATCAACACACTGCGCCACACCGTCAACACCGGCGCATCCCACACCAGTTCGGAATAGCGCGCCAACATCTGCGGCTTCAGATTCAGCTTCGCCAGATAGACTGGATGATCTTTGTCATTCATCAACGCCTCGAACACGCGGTTGGTCAGCGCGTTGATGCGCGACACTTGCCAGCCCTCCGTCACTGCAAAGAAGTTGACGATGTCGAGCGATGGTTCGACCACCAAGCGCAACTGCTCCGCAGCCGTAATCAATTCTGCCCAACGCAACGCCGCCTGCCGCGTTTTTTTCAACACCGCGCCCAGGCCCGTGTCGGCTTGCAACGGGAAGCATTGCAGCGTCGCCCACAGCGCCGCCGCCGCCGCACCCGCACGCGAACATTCCAGACTGATCTCGCCCAGATGCAATTCGTGCGAGGTGAAATAGGTATACGGCGAATCGTGTTTGTAAAAGCGCCCGACCGTCGGATCGCGGAAGAGCACCGCGCCGCAGCCGTATGGTTGCAGGCCGTGTTTGTGCGGGTCAACGACGATGCTGTCGGCTTTGGCGACGGCGCGAAAGGCCGCCGCGTCTTCGGCCCGCAAAGCCTCCGGCACGTCTGCCAGCAATTTGAAAAAGCCGCATACGCGCCGTCCACGTGAATGCGGAAATCGTAGGCGCGTTGCAACGCGACGACCTCTTGCAACAGGTCAACCGCGCCCAGCGCCGTCGTGCCCAGCGTGACGACCACCGTGCCGATGCGGCCGGTCTTCAGATAAGTGCGCAGGTCATCCACATCCAGCCGCCCGCGCGCATCGCTGCGCAGCTTGACGTTTTTAGCGCCCAGCACTTCGCACATCCGCCCGTGCGTGTAATGCGCCTGAGCGGAAAAGGCGATGGCTTTTTGCGGATGCAGCGAACGCGCGACCCAGAGAGCTTCCAGATTGGCTAGCGTGCCGCTCGAAGTGAGATGGCCCAGATGCTGCGGATAGCCGA
>JAYUCP010000411.1:0-25102 GCA_043740245.1 Acidobacteriota bacterium | reverse complement strand
GTCGCTACCCCAGAGGCTATGCCTTCAGCCCGACACTTGGGCGGCAGGAATTGCACCTGCACGAAACTACAGTTGTCAAAGAAATGTTCTTTGCTCCCATCCCAAGTAGCTATTGGTTAGCTACTATTTCAGGGAAACGGATCGCACGTGCAATAGATGTTAGGCCTGTTTTCAGAGCAAATAATAACCCCTTTCTATCAAGTTGTTAGTTTCCTCCGGGATGAAGAGTTTCTTCGACTATATCTGCATCGAATTTGGTATTTGAGTATTCGTGTGTCGTCCAGCTTCGATACTTCAGAATAACGTGAGGAGCTGTTCTCTTAACTCTATCTATCCATTCTTCTTTTCGAGAACCTTCCCTCGCAAAAATAATTGTGAGGAATTTTAGATCTTCATTAAACGTTTCGATGACCTCCCCACTCTGAGTTTCAACGCGAGCGAATTTATCTGTTTGGTGGGAGTCACGCCCTACCCAATGAGAGTGTGTGTGATGGCAGCAGAGTGTTATTGCTTTGATAGTCTTCCAAGGTGTTTGTGACGAAGGAAAACCTTCCGACTCAAGTTTTTCCGTTGGCGACTTCACATAAGCGGGGTCACGTTTTTCATACCAGTTAAGGACACCGATTACCCCAATAAGAATTATTGCTATAAACACCCCCGTCAATGCTTTCATCTTATACTCCTTTCCGCACGCGATGGCGTTTTTTGTGTTACCTCGACCTTCAAGGCCTAACACCACGCTCACCGTGCCGCGCCTTTCGCTACCAAGCCCATTAGCTACGGCAAGCGGCTACGGTGCAGCCGATGTTGGGCATTATTGGGAGCACAAGAAGCCGTCGCTTTCAGCCTCGGCCAGCGGACTTATCTCAATTGCCACGGCAACCTTTGCCCTGAAGCTCTTTCCGAACCACAGGACGCTTTGGCTTCAGCCTTACGCCGCCATGCAAATCCGCAGCAAAAGACCCATTCATCTTACGGCGGAAAGAATTAATCGATCTAGAATCGAAATCGTCAATTTATTGTTCGGCAAAGTCCAAGTCGATGTGAATGTGGCTATTGTGCTGATTATTAGCTTTGAACTTCGGGTTACTCCAACTCCCAGTACCGAGATCAAGCAGAGTTCCCCCAACCATAGTCTTGCCTGTGGTCAGCAGAGCTTTCGCCCACCCATCACTAAGGCCCATACCCGCTGCACCATTCGCATAAATTAGCCGACCGACAACCGGGTCAAAGGCCAATGCATCTAGTCTCGTGTGGGTGGCAGTAATCCAGGATATGACGTGCCCTTTTGCGACCTGCGCTTGTGTCTGTTTAGTCGGATCAGTGCTGGCGGCTAATACCACATTTGCCCGCAGCTTATTGTAATTTTCGCCTGCGCTTACCTCGCCGCCTGGGAAGGTATAGCAGTGAAACATATCTATATCTGTCCCGTGTAGATGCTCAGCGTGCCCATAATAGCGCCCGTGCTCTCCAGAGATGTCATCAATTCTCGTGATTAGAAGCCTATTGTCATTCAACCAGTTGTACGTTCGAAGCGAGCACCAATCATCTCCACCAGGGACAGGAAGATTCCTTGCGCCATAACGTGCAAAACCGTTCGGCATGCGCCATAACCCACGGCGTTCTCCAGAGCCTTTTTCGTCAAAGACCTCTTCTCCATTATCGTCAACCACCAGCCTAAACCGGTATATGAAGAAGTGTGTTGGTGGCGGGTCAGTATTGATCGGTGACGGGGTGGGATTGAAATGAACCTTGACCTCAATGGTCTCCTTATCCACCACTTTAACAGCGTCACCTGGAGCCTGGTCAAGCACCGCCACCTGGCTGCCTGGCGGCCAGGACATCGTGACTATCAATCTCTTTACAGTAGACTGCTCTGGCTTGGCAATCTTCAGTGTAAAGAAACGTTCAAAGGTGTTGGTAGCCCCAGGACGAGGAATGCTGTGGAAGTTCAGTGGGACGCTTGTATCCGCGAGGATCTCGTTGATTGTAACTTTCGAGCCGCCGCCCAAGGTAGCGTTTACGGACGTTGCGAGAATGCTATCACCGACGTTCATTGCGCTCACAAAAAGCGTCAATGTTGTAGGCCCACTTGCGGTCAAACTCTCTATGTTGATTGACTGTTTGATCTCACCTGTACTTCCGTCGCTCTGCCACACAGGAGTTACGCTGAGCTGGGAGTTGATCTGTCTGGAGATATTAAACAACTGTTTCCCACTTGCCCCACCTTTAACTGAGATACTCCAAGTATCATTGTAAACGCTTTGGGAAAGCACGTAATACGGGTATTCTGCGGTGTAAACTTTGTAGGTGAAATCCACTGTTTTTGTCCCCTGCGGAACTTCCAGCGTTTTTATCTGTGTCACAGGGACATTCTGCGCTGCTGCCGTTACGCTTACCGAGACAGGCGTTATCTCGACTGTCGTCAGAGATTCAAACAGGGTTGTTCGGCCTGAGATCGCTGACTTTGCCGCAAGTTCACGACGTTTGGTTGTCGCTGATTCGTCTTGGGTCTGTATCTGCTCCTCTATAACTTGCGCCTCAGCCGCCGCGCTTGCAGCAAGAGAGGTTATGGTGAACGGCGGCACTCCATTAATCAGGTCGGTCGTACTGAGTAGATTGACGGAAAGAGATTTATTACCGTTCAAGACAAGGATGCCCTGGCCGTAATAGTACGAGCCATTCTGTAACGTCTCACTGTAGAACTCAAAATTTCCTGCTGGCAATAAGGGAAACTCAAAATTCCCTACTCCATCAGAGACGGCGTTTAGGACAATATCCGTGTTAAGGATTTTGCCGGTAATAAAAATACCTGTGGTGTTGAGGCTTGAGTTAGACGGGGGCGCAAAAAAACGCCCTGACACCCTGTACGCGCTGAGATAAAATTCAACGGTCTGGTCATATACTCGCCCACCTCCATCCTCGGCGTGAACATTCAGCAAGATTTTTCCCAAACGGGCGAGCAGTAAAGCTCTGAATCCTGCTATGTTGTTCAAAGCCAGCGTGCCGTTGGGCTGAAGAGTGAACATTTGAAGGACGTCTGTGAGGGCACTTCCTTGTGGGTTGAGTAAGCTAACTTGATAAACACGTTGAATAGCGACTGTGGTTCCGTCGTCTTTCGTGAACCGAAGCACCAAGGCAGAAAAATTGCGATCTAATACCCCGTCATTGAGTTGGTCGATAGTAAGCGAAGAGTCTTCTGAAATCTCCTTTCCATCTTGAAGGATGATCTCTGTAGTCTTCATTTCCCCACGAATGAGTGTAACGGTGGATTCTCCAATCGACGAAGGATAGAGTCGCGCCTCGACAACGATAGTCCGAGCGGGTACTTGAATGGTGGCAGTTCCATTCGCGTCGGTCGTCCCAAATTCCACGTCGTCTATGTTAATGATCACGCCCGCTGGGGCAGGGCCGAGAATGCCATTAGGGGCAATATCCGAAGGAAGAAAAACGCGCACAGTGAGCGTAGCCATTTCCACTGGAGCGGAACTCTCAATACAGTTCCGCAGAGACTGAATTGTCGAATGCAATTGATCTTTAGTTTGAGGAGGAACTGCCCTATTGGAAGGGGAGTCAATCAATCTGAGAGCTACGTCAAGTTGCTGGAGGGCGATCTGCTTGCTATTTCTTTTTCCTGAATTATACGTCCGCCATGCATTATTGACGTGGGCAAGCAACTTGCTTTTCAGTCCCTGCCCGATTGGAGCGCCATTGATGGCAGATAATGCCGATTCGTAACCGGAACTACATCCAGCGGAGATGGCAGATGTTGAGTGTACGAAGAAGGCCCCGAAGACAATCATTGCACACGCAAAGCACGGAATGATCACTGTCAATTTCTTTATTTTCATATTGTTTTCTCCTTTTATTTCTTTCGTGGTTCGCTCTTTTGTCTTTACTTCACCCGATACGGCATAACTCATTGGTGCAGGTGAGTGCCCAACTATGGAATTAGACGGCATTGCCGTGGTTTGTAGTACTACAAGCTTGCTTCCAATACTACAAACCAGGTTTCAAATACTAGAAGCTTTCTGGTTTCTAGTATTAGATGCTTTTGCCTGCCGCCCGCTTACTGCCGGGTTTGTAGTATTGGATGCCTTCGCCACGATGCGCCCCGTCAAACCGAGCGCGACCACCTGGTCATAGCGAAGTTCCCAAACCCGTTTGACGCCGTTCCATTTGCCGCCGGCCGCTTTGACCTTGCGCCCAAGCTCGGCTTCCCCGAATTCGACCCGCAACGGGACAAGCGTGCCGGGCCGGGTCTGCTTCGGTTTGGGCGTCCAATCCAACTCTGCGACGATCAGTTCGACCGTCTTGCAGCGCTTCTGCCGGGCCTCATCGTAACGGTAGCGGACGCAGAGCAGCCGGGAACCATAAAGCTCGACCAGCTTCTTGGTTCCTTTCTGTCCCGGTTTCAGCTTCGAACGCGCTTGCATGCGAAAGCTCCTGCGATTTTGTGTTGCGATTGATCAGTGTTAAGCGGCTTTGCGTTGAGACGAGGCGGAGTATACGGCGGGTCGCCACCGGGCACAATTGTTTTGCCGCGCGGTTACAATTTTTTCAGCACCTTCAACCCAGCAGTGGTGCGATTCGGCCATGATCGTCTGCCGGCCTGACGGCGACGTTACTCAGGTTTCTTTTCTATGTTGGCTGGCTTGCTGCGCGCCGCTTTGAATTGTTTGACGATGGCCTCGGCCAGATGCGGTTCGATCTCGCCGCCCAGCGAACTAGCGGTGGTCGCGCCGACGACGCGTTCAGACGACGGCTCGAAAAACGCACAGGTGAAGCGCGTCGTCAGCGGTTTGCGTGTGACCTCTAAAATCAAATCGGCGCGTTTGCCATTGCGTGTGATTTCCAACCCCAACTCGCCAAACTCCGCGCGCTTGAGCAACTCGCGTTCGAGCTTTTCGGCGTTGAACCAGGCGGAGCGTTGGCGGATGTAGAGCATGCGCGCCAGCCGCATGACTTCGGCGGCGGGGAATTCGGCCAGGCGGCCTTCGGTGGGCAGGGCTTCGATAACGGGGGCGGGCTTTGGTTCCGACGGCGCGGGCTTGGGCTTTTCCTGTTCGTTTGCTTGCTGGCAGTGCCGTAAGCCCGGAGTCAACCCGGACGATCTAGTCAGCGCGAAAAGCGCGCCCGTGAAAGCCAGACGGGCCGCCACATCCAGCGCGCGACATTTGCCGGCAGCGTTTGGCCTCACGGTTTGCGCGCGGGTGAGTGGGGGTGGCAACAATGAAACGCACACACTGGAAATAACAACCAGGCACAACGAAAAACGAAGTAAGCGCCGCATAAAATCCTCCGTGGTGAATTGCGCCGCCGCTGAACGCTGAGCAAGCCGGTCGGCGGTTTACTGCGTTCAACGGCGGCCACCGAAATTTGTATTGGGAACCGAATGCGGACGGAGCATACGCGCAGCGCAGCTTTGTGAGCGGCCGGCCTGTGTCACTTTTATTTTTCGTCACCCACGGCGGCCAAGTGTCACAACGGCTGTTGGTGAAAAGCGGCTAGCTTGCCTGGCAGTAATGAGATTGTAATTGGCCGCCAAGCAAACACACCAGCCGCAAATCTGTTACTCAAACGGCAGGCGTGAGGCGTACGCCGCAAAAAAGAAAGGGTGCTCCCCTGGCAAAAGGAGCACCCTCAAATGAGACACAGGACTAAGTACGTTCAAGCATAAAGCAGCGGTCTTCATTCGGTGTGAGCACGACGTTACCCCTGACTTAAATTCAAAACACGAAGCGCGCGCCAAGCTGCAACTGGCGCGGCCCGCCGAAGCGCGCGGTCGAAGGCGCGGTGAACGGTTCGCCCGGCAGCGGGAACACTGTCGGCATGGCGACGGCCGGCAGGCTGTTGCCGGCGTTGCCGTAAAGGCTGATCGAATCCACGCCGAAGTTTTTGTTCTTGGCGCGCGTCACATTGAAGAACTCCGCCGTGAACGCCCGCCGCCGCGTTTCGCCCAAGCGGAACGATTTGAGCAAGCGCAAATCAAGGTTGAAGAATTTCGGCTGACGCAGCGTGTTGCGCCCGACGACGCGCCCATTGATGACAGCGCGGTCGTTGTCGGTGTTGACGTCACCTTGAATGTCGTCGCCGACGACCGCCGTGAAAGGGAAGCCGGAGCGCGTGATGATGATGCCGCTGAGCGTGAAACCCGCGCCCAGATCCAACAGTCCGTTGAAATTGAAGTTGTGCCGCACGTCCTGTTTCGACGGCCCCGCTTCGGCTTTCAGGTCGAAGGGATTGAGCACCGTCTCGCGCGAGAAATTGCGTTCGTTCGAATCGTCGTCGCGGTTGTTGGCGAGTGTGTAATTGAGGCCCGCTTGAAAACGCCGCGCGAAACGCCGTTGCAGGCTCACCACGAGCGCGTTGTAATCAGAATGCGCCGACGATTCGTTGATCGAGAATACGCCGATGTTAGGATTGGGGCGCGGCGCGGTGAAGCGCGGATAGCCAGTCGCCGCGTCAAACACGGGTGCGGCCAAATTCTTATCAATGCGGCGCTGCAAATTCCACGCGGCACTGTGGACGTAGCCGACCGACAGGCTGAAATCTTTGCCCAGGCTTTGCTCCAGCGTGGCCGAAGTCTGGAAAGTGCGCGGGTTGATGAAGTCTGGTTGAAACCCGAAAGCGCGCGATTGCACGCGATTGGTGATGCCGGTGGGAAAGTTCGGCACGGCGGTCAGAATATTGGGGAATGTGACCAACGCGCCCGCGCTACGGAAAACGCAGTTCGTTGGGATCGCCGCGCCAACCGCCGTGCGGCAGGCGCCTGTGCGTTCGTCAAAGCTGTAATCTTTGGTCACCAGATCGTTGTTGGTGAACACGCGCAAGAAGAGTACGGACGGCGTGCGCGAGTCGTACAAGCCCGCCGACAAACGCACGACCGTGCGGCCACGATCGCCCGCGTCCCACGCCAAGCCCAAACGCGGCTGCCACATCTTCAGATCATTCGGAATGAAAGTCGTTTCTTTCAACGCCGGATTCGGATTGGGCGGTTGCGGATTCCATTGGCCTTCCCAACGCAGCCCAGCGGTCAGCGTCAACGAACGCGAGAGCTTCACGCGATCTTGCGCGAAGAACGCCAACTCTTGCTGCGAACCTTTTGCCACGATCTGGCTGGGTAAAAGTACGACGGTTTGCGTCAGGCGGCGCGGAATGCCGTTGAGGTAATCGGCCAGACTGCTGAAGCGCCACGTGCCCAGAAAATCCGGCTGGCGCTGCGCGGTGAAATCATTCAGGTTCCAGTCAAAGCCGAAGCGCAACCGATGTGCGCCTGTGTTCAGGCTCAGGTTGTCCGAAAGTTGATACCGCTCGGTTTCCCAACGACGCGGACGGCTGCTGGAATTGCCGAAGCGTCCATAATTGTCCACGCGAATTTCGGGGCCGGTCGTGTTCGGACTTTCCAGCCGGTGATCGGTGGCGATTTGCGCGCGGAATTCGTTGATCGTGCGCGCGTCAAACACCGTCACCAGGCCCAGTTTGACGCCGTGGCTGGCATTGGCGGCTTGGTAATTGGTCGAGGCGAAATTGTCGGTCAGCACTGTGCCATCGGCCAGCGCGCCGAAGTTCTCGCCGCGAAAGCGCGCAAACGTGTATTGCACGTTGAGCGTGTTCGTTTGCGAAAGGATGAAATCGGTGCGCGCAAAGACCGCCGTCGGATTGTTCGTGCTGGTATGTTCGCCTTGCAGGTTGGCAACGTCAGTCGGAACCGTCAGCCCAGCGGCGGGCGTGGCGAAGCGGACGAAGTAGGGAATGTGCAGAAAGTTCTGCTCAGCGCCGACAAAGAAAAACGCGCGGTCTTTTTTGAATGCTCCGCCGACCGAGCCGCCGAACTGGTTTTGCTGATTTTGGCCTTTGTTCTCAAACGCATCCTTTGAAGTCAGGTGCGGATTGCGGTTGAGATAAAGCGCTTCGCCGTGCCAATCGTTCGTGCCCGATTTGGTCACAGCGTTAACGAAGCCCGCGCCCGTGCGCCCGACTTCAGCCGTCGCGCCTGAACGCACCACTTGAAATTCGCGGATGGCGGTTTGCGGGAAGAAGAAGACCGCGTCGTTGCCGCCGCGCTGATTGCCTTGCAGCGCGTCGTTGAAATCCGCGCCATCCAGCGCCACGTTGGAATTGATCGAACGCTGGCCCGCGATGACCAAACCCTTGCGGTCGGAATCCTGCACGATGCCCGGCGTCAGTTGAATGAAGTCGGTGAAATTGCGCCCGCGAATCGGCAGTTCGCTGCTGGCGCGCTGCCCGATGGTCGCGCCGCTCGCGCCTTCTTCGGTGTCTACGGTGATGCTGTCGGAGGTGACGGTGACAGTTTCGTTGACCCCGGCGACTTGCAACGCCAGATCAACCGTCTCGGTCTGCCCGACAGTCAACTGCACGTTCTCGCGCCTGGTTGTCGCGAAGCCGCCGGCCTTGACCTCAATCAGATACGAACCGATAGGCATCACGCTGGCGATAAACTGCCCGCGTTCATTGGTCGTCAGCGTGCGCGCGTAGCCGGTTTCGGTATTGCGCACCAGCACCGTCGCGCCCGCGATCACTTTGCCATCAGGTGCGCTGATGACGCCTTCGACGGCGGCGCTACCAGATTCGGATTGGGCGGCGGCGTTTGCGGTGAAGGCGCACAGCAAAAACAGCGTTGCGCTGAGCGCGTGAAAGAGTTTCGCCAATAGGCGGCAGTCAGTAAGCATTGGGGGTGAACCTCCGTGAATGTCCTAGTCAATTAGTTGTCGCTGGAAATGACGTGAAGCGAACCGTGGCGTATCAGAAGGCGAGGGTAGCAAGCGGAAGTTAAGCGAGCTTTAGGTGCAACTTAAATTCATGTTAGCAGTGGCCGCCTTACGGCGCGGGGAGATGTTCTAACACGCAACTAACAACGCCATAACTCAGGTTGAAGACGGGCTGTGTATCTTCGCTCATGAATTGGCCGCGCAACGAGCGGCGCTCAAGTGTTGCGCGCAGCAAGGCGGCTACCGCTCGCAACACGACAGGCCAAAACACGACAGGAAGAATATGCAGCTACAAGTACAAGCTCCGGCGCGCTTGCGCCTGCAACAGCACAATCTCGAAGTCGCCCTCGCCACGACCTTCGCGGAGATAGACGCGGCGCTGCGCTTGCGTTTCGAGGTCTTCAACCTGGAACTGCAAGAGGGGTTGAGCGCGTCGTATGAACGCGGCTACGACCGCGATGCTTACGACGCCTGGTGCGATCATTTGATCGTCAAAGACCTGCCGAGCGGGGCCATCGTCGGCACCTATCGTTTGTTGCGCGGCAGCGTCGCCGCGCGCCAGCTTGGCTTTTATTCCGAAAACGAATTCGACTTGTCGGCGCTGCAACGGCTGCCGGGCGAAACGCTGGAACTCGGGCGTTCGTGTGTCGCGCAATCGCACCGCTCGTTCACCACGATCAATTTGTTGTGGCAGGCCATCACGCAATACGCCGCGCAGCACGGCATCACGCATCTGTTCGGTTGCGCCAGCCTGCACGCGGCGGGCGCGGCCGAGGTCGCACCACTCTATGCCTATTTGCGCCGCCATCATTTCGCGCCCGAAGCCTTGCGCGTCGCGCCGCTGCCGCATTGCCGCATGCCGCTGGTGGAAGAGTTGGCCGATCAACTTCAAACGATTGACGAACGCGCGCTGCGGCGCGCTATGCCGCCGCTGTTGAAAGGCTATCTGCGCGCGGGCGCGCTGATTTGCGGCGCACCCGCTTTTGACGTGGAATTCAGCACGGCGGATTTATTCGTGCTATTGGAAACCCGCCAGATGGCGGCACGCTATCAGCAACACTATTTGGCTTCATGAAACGATCAGGGGGCGCACAACTGCTGCGGCGTGGCCTGCGGCTCGGCGTGTTTCTGGCTGTGTGCCTGCTCTTTTTGGCGGGCTGCGCTTTGTTGCACTGCGGCTTGCTCTTCGCGGACGCGGGCACGCGTGGGCGTTGGCTGGCGCGCTTGACGCAGGCGTGGGCGCGCGCCTTGCTCTGGAGTTTTGGCTTGCAGGTAACTTGCCAGCCATCACGCGCCACGTCGCGCACGGCGCTGTTCGTCAGCAATCACCAGAGCTATCTCGACATCCTCGTGATTGCCGCGCATTGCCCGACGCTTTTCGTCGCCAAAAGCGAAGTGAGCCGCTGGCCGTTGCTGGGCTGGCTGGCCGCGCTGGGCGGAACGATTTTTATCGAACGCGCGAATACGCACAGCAACGTGCGCGGAGCCTATCGCGTCAGCCGCGCGTTGCGCCAGGGCGTCAACGTGCTGGTCTTTCCCGAAGGCACGACCAGCGACGGCACGCGCGTGCTGCCCTTTCAGCCCTTCTTTTTCGTGGCGGCGGTGCGGGCGGCGGCGGCGGTACAGCCGTTGACGATCAAGTACACGGCGGTTAACGACGCGCCGCTGGATGATGAGACGCGCGACTGGCTGTGCTGGCACGGCGCAATGGATTTCGTGCGGCATTTCTGGCGGCTGCTCAGTTTGCGCTCAGCGGCGGCTCAGTTGCGTTTGCACGAACCGCTGACGGCGCAGCAAACGACCCGCGCGTTGGCGCAAGCGGCGCAGGCCGTAATCACAAACGGGTTCGCGGAAACCGCGCCCCTCATCACCGCCAGGAGGAATCTCACATGGCTCGCCGCAATGAAAACGAATGCGCTTACTGCGCTGAAGAAATCACACTGAACACCAGCCACATCGGCCAGGACTGGAAGGTGTATTGCTCTCTGGCCTGCCGGCGCGCGGGCGAACAGCTTTCAGCGCAGGAAATCTTTCAGTTGATGGGACTCGTCACCGACCGACGCGCCTGGAGCGCCGATGAAGCCCGCCTGCGCTAGCCGTCAAAACTTACCTCGATTTAACGACGCCTTAGCTCCGAATTTAGATCGGGCAGTCATGCTGTCACTTCACAAGCCTCCATTGGAATGGTGTCGTAACCGGCTCAGGCGCTACCGGGGCAAAAATAAAACTATCAATGTCAGCAGCGGTGAACCAAAGCAACCTTAACTCCGCGCACGTGCGCTTCGCGCCCGCAGACGTGGTTGAAGACGACGTTTATGACGACGGCTACCTGCGCGTCGAGCATCAGCGGTTTTACGTCACGTTTGCCGGACGCCCGCTGTACGACCTGACGCGCAAGGAGTTTTTCATTCTCTCGCGGCTGGCGCGCGAAGCCGGGCGCGCGGTGCGCTCAGAGGAAGTTTGGCAAGCGGCCTGGCGCGACGGCAGCGCGGCGAATCTGCATACCTTGCGCGTCCACATCACGACCTTACGCCGCAAGCTGGCGCCCTTTGGCCTGGATGTGCTCGCCGTCGTGCATTTCGGTTATCGGCTGGCGCGCCACGTTGCGCCAAGCCACACAGACGAAGCGGTCAATGAACCGCACGCAATCATTAGCTAGCTGGGAACGCCTGGTAACAGAACCCGCATTCGCGTAGGTGAATGCGCAAGCACTCAAAAAATCCGATCCAAAGCAAAAAGGAGCTTTTTATGTTGAAACAATTGCAACCGCGCTGTTGGCTGCTCGCACTGCTAGCGTTGCTGAGCCTGCCGCTCAGCGGTTATGCGCAAGGTGATGCGCGTATCGGCGGCACCGTCAAAGATCAAACCGGCGCGGTCGTGCCAAACGCCAGCGTCACCATCAAAAATACGCGCACCGGCGAGACGCGCACGACCACCAGCAATGGCGAAGGCGTCTTTCTCGTCCCCGCGCTCAAGCCTTCGACCTACCAAGTAACAGTCGCTGCCGCGAATTTTGCCAAGACCGAATACACCAATATCGAGTTGGTCGTCGGCCAGGCGCTCAATCTGGACGCGGAATTGAAACCGGTCGGCGCGACGGAATCCGTCAACATCACGGCGGGTGATGAAGCCGCGCTCGACACCTCGTCCGCGCGGATGGGCGCGAACGTCAACGAAACCGAGGTCAAGAGCCTGCCGCTCAATGGCCGCCAATTGTCGCAGCTTTATCTGCAAGCGCCCGGTTCGGTCAACAGCGGTTCGGGCACCTTCGGCGACATCCGTTTTTCGGGCCGCGCCGTTCAGCAAAACGCGGTGCGTTATGACGGCGTCGAAGGTTCGGCCATCATTGACGCCAGCCCCGGCAATTTTAACGGCGAGATCGCCTCGCCCTTCCGCTTGCAAGCGAGCTTGGAAAACGTGCAGGAGTTCCGCGTCGAATCGAACAGCTATCCGGCGGAATACGGCACGGGCACGGGCGGACAGGTCAGCGTCGTCACCAAATCGGGCGGCAATCGTTTTCATGGTTCGCTCTTTGAATACCTGCGCAACGACAAGTTCGACGCGCGCAATTTCTTTGACCGCGATTACAAATCGCCGCTGCGGCTCAATCAATTCGGCGGCAGCCTGGGCGGGCCGATTATCAAGGACAAGTTTTTCTTCTTTGGCAGCTACGAAGGCTATCGCGTGCGTTCGGGCATCAACATCGTTGAAGGCATTCCGAAACTTTCGCGCTGCGCTTCAGCCGTGGCCGCGGTGAAGGCATTGTGCGAAGGCGCGTTTCTGGCCGCTGGCGCGACGCGCATTGTGACCGATCCAAACACCAGCCCAGATTTCGACATCGGCCAATTGCTGGGCAGCAACCCGGTCAACGAAAACTCCGGCGCGGTGCGTTTCGATTACAAGCTGAGCGACAAGAATTCTTTCTACGCGCGCTTCTTCCGTGACCAGGGCAACAACGATCAGCCGCAGAACGTTTCGGGCGCGCGCGCGTCCTACCGCACAGTGCCGCAAAACGGCGTCGCGGCCTGGCAGACAACCATTGGCGGCACGAAGATCAATGAGTTCAAGCTGGGTTACAACTCGGCCTATTCACGCGTGCGCGGCACCGCGCCGACGATCAATGGCATTGATCTCTCGGCGGTGACGCTCAATCTATCGGGCAGCGTCGCCATCGCGGGCATCGCAGGCCAAGGCAATTCAGCGGGCCTCTCGATTCCGGGCGGGCTGTTCCGCCTCAATTCGGCGACCAACGGACGCGGCGCGCCCTACACGCCTTACACCATCGGGTTGTTTGATAACTTGAGCTGGTTGCGCGGCAATCATTCGCTCAAATTCGGCGGCGAGCTGCGCTTCATCCGCCTTTACACAGACCGCCTCGGCGGCACGACGTATTCCTATTCCAACCTCGCCAACTTCCTGGCCAACACGGCGGCGACGGTGCAATACCTCGGTGACGAGAGCGCGCCCAGCCCCTTTAATAACGGTGCGACCGGCAACCGCTTTGCCAAACAGGAGTACTACATCGGCTTCGCGCAGGATGAATGGAAGCTCAGACCGAACCTGACTTTGAACTACGGCCTGCGTTACGAATACTACGCGCCGTTGCGCGAAGACCGGAATCTGCAAGTCGTCTTTGACATTGATAAAGGCCAAATCCTGCCGTCGAACACGGTGCCGTATAAATCCTCGAAAACGAATTTCGCGCCGCGCCTTTCGCTGGCCTGGTCGCCGAATGAAAAAGGCACGGGCATCTTTGGCGGCGATAAGACCGTGGTGCGCGGTGGCTTCGGCATCAATTACGGCCCCGGTCAAACCGAAGACCAGATTCAGCCGATTGAATCCGACCGCGTCAGCTCGACGCTGAGCAACGTGACTAACGCCTTCCCGCAAAACATTGCGACGATTGTGGCGAACTTCAACGCCAATCCCAACAATCGTTCCTATCAACCGCGCGCTTACGACCGCCTCAATTACACCGTGCCGGAGCGCATCTTCTCTTACACGGCTTCGCTGCAACAGGAATTACCTTACAAGCTGGCGCTGACGCTCGCTTACGTCGGCAGCCAGGGGCGCAATCTTTTCCTGCGCAGCGTCGCCAACCAGATCACAGGCGTGCGCACCAACGTCAACCCCGCCAACGCGGCCATCGTCATCCGCGAGTTCTCCATCGTGACCGAAGGCGCGGCGGGCACAAACCCGACGGTGCAGAATCCCTTCGCCGAAGTGGACTACAAACGCAGCGGCGGGCACGACAGTTACAACGCCTTTCAGACCTCGTTGCAGCGACGTTTCAACACCGGCGTGACGCTCAACGCGCAATACACCTTCGGGAAAAGCTACGGCAACACGGCTGGCTCGAACGAAGCTGCGACGGCGGGCAACCTCGCGCGCAAGACAGCGGACTTCGATTACGACAACGGCTATAACAACTTCGACGTGCGCCACACTTTCAACATCAGCGCCATCTACGCGCTGCCCTTTGGCAAGAGCCTGACGGGGTTGAGCAAAACGCTGCTGCACGGCTGGGAAGCCGGCGCGATTCTGAATGCGCGCAGCGGTCTGCCCATCCCAGTGCAGATCACGCGCCCCGATGTGCTTTACGTGGACGCCGCTGGCAACTACTTCGGCAATGCGGCGGCGGGCCGCACGGCCATCATCAACACGCCGGGCGGCGGCAATTCGCGCAACGTGCGCCGCCCCGACTTGATTGCGGGCGTTGATCCCTTCCTCAACAAAGACCGCTCGATAATCAACCCGGCGGCCTTTGCGATTCCGAAACCGGGCACCTTTGGCAATCTGGTGCGCAACCAAATCCACGGCCCGAAATTCGTCCAGCAGGACTTGATCGTAGCTAAGAAGTTCCGCCTCACCGAGTCGGCAAACATGGAATTTCGCACCGAGGTCTTCAACATCTTCAACGTAACGAACTTTGCCAACCCGCCCGCGCAGTTGCCGAATACGTTTGGCGCGGGCGCGACGCTGCAACCCGGTCAGCCGTTCACCACGGCCCTGGCGGGCAGCGCTTTCGGCGTGGTCAATCGCTCGGTCGAGCGCACGGTTGGCCTGGGCACGCAACGGCAGATTCAGTTCGCGTTGCGGCTGAATTTCTAAAGCTACTTGTAGCTATCCAACCCTGGGAGCGCAGTCCTTCCAGGCTGCTGGCCAGGCTGCGGGCCAGGCTGCGGACGCACTCCTTGGTTTTCCAAAGCGTCTTCCGGCCAAGCTCGCAGGCTGGAAGCACCGCGCTCCCAGGGTTGGGACGGCGGGCTGATGATTCTTGGGGGAGGTCATCAGCCCGTTTTTTCATGCAGCAGCAGACCAAAGACACCGCGACATTTACTCATCAAGCGCTCCCTGTTAGTCTCGCGCATCAACAAGGAGACCTGCGATGAAACCAAACGAATCATTCAAGCAAAAGCTATTCGCGCACAAACAGGTGTGGCACTGGGTACTGGTGTTATTGGCCCTGCTGCTGGGCGGCTGCCGCCAGACTGACACCGCGCCCACGCCCGCCACATCGTCCACGCTGGCCGTCAAACCCATCGCCTTCAGTGAACTGAATGACACCGAAGAGTTCAACGCTTCGGGCGTGGCGCCGCTCGACGATGGGCGCTTTCTGTTTTGCGACAATCACGTGAACGACGCGCTGTTTGAATTGAACCTGTCGGCCGTCGGTCAGCAACAAGGCGCGTTGATCCGGCGGCCCCTGCAAGGCGTGAGGGGCGATGGGCTTGACGATCTGGAAAGCATGACGCTGGCTGAAGAGAACGGCCGCCGCTTTGTGTTTGTCGCGTCCTCGCTCTCGCTCAAGAAAGCTATCCAGAATTTGCAGGACAAACCGGTGCGCGTGCCGACCGATGGATTGTTGCGCGTGACGGTCAACCAGGATCACGGTCTGAGCGCCGAAAACATGCCGGGCTTCCGCGGCTGGTTGATCGAGCACGAACCTGAGTTGGCGGCGGCGGCCAAGCTGGGGCCTAACAATGACGGGCTGAATATCGAAGGGCTGGCCTGGGATCGCCAGCGGCACGCGCTCCTGTTTGGTGTGCGCACGCCGGTGCCGCAGGGCAAGCCGCTGGTGTTGGCGGTCAAGGTCAAAGATTTGGCGGGCGCGTGGACGACCGCCAATCTGGAAATGCTGCCAGCCATCATGCTCACGCCCGAACCGTCAAAAGACGAACAAGGCATACGCAGCCTGGAATACATTGACGCGCTGGGCGCCTTCCTCGTCGTGCTCGGCAAATCCACCGATGATTCGGCTGCGCCCTTTACGCTCTCGACTTGGGACGGCCAAGCCGCCGGCACGCTGCGGCAACTGCCGGTCAAGTTCGGCAAGAAGATGAAACCCGAAGGCGTGACGGCGGGCACAGTCGGCGGCAAGCCCGTGTTGCTGTTTGTGGATGATGGCGGCGGCTATCAGATGTTGCGGCTGGACGCGCTGACGGCAATGCGCGACCAGTCAAAGCAATAAACCTATGAATGAAAAAATCCGCGTCCTGATCCTTTGCACCGGCAATTCCGCGCGCAGCCAGATGGCTGAAGGCTTGCTGCGCGACCTCGATAAAGAAGGGGGTGGCGCACGTTTTGAAGTCCACAGCGCCGGCACGCGGGCCAGCTTCGTGCGCCCCGAAGCGATTCAAGTCATGGCCGAGCTTGGCATTGACATCGCGCAGCAGCGTTCAAAAAACGTGGACGAGTTTGTTGGGCGGCAATTCGCTTACGTCATCACGGTCTGCGATCACGCCAATGAAGCCTGTCCCGTGTTTCCCGGCCAGACACAACGCATTCATCACAGCTTTGAAGACCCACCCGCGCCCGGCGTGGGCGACGACGAATACCGGCTGAACAGCTTTCGCCGCGTGCGCGATGAAATTCGCGCGTGGCTCAAGGAATTCATCAGCCAAATGTAATTTCAGAACGCCCTAGCGAATCGCCAATGGCCGCATGGTGAAGCCCGCCGCCGCGCCTTTGATCTTGTTGGTCGCGGCAACGTAACAAAACTCGTAAACCTGCGCGCGCGCCAGCCCTTCCAGATTATGAAACTCGCCGATGTGAATGCCCTGTTCGACCAGCAGGTACCGATGCACCGGATTGAATGAGCGATACTTGGCGCGATACGCCGCCGTGTCCTTTTCCGCCGGGCCGTATTCCAACCCGCTGGTATCGCTGCCCAGCAACAGCGCGCCGTTCTCTTCGACCAGCCATTTGGCGGTTTCCAAACTGATGCCGGCCGAATCGTGTTGCGCGATAGTGGCGTGGTCGCTGCCTGTCGCGCCCCAATACCGCAGCGTGCCCGTGCGAATCAGCACGACATCGCCCGGTTTGAGTTGCGTCTTCTCTTTCGCCAACGCCTGCTGCAAATCGGCCACCGTGATTGCGTAGTTGCCCGGCAACGCATCCACCCCTTTTGCACCGGCGACATCAATCAGCACGCCGCGCGCGACAATGGGCGGAATCGTCTCGGCATCGGCCTTGCGCACGCCGAAGTTGCCGCCCCAGTCGCTCTCTTTGAAACCGTTGTACCAATGATTGTCGTCGTCGGTCGTGATGTGGCCCAGGCCGTCGAGTTGGGTGCCGACGTTATCGCTGATGAAAAGCGCCGCGCTGTGCCAGGCCAGTTTGTCGGCGTTGTCGTTGACCAGCGCGGGCAGGTCGCGTTGACGTTTGAGGCCTTCGGGTGTGCGGAAGGCGATGACTTCGGTGGGGCTGTGGCCGGGCCACTTGTAAGACGTGCGGTCGTAATTGACGCCGAGGTCATAGGTCTTGCCTTTGTCGGCCAGGCGCAAGGCCGCGAGGCGCGAGGCGTCGGTCATTTCGTTGAGCGCGCCGACTTCATCGTCTTTGCCCCAGACCCAGCCCCAGCCTTTGCCCTTTTGCCATTTTTGCAAGGCGGGTTGCTGGCCGGCGGCGAGCCAGCCGAAGCTGGCGCCAATGCTCAGCGTAAATATCAGGAGCAGGAGATTGCGTTTCATCTTGAAGTTCCGTGTTGTGGCCGCGTCCGCTATACTACGCGCCGTCACTTGAATCTGCGTTTGTTTAGGAAAAGGAGCAGCACGATGTCACTTGCTACTGTTGAGACCAGCGCCGTCGAAAGCATTCTCCGTCAAGTCGAGCAATTGTCGCCAGCCGCGCAACGCCAGCTTGCTCACTTGCTGACGGAGCGCCAACCCGCGCCCGATAAAGCACCGCCCAAGCAGCGCCTCCAACCCGTGCCGATGCCGGGTGACACGCGCGAACGGCAGTGGATCAGCGAACACAAGCACGAATACGCCGGGCAATGGGTGGCGCTGGATGGCGACCGGTTGGTGGCAGCCAGTCACAGTCAGCAAGAAGTGTTGGACGCAGCCCGCACCGATGGCGCATATTTGCCGCTCATTGCGCGCATCCCTTCACACGAAGAGACGGCGCAGTGGGAAGAAATCAAACGCCACCAGCCCACCCCACTCCCGCCCGACCAACGTCCCAAACCCATCCCGATGCCGGATGACAAACGCGAACGGCAATGGATCGAGGAGCACAAACACGAATACGCCGGACACTGGGTGGCGTTGGATGGCGACCGTTTGATCGCGGCCAGTCAGAGCCAGCAAGCGGTGTTGAAATCCGCCCGCGAGGATGGCGCATACTTGCCGCTTATTCTCCGTGTCACTTCACCTGACGATCTTCCATTCATGGGAATTTAGCCTTATGACACAACTGACCTTTGCCGAAGAGCACCACTACGTCGAGGATAAAGAAGGCATCCCGCTTGCCATCACACTCTTTTATGGCGGGCAATCCCTGCGTGTACAGGCGAAAGTTGACCCAGGCGCTGGCGTTTGCCTTTTCACCAACGAAATCGGACGTGAACTTGGCGTCCCGATTGAGCAAGGCATTCCCATCCGGCTCGGCGGCTTGACTGGCTCGCTCGAAGCTTACGGCCACGAAGTCACCCTGCAAACCGGCGACATCATCTTTCAAAGCTTCGTCTACTTCGCCAAATTCCCCGGCGTCGAGCGCAATCTGCTGGGCCGCGCAGGCTGGTTGCGCAAGCTCCGGCTCGGCTTGATTGACTACGACAACCTGCTCTACCTCAGCGAGTACGATTCGTAAATCACCTTTCAAACAACAAAGCCGCAGACGAACGCCGCACAAACCGGCGTTCATCTGCGGCTGGCCTAAAGCTGCGGTTAGAAATTAAAGCGCAGTTGGAATTGGATAAAGCGCGGCGTGTTCCACTGCGTGGTGACCTTGCCGAAGTTCGAGCTGGTGATGTCGGTGGTCGGATTGTCCCAGAGCACGTGGTTGAAGGCGTTGATCAAATCCAAGCGGAATTCCAGCGTCTTCTTCTCCAGCACCGTAAAGCGGCGCAGGAAGTTGGCGTCGAGTTGGTTCTTGCCCATCCCACGCAGCCAGTTGAGCGAGTTCGGAAAGATGCGGGTGTGGAACGAATTGGGCTGGAAGTTGGTCGGCGTGACGTTCTCATACGTGCAAGCCACGTTGTTGCCCGTCCCGCAGATATTGCCCATCTGCGTCAAGACCGATTGCGGCACCAGCGAGCGGATACGCGTTTCGTAAGCCGCCCGGTTCGCCGCAACGAAATCACGCGAAGCGCCGGGGAAGAGTTGCCAATTGAACCAGTCCGTGACGGTCTGGTCTTTGGTGTCCTTGGCGATGGCGCGCAGGTCGTTGCCGTAGTAGAACCAGTTCCCCGTGCCGAAAATACGCCCGCTCTGTTTGACATAGATGCCGCTGAATTGCCAGCCGCCGACCAGCGCATTCAGCCACTTATTCCCCGACAGGAACCGCTTGCCTTTGCCGAAGGGGAATTCGTAGATGAAGTTGGCGTTGAAATTGTGCGGCGCGGAGTTGTTCGACGCCTGCCTGACCAGGACCTCATCAAACTCGTTCTCGCGCGTAGTCTTGTTGATGTTCGATGACCAGACGTAGGAGAGTTGGAAGCTGTAACCGTGCGAGAGGCGCTTGGTGGCGGTGACTTCCAGATCGTTGTAGACCTGCGAGCCACCCGGATCGCGCCCATTCGTCAGGTTGTTGATGTTCGGGTAAGGACGCAGCAACTGCGACTTGGCGATGGTGGTGCCGGTGAAGAAGCCCTTCGTCTGCATGTCGGCATAGATGACCGGACTCGTGGTCGCCAACGAGGCGAAATTGCCAATGTTGAATGGGTTGGTCAACGTCGAGTTGAGATCGTTTGCCAGCGTGTTGTTGCGGATCAAACCCGTCGCCCAATACTTCCCTGGCAGCGCGTCCAGGCGCTTGCCGATTTGCAGCCGATCGGAGCGCGAACCGAGATAGGCCACTTCCAACAACATCGAACCGCCAAGCTGCCGTTGCAAGCCGAGGCGGTAGCGATGCTGCCGCGCGCGCTCCCAATCGCGATCAAGATAAGTGAACCCGGAACCCTGGCGCGCCATCAAGCCCAGCGCGTTGCCCAGCGGTTTGTCGAAGCGCGAGCCATCGGCCCGCACCGGGAACGGGTCGGCCAACAGCGTCACGCAAGCACTCAGACTGGCGCGGCAGGCGGCGGAAGTCAGATTCGCATTCGTGAAGGTCAGCCCATTGTCATTCGTGATGGTCGTGCCGGTGCCACGACTGTAGCCCGTCTGGTCAAGGCCGTTTTCGATCACGTTGTTCGTATCGAAGAACATGCCCCAGCCGCCGCGCAAGACGGTCTTGTCGTTCAGTTGATAAGCGAAACCGAGGCGCGGCATCCAGGCCGGTTGCGATTTGTTGACCGTGTCGGGCGCGCCATCCTTGCCCAGGTAAAGATTGCCGCCTTTGACGATGAACTCGCTGGCCGGACGCAACGCCAGAATCGAGGCGGGCAATGTCGCATAAGCCGCTTGCGCGCCCGCCGAAATCGGCAAGGTCGCGTTCAAATCGAAGCCCGTCAGCCCGCGATTGAAACGCTCACGGAAGCCGGCTTCGAGTTCATAACGCAGACCAAAGTTGACCGTCAGCTTGCGGCTCAGCTTCCAATCGTCTTGCACATAGCCGGAGTAAAACTTGTTGTTCAGATAGAGGTCGTCGTTCGTGCTGATCGAAGCACTGGTGGGCACGCCCAGCATAAACGCCGCCCATTGCAAGCCGATGTTGAAGGCATTGGTCGTGTTCTGCGCCTGGCGCACATAGTTATTGGCGAAAAAGAAATTGCCCGCGCTGTTGCCCGGCCCGTTTGACGCGCGCCAGTTGTCGCGGATGTCCATGCCGACACGCAGCGCGTGCGTGCCCATGTATTTTGACAACTCGCTGCGCAGCGTGCCGACGCTGTAACGCGCAAAGCCCGGATAGCCGCGCGTGAAATCGCTGTAGGCGTCGAAGTCCACATTCGGCAGGTGAATGTACGTTCCGGCTTTCGCGTCGAGATAGCTCGGCAGCCCGACCTTGCTGGGCGGGAAGCTGGTCTGCACCGCATTCGAGGCGCTGCCTTCGATAAAGCGGTTCCAGGCGACCGACCAGTTGAAGATCGTCGTCGAGTTGAAGGTGTAGACGTGATCGAAAGTGATGCCGATGTTCTTGCGCACCAGCCCGTTCGAGAGCAAACCGCGCGCGGTCTCATACGTCCAATCGCCGCGGTCTTCGGGGTTGAAGTTGCTGTAGCTCCACTTGCCGAACATGCGCTGCTTGGCAGTCAGGTTCAGGTCAACGCGGTTGGTGAGGGCCTTGTAGTCCCAATTGAAGGGCGTCGCCGAAGCCACGTAATTGTTGGTGCCATCCGTCGCCACCACGCCGGGCACGTTGTTGGCGTGCGGGTAGAGGGCTTCATAAAACTTGTACATCGGATTGAGGATCGGCACCTGGTTGTTCGGGAACGGATCGCGCGTGACCACGCCGTTGACCAGCCGCGCCGTGCGCGGGTCGTAAATCTGATAGCGCACCGGGTCGAGTTTCAACAGGTCTGAGAAATCGCCCTTACGATGCGCGTCGGCAGGCACGGTGCGGTTGACCTGCGACGCCTCTTCGGTCTTCACGTCTTTGGCCGCGTTGTAGCCGAAGAAGAAAAAGAGCTTGTCCTTGCCGTTGAAAAGCCAGGGCACACGCACTGGCCCGCCCACCGAACCGGCCCAGTTGTTCGAGCGGCCGGACGGTTGCGCGCTGACCGATTTCAACTGCTCGGCCAGCGTCGTATTGCCGGCGGCTTCGGCGGCCTTGATGCGCGACCAGTAACTGGCGTTGGTGGTGCTTTGAGTGGCGTTGATGCGCTGTTGCCAGTGCTGCCAGGTGAGTTGGCCGTGATAATCGTTGCTGCCGCTCTTGGTCGAGAGCGAGATCGTCGCGCCGGTCGTGTGGCCTTTGCTGGCGTCGAAGGGCGCGGTCTCGACTTTGAATTCGGCGACCGTGTCGGTGTAAGGCAGATAGCCCGTGCGGCGGCCTTGCGTCATGTTGGGCACGCCGTCGAGTGAGAATTCATTCCCGCCGACGCCGCCCGCCGCGCTGATCGCCGAACCGCCGACGTTCGAGTGCATGCCCAGATAATTCGGCTGCGCCGTCCATTGGATGCCGGGCACGCCGCGCGCCAACAGGATCGCGCTGTTACTCATCACGGGCAAGTCGCTGATCTGGCGCTGTTCGAGCGAGGCGGTGCCATTGCCGTTGGTGGTTTCGAGCAACGCGGTATTGGTGGCGGTCACTGTGACGGTTTCACTGGTGCCGCCCACTTCGATGGTGATGTCCAGATTCTGCCGGCTGTTTACGGTCAACGCATAGCCCCTCTGCACATAGCGTTTGAAGCCGGGCGCGCTCACAGTCACGTTGTAGTTGCCGGGCAACAGATAGGGCGCTTCGAAGTAGCCCTTGTCATTGGCCGTGCGCCGCGTAGAAGCATTGGTGTCCGCGTTGGTGACTTCAATCGTCGCCCCCGGCACGACCGCGCCGGCGCTATCCCGGACGGTGCCCAGAATGGTGCTGCGCGTTTCTTGTGCGAAGCCCGAACCGGCTAACGCCAGGAGCAAGCCAATGCCGAACAGCACGGCTCTCAGCTTGAAATTGATGCGGGTAGTCATAGGTAACCTCCAAATGAAATCTGCTTTTGGTAGGACGGACTTTAGTCTGTCCTACCGCAACTGACAGACAAAAGTCTGTCCTACTCTTTTAGCTCAATTTGCGCGCGAGCTTTTGCGCTTGCAAAGCCAACTCAGTTGCCAGGAAACAATGCGCCTGCGGCATTGCTGTCTCCGTGCGATTGAGCACGTCATTCACCAGTTGTTCGCCATAAGGGAGCGGCTCTTTGCTGCAATCGAAATAGCGGGTCTCTTTTTGATTCACCAGAAAAAGATGATTGCCGCCTTTGCGCCCGCCGATGTCTACGTTCTTGCGAATTTCGATGAAGCCTTCGGTGCCGATGATCGTCAAGCGCCCATCGCCCCAGGTGCCCAGGCCTTCGGGCGTGAACCAATCCACGCGTATGTAGCCGGTGCCGCCATTGCCGCGCAACAGCACGTCGCCGAAGTCTTCAAAGTTGGGATACTTCGGATGATTCACATTGCGCACCTGGGCGGCGGCCACTTCGGCGCTGGTTGAACCGGTGAAGTATAAAAACTGATCGAACTGATGCGAAGCGATGTCGGTGATGATGCCGCCGTAATACTTGGTGTCCCAAAACCAGGCCGGGCGCGTTTCGGGCCGCACCTGATGCGGGCCAAGACCGACGGTTTGAACGACTTTGCCAATCGCCCCAGCCTTGACCAATTCACCGGCCTTGATGGTCGCGGGGTTTTCCAAACGTTCGCTGTAAAGGATCGAATAGATGCGTTTGGTTTGCGCTTGCACGCGCCGCACTTCGGCGAGTTGCGCCAGTGAAGTGACGCCGGGCTTGTCCACCATGAAATCCTTGCCGTGTTGCATCACGCGCAGACCAAGCGGCGCGCGTTCATTCGGAATTGAGGCACTTATGATGAGCTGGACGTTGGTGTCAGTAAGAATCTCGTCTTCACTGCGCGCGAGTTTGACGCCGGGGAAGTCTTTTTGGAATTTGGCGATCAGCTCCGGCTCTTTCGCAAAGAAGGCAACCAGTTCCCCGCCCCCGCGCTGGACGGCTTTAACTTGGCCGTTAATGTGGCCGTGATTCAAGCCGATGACAGCGAAGCGCAGCCGCGCGGTTTGGGTGTGAATAGTTTGCGCCGCGAGCGTCAAGCCGACAGCCGATGCCGCAGTGGATTTCATAAAGGTACGACGTGGTGTTTGTTTCATTGTTTTCTCTCAGCGTGTGGCGCGTCGTAGCGCAAATTGTCTAGTTTGCGTGGCTGGCAAGCAGAGCGGCCGTTTTCCGCCAAGACGTCCGCAGCCACCAGCGCAAACTAGACAGTTTGCGCTACGACGACTTCCCTGCCCCGCCTTACCACTCGAACCGCAAGGTGCCTTGTAGTTGGCGCGGCTTGAAGCCGTTGCTCCCGCCGTAGGAGTTGGCGAGACTGGCGATGCCTTCGCCGTTCGGGGCATTCAAACCTTGCACGTTGAAGATGTTGAACATGTCCACGTTCACGCGCAGGCGGTAACGTTCCTTGAGCGTGAAGACTTTCAGCAACGAGGCGTCGGTCACCCAGTTGAAAGGCCCGAGCAAATATTGATTGCGCAATGGGTGATAGCCAGTGTCTTTCGACACACGCACGCAATTGCGCAGCGCGGCGGGATTGCTGCAATCGGTAACGAGCGGGTTGTTGTTGGCGTCACGGTTGTTGACCAGCGGAATGTAAACCACGTTCGTATCGAAGTCCGCATTGTTGGTCGCGGTTGACGGCAGCGGCTTGCCGTCCGCGCCGACGGGCCAGGGGTTGATCGGTTTTTGCAGCGGTTTGTAATTATCCGGCAAGCCATAGACGCCGTTGCGCAAGCCCGCCGCGTTCGTGCTGTTGATTGAGCGAATTGAAATGTAGCCGTTGTACCAGAGGTAGCCATCGGTGCAACGTTCATCGGCTTTGTTGGTGGCGGTCGCGGGTGTGGCGCGGCAATCGGTGATCTTGTATTTCTTGCCGTAAACTTCGAGCTTGTTCAACTCGCCCCAGTTCCCTGTTGGCAGCGTGTAAAAAGTATTGAGCATGGTGCCGCTGCCCGCCAGCTTCCAGCCGCCCACCAGACCGTTCATGAAACCGTGCGCCGCGCCGAGGAACTTTTGTCCCTTGCCCAACGGCAGGTCGTAGTTCCAGTTCCAGCGCGCGCGGTGTTTCGGCACCGCCAGATCGCGGTCGTAAAAGAGCTTGCGATTGAGGTCGTAATCGTTGGTCGGCACCGTGCCTTCGAGATAGACCGTGGGGTCGTAAACAGTCGCCACATCATCGCGGAAGGAATTGCCCGCCTGGCGCAGCGCATTGGTCAGCGTATAAAACGCCTGGAAGCCCAGCCCTTTGGTAAAGCGCCGTTCGATCTGCGCCGTC
>JAYUCP010000410.1:0-9878 GCA_043740245.1 Acidobacteriota bacterium | reverse complement strand
CTTTCGCAACATGAGTAAGTGCGTTACACCCTTATTCTATGCGGCTTTGGACTCACCTGTTACTCTTTTCAAAGAACGTTAGCCGTGGATTCAGGCTGAAGCCTGAACTCCATGCTCTTTGACGTGTGTTCAAAAATCTTCTTCAGTGATTTGACGGAGCCAGCGCGTGTGAGGCGCTGGCTGCGTCAATACGTTTGCTCAGCCAGGCGTGCTGGTCTTGCGGTGCCGGTTGAGAAAATGCTGGCTGCAAATGGCAAAGGGCCTGTATTGACGGCCATTTTGTGCGTCGTAACGTTTTTCGCACGCCAGCACTCTTGGGCGTAAACCCAAAACATCTTGCCTGCTTTGACAATCGGTTTGACGAGCTAGACAGCGGGAAGCCCCGGCGTTCGTCCAAACGCAGCGGCTTCGCATGAATGAAAGCATGAATGATACCGAGGTTGAGGCAGCTTGTTCGTACCCCTCCAAAATTAGCTTCCAACCGGTGTTCGGCATGGTGATCGGTGTGTGTGAATACGCTTGTCCGTAGCTTCTACCATCCTTCGTCCTGCATTCTATGGGTGTGCCGCCGTCCGCATTCTTCAACGAAATGTTCAGGAGAGCTGTTATGCGTACGGTATTGCTTAGCCTTTTTCTTACCCTATCCCTGCTGGCCGGACTGGCCGGTGTGCATGCCAAATCCGGTTCAACCAGCGCCACTGCCGCGCCCAGCGCGCCGCCGGGCTTCATCAACGAAAGCTTTATCGGCACCGGATTGAATTTGCCGACGGCGCTTGCCTTTGCGCCGGGCAACACCGTCTTTATTGCCGAAAAGCGCGGCGTCGTGCGCGTGTGGCGGCAAGGCGCGTTGCTGGCCGCGCCCTTCATTGACATCCAGGATGATGTGAACCAACTGGGAGATCGCGGCTTGCTGGGTTTGGCTGTGCATCCCGATTTCCCGCGTACACCCTACGTTTATTTGCTCTACACCTATGACCCGCCGGGCGCGCCGAAGGATGGCATCGGCGCGCGCGTCAGCCGTTTGTTGCGTGTGACGGCGCAGGCTGAGAACCCTTATGTGGCGGCCACGGCCGAGGGCAGCCGCGTGGTGATCCTGGGGACGAATAGCACGCTGGACAATAGCGGCAACATCGGCAACCTGGATGACAGTGAGCACCCGGCTTGTGGCGACGGCCAGGGCTACGTGCGTGATTGCGTGCCGTCGGATGCCGACACGCACAGCATCGGCACGGTGACGTTTGGGCCGGACGGCAAGCTTTACGTGGGCACGGGCGATGGGGCCGGGTACACGACGGCGGATACGCGCGCGTTGCGGGCCATCGAACTCGACAGCATGGCGGGCAAGATTTTCCGGCTCGATCCGCTGACTGGGCGGGGGCTGCGCGACAATCCGTTCTGGGACGGCGACGCCGATAGCAATCGCTCAAAGGTGTTGAGCTACGGCTTGCGCAATCCGTTCCGCTTCACGGTGCACCCGCGCACGGGCGTGTTGTATGCGGGCGATGTCGGTTGGTCAACGTGGGAAGAGATCAACGCCGGCAATGGCAAGAATTTTGGCTGGCCTTGTTATGAGGGTGGCGACCAGGGGAATTTGCGGCAAGGGCAATACGCCAGCAACGGCGGGACGCTGCAACGCTGCCAGCAACTTTACGCGGAAGGCGAAGGAGCGGTGCAAGCGCCCGCCTATGCCTATCAGCACTTTTTGATTTCGGCTTCGGTGGCGGCGGGCGGGTTTTATGCGGGCACGGCCTGGCCGGCGCAATATCGCAACGCGCTGTTCATTTCGGATTACAGCCGCAACTGGATCAAGTTTGCGACCTTTGACGCCGAGGGCCGCGCGACGGTCAACGATTTTGCCGCGAGCGTGGCGGAGCGTGGCGGGCCCGCGCAAGTGACGTTTGGGCCGGATGGCAATTTGTATTATGTGGCGCTGGGAATGATCAGCGAGGTGCGCCGCATTCGCTATGTGCCGAACGGCAACAGCGCGCCCGCGGCCGACATCGCTGCGGATGTGACCAGCGGCGCGGCGCCGTTGACGGTGAAATTTTCGGGCCGCGGATCATCCGATGCCGATGGGCAACCGATGACTTACAACTGGGATTTCGGCGATGGCGGCAGCTCCACGCAAATGGAGCCGGAGCACGTTTACACGCGCAATGGCCGGTTCACCGCGACGTTGACCGTGACTGATCCGCAAGGGGGCACAGGCAGCGCGCAACTCGAAATCATCGTCGGCAACAGCCGCCCGGAATTTATTTTCACTTCGCCCGGACCGCAATCAACTTATTACAGCGGTGATGAAATCGGTTTCAGCGTGACCGCCACCGATCCTGAGGACGGCGATGTTTCTTACCTGACCGAATACAAGATATTGCTGCACCACAACGAACACGTGCATTTTGACCAGGGGAGCCATAAAGGCTCAACCGGCACTTTTATTGCCGAAGATCACGGCGACAACACCTATTACGAAATTTGCGCGGTGGCCTATGACACGCTGGGCGCGGCCTCGGTGGGCAAATGCATGGATGTGCGGCCGTTCACGGTGCGCTACACCTTCGATACCGTGCCGAGCGGGTTGCAGATCAATTATGGCGGGGCGACTTACACCACGCCCTTCACGGTGGCGACGATCACCAATTCCAAACGCGACCTGAGCGCGCCTGCCAGCCAGAACGGCTACGAATTCAGCGCATGGTCAACGGGCGCCGCGCGCACCCATATCCTGACCATCGAAGACGGCCCGCGCACGTTGATCGCCCAATACAAACCAGTGGCAACGGTGGACACGACTGTTTATCTGAGCGATTTGCCAACGACTTACCAAGCCAACGGCTGGGGGCCGTTGGAACGCGATATGAGCAATGGCGAAGCGGCTGCGCGCGATGGCCGGACGCTGACGATCAATGGCGTGCAATATCCCAAAGGATTGGGCGTCCACGCGCTCTCGGAATTGCGTTACGCACTGGATGGGCAATACGACCGCTTTCAGGCGGATGTCGGTGTGGATGATGAGGTCGGGATGCATGGTTCAGTCGTGTTTCAGGTCTTTGCGGATGGCGAGAAGCTGTATGACAGCGGCATGGTCTATGGCTATCAGCCGGCCCAGCGGGTCAATGTGAGCATCGCAGGCAAAAGTGAATTGCGCTTGCTGGTTTTGACCGGGAACGGCAACCGCGACCAGGATCACGCCGATTGGGCCGCAGCCAGATTGATGCGTCCCGCCAGCGCCGGACCAGGCGGCAGTGTTGAACTGAAAACGCCTGGTAGATCGCAGACGGATGGCGATTTTGCATTCTTCAATCAGCCGCCGCTTTTGGCAACTTCATTTGATTGGCGCAGACACACGTGGCTGCGCTGGAACGGCTAGCGATGCCCAAAAATGGGTGGCGGGCCGCTGTTTTTCAAGCCTCCAGCGGTCTGTCACTCGTCGCCTAACTCGCTTGAGCGCCACCTAACCCCATTATCTGCCCGTGACTTATTGGCTTGCCTGCGTACACTGACCAAGCTACAATCCGCGCGGCGTGCGTGACCTACGCGTTAGCTGTTTTACTGAGAAGCATTGTTTCGAGCGGTTACGGGTGTTGCCCCAACGATCCGTCCCGGTGCTCGCCCCGCTGAACCGGCCAGTCCTTCCAGTGTTCATGAGCACAGCCCGCGCGCGACCCCTTTGTACCTGCTTAGCATCCCGCGTCTGCCTGAGGTTGTCCGAAGTTACCCAAGGTTGCCCAAGGTTGCTAGCGCGAAAGGGCCTACAACGTTGGCCGTTATTGCGACGTTACTGGGGACTGAAGACGGCTACAACTAAAACCACAACGGAAGAGAGAACCCATGAGAGTGACTTGCCCAAAATGCCAATTTGAAAATCAGGCCGATTCAAGCCGTGTCGTCTGCGCGCGTTGTGCCACGATTATCGAGGTGCGGCCTGAAGCGGGGGTGGGCGGCTTTGATACCTATAGCACCAATTTCGATGATGGCAGCTTCGGTGGTGGGGGCGGCGGTGCGAGCAGCGGCAGCTATGACAATGGCGGCAGGCGTACGGCCAGTTACCCGGCGCCGGGTTATGGCGGTGGCGCTGCCGACGCGGGTGGCTATCCAAGCGGCAACTATTCGGGCGCGAATTACCCGACCCAGAACTATTCCGGCGCGAACTATCCGACGGCACCGGTCGCGCATCAACCTGATCGGGCAGATCGGGCTGATCGGGCCGACCAGGATGTCTATGCCACGCGCATTGATGACGATTTTGACGACGTGCTCGACATTCCGCGCACGACCGTGCAACAGCCGCAAAGCTACCAACCCAACGAAGCCGCGCCGGCCTTTGAAGATGTTTTTGCGACGCCCGATTACGGGATGCCCGGCAATCAACGGAACGCGCCCGATCAATATCAAATGGGCATGGCCGGCATGCCTGGCGCGGGCGAACAATACCAGCCGCATGACCCTTACGCGGGTGGCGGGCAACAATATCGCGCCGCCGAACCGAATTTCGATAACCCCAGCTATGGCGTGCCGCCCGAACCGGAGTTTATGGGCTGGCCGGTGTTGCCCGAAGATTCGACCGATCCCGGCATTCCGACTACTTCCGGCTTTGCCAAGAAGAATTCACTGTTTCGCACCGTCATCATTGTGGCGGCGGCGCTGGGCTTGTTGTTTATCGCCTATTCGCTGTTCAGTCCGGTGGGGACGCGCAAACCGCCTGTCAAACCGGATGCGGATACGGCGAGCACTGCCGCCGGCGGCGAGAAATCCAAAGCGGACGATGCGGCCAAGGGCGACATTGCCGCGGTAACGAATCCCAACAAGCCCGCCGTGGATAAGCCGCCCGCCGGGCCTTCTGGTATCGAGACCAAGCCTGCGACGACGCAGCCCAAGTCCGAAAAAATCGTCCCGCCAGTCACTGTCATTACGCCCGCGCCTAAAGTATTGCAGCCGGAAACCACCACCGTGAAGAAACCGGAAGCGGCGAAGCCCGAAGCGGCCAAACCCGAAAACGCGGGCGTGCCGTCCACGCCGAATCGCGGCGGCATCACCTTGCAAGTCGGCTCATTCAACGATCGCGCTCAGGCCGATGATCGCGTCAGCCGGTTAAAAACGGCGGGCGTTGACGCGCGCATCGTGGCGGCGAATATCGCCGGCCGCGGCACCTGGTACCGTGTGCAAGTGGGCCGCTATGTTTCGCGTGAACAGGCCGCCGGTTATGCCAGTCAATTGCGGGGCCGTGGCTTGGTGCAGGATTTCCTGGTCACGCCGGTGAACTAGCTTCACTGGTCTAACGGCAAAATTGAAGCGGGGAACAGGACGCGCGCGTTTGTTCCCCGCTTGTAGTCATCAGAGCAGGGCAGTGGCAGTGCAGCAATCCCCTATCAGCAGCAATCGCAAACCTACCGATGCAATCTACGCACAGGTCGTCGAGCGCTATGCCAAGCTCTTCGACAACCCTTCGGCGCGCCTGCGCTTTTTGCACACCACGCTCGCCAAACAGGCCGCGCGCCAGGCTGAACTACGGCAATCACTGCAACGCTTCAAATTCCTCGAAAAAACGCCCTTCTACAATTGGATTATGGAAGCGCGCCTTTACAGTTCGATTCTGGAAGAGCTTCGCGCCACGATGAGCAGCCTGCCGGCTGAACAACGCGCCCGCTTGCAACAGGTCGAAATGCCGTTTAAGGCCAAGGCCTTTTTCTTTTGCCATCAGGCGCGCCACGCCCTCTATGCGCTGGGTGTCGTGCTGGCCGGGTTCCTGCTCTTCGGGTTGTATTCGGGCGTGATGAAAACGGGGCAGTACGTGGCGCAACGCTTTGGGCAGCCGGGCAAGACGATTGTCGTAAGTGCCAATGGGCAACAACAGGCCAAGCCGCCTGTTACAGGGACGCTGGATCGTTACAATTTGGAAAAGGTTTGGTTGGTCGAACGCGGCGATAAATACGAACGTTATAGTAATACCGGGCGCATCAATACCGAGTATGAGATTGATAATCACCCACGCGCTTATTACCTGATCCCGCGTAATTCTGAGGCCGCTACGGAAGAAATCAACAGCACACCCATCGGCATCGTTTATCACACCACCGAAGGCGAGCAACTCAAGTTTGAGCAGGGTAACAGTTCGTCCATTCAGAACCGCTCGAAGAATCTGATCAAATACACTATTCAGCGCGAAAAATCCTATAACTATCTGATTGACCGCTTTGGCGAAATCTTCCGCGTGGTGCGTGACGAACAGACGGCCAATCACGCGGGCAATTCGCTCTGGGCCGATCAAAAGTATGTTTACATCGGCTTGAACGAAAGCTTCATCGGCGTCGCCTTTGAGTCTTCGCAAACCAACACGCTCGAAGAAACGCTCACGGAAGGGCAGATCATTTCGGGCCGGTTATTAACCGCCATCTTGCGCAGCAAATACAAAATCGCCGATGCCAATTGCACGACACACGGCCTGGTTTCGGTCAATCCCGACAACGGCGCGATTGCCTTTCATCACGATTGGGTCAAGAATTTTCCCTTTGAAGGGATGGGTCTCTCGGACAAATACAAAGTGCCGACGCCCAACATGACCGATTACGGTTTCACCTGGGACGAAGAGATTTTGGAGAAGCTGAACAAGACGCTCTGGCCCGGCGCCATCACCGCTGACGAAGAATTCAAACGCCGCGCCGAAAAACAGCGCATCGGCATCGAGGCGTTGCGTCTCAAATTACGCGAGCGTTACCGCGATCTGTACGCGCGGCAAAAAGCGCTGCAAACTTCATCCGCCCCCCAAAACGCCAAGCTGACCTTGCAGTCTGAGGCCGCCGAGACGCCGCGTTGAATGTTGCGGCGCGCAATTCATTCCCCCCATGAAAACACGAAGCAAGCGTAGGGGCAGACCTGCCTGTCTGCCCTCGGTGGCGTCAGACGGAATCGAAGACGTCAAACCCGACCGGGGCAGACACGCAGGTCTGCCCCTACCCAGTGAACCTTTCCGCGTAAATGCAACAAGCCCCAGCGGAGTGTTGCATTTTTGCGGGAAAGCAAGTAAGAAAGGCTTTCTTTTTAATGCCAAAAACACAAGGTAAAAACGGAGGAATAATGGAAGAGAAGAATCCCGCGACACCCGAAGCCGGCGGCGAAGCCGGCGCGCTCGGACTCGACATCGGCACCAGCCGCGTCGTACTGGCTGGCGGCCCCAACGGCCACAAAGCGCAGAGCCAACTCAACGCCTTTGTCGGCGTGCCCTATTCAAAGATGACCGAAGCCATCTTGCAACAGAACAAGATGGTCTATCACCGCAACGGCAAAGAGTTGTTCGTCTTCGGCACCGATTCCGAAAAGTTCGCCAGCTTTTTCAACGCCGTCCCGCGCCGCCCCATGCAATTGGGCGTGCTCAACGCCACCGAGCCGATGGGCCAGCAAATCATCCAGGCCATCATCGAAGCGATGGTGCCGCGCGCCAAAAAGAACGAACTGCTCTGCTTCAGCGTGCCCGGCAAAGGCGAAGGCACTGACGCCAACCTCGTCTATCACGAAGCGGTGCTCAAGACCTTCCTGCAATCGCTCGGTTACGAAGCCAAAGCGATCAACGAAGGCCTGGCGATTGTTTTCGCCGAACTGCAAACCGAAAACTTCACCGGCATCGGCATCAGTTGCGGCGGCGGCATGTGCAACGTCTGCGTCTCGTTCTTGTCCGTCCCCATGCTGACCTTCAGCATTCCCAAGGCCGGCGATTACATTGACACCAGCGTCTCCGCCGTGACCGACGAACCGCTCACCCGCGTGCGCCTCGCCAAAGAAGAATCCCTCGACCTCTCGCGCCAGCCCAAAGACAAAATGTCCAGCGCGCTGCACATCTACTACGAAGAGGTCGTCAACACGCTGGTCGAAAAGCTGCGCGAAGAGTTCGAGAACTCCCGGCAACTGCCCAAGCTCGACCGGGCGATTCCGATCGTGCTCTCGGGCGGCACCGCCAAACCGCGCGGCTTCCTGCAAAAGTTTGAAGCGGCGCTCAAACGCGACGGCTTCCCCGTCCAGATTTCCGACGTGCGGCTGGCGAGCGATCCGCTGACGGCGACGGCGCGGGGTTGCTATATCGCGGCAATTTCGGAAATCCGCTAACGGTCTGTGTCAGTAGCCCGACCGTGAGGGAGGGCCGACTTGACCAGCAGCAAACACAAAGGGGTGAAGAGGCGAATAGGTGGCGCAATGGCGCTACCTGTTTTGCCTCTTCACCCCTTTGGCTTTATTGGCGTCGAGCACGAGCGGCGCGCGCGATTCACCTGACGACCGGGAACCCCACGTAACTGAGCGGCATGAACTGGCCGTTGCCGATGAATTGCAACTCAATGGCCGTGGACTGTCCGCCACTCAGAGAGCCTGCTATTCCCGCTGTGGTATTGTTGGTTGAGGTGTAAATCAGGCCGTTCTGTTCAACTGCGACCAGTTTGCTCCCATCGGCTGAAGAGGCGACGGCACCCCATTCTCTGCTGCTCTCGCGTGGCGTCCAACTCACGCCTGAGTCGGTCGAGATGTAAATCTGGCCGCTCTGTACCACCGCGACCAGTTTGCTTCCATCGGCTGAGGAGGCAACTGACTGCCAGCTTCTGCTACTGTCACGCGGCGTCCAACTCACGCCTGAGTCGGTCGAGATGTAAATCAGGCCGCTCTGTACCACCGCGACCAATTTGCTTCCATCGGCTGAGGAGGCGACTGACTGCCAGCTTCTGCTGCTGGCACGTGGCGTCCAGCTCACGCCCGCGTCGGTTGAGGTGTAAATCTGGCCGCCACTGACCACCGCGACCAGTTTACTTCCATCGGCTGAGGAAGCGACTGATAGCCATAATCTACTGCTCTCGCGCGGCGTCCAACTCACGCCGGAGTCGGTTGAGGTGTAAATCTGGTCGCCCTGTGCCACTGCGACTAGGTTGCTTCCATCGGCTGAGGAGGCGAATGATCGCCAGTTTCCGTTGATCGTGCGTACAGTCCAGTTCACGCCTGAGTCGGTCGAGGTGAAAATCTGACAGCAATCCATACCCACGACCAGTTTGTTTCCATCGGCTGAGGAGGCGACTGAACGCCAGTTTGCGCCGCCAAAGCGCGGCGTCCAACTCAAGCCTGAGTCGGTCGAGGTGAAAATCTGACCGCCATTGACCACCGCGACCAGTTTGCTCCCATCGGCTGAAGAGGCGACTGAACGCCAGTTTCTGCTGCTTTCGTGCGGCGTCCAATTAGCGCCAAACGAACCTAGGTTCGCCCCGATGACCGACTGGCCGGCGTTCTGAGCGATCTTCCATCCGCCCGCTCCCGCCCCTGACACCCGCACCGTGTCGCCCACGTTGGGCGCCGTCGGCAAGGTAATCGTCACCTGGCTGGCATTGTCGGTCGCCACATAACCGGTATTGGGTAACGCTTGCTGCGTCGTACCCGCGACCACCTGCCATGTGAAAGTTCCAGGCACATTGGTCAGTCCCGACCCGTTGCCCGTGATCGTGCCCGCAGCAAAGTTACCACTGGCGTCACGCTTGACGATGGTGTTCGCGGTATTCGTGGCTGTAGCAGCATTGGCGGCAACCGCGCCATTCGCGACGTTGCTCGCGCTCTGGCCGCCCACTGCTGACACCACAGTGGCGCTTTGTGTGCCGGTCACGTCACCGCTCAGCGCGCCGCTGAAGTTGACGGCGGTGGTGGCATTCGTGGCATTCGTCGCGTTCGTCGCATTGACGGCATTCGTCGCAGTGGCTACCGCGCCCGTGACATTGGCGCCGGGAATGGTCGCCGTAGTGATCAAGCCGGTGATCTTGCGAGGCCGCTCAGAAATTTCGCCGCCCCAATTGAAGGGCCTTTCCGCAGTCCCCGGCAGCCCGTTCAAACAACTTTTGCCACAGCCGCCACGCGTTCAG
>JAYUCP010000409.1:0-4088 GCA_043740245.1 Acidobacteriota bacterium | reverse complement strand
ATAAATTTTTTATCGGCCACGCGATAGAGCGAAAGGTAGCTGAAATTCTTGTCACGGCTCTCTTCGACCTGCTGCTGCGCTTGCAGGCGTTTGTCCTGCCAATGCCACAACACCAAGTCTGGCCGCTCGGGTTCGTCAGCCGGTGGGCGCATCCCGGCGGGCGGGCCTGCTGGTGCAGCGGCTTCCGGCGCATTCGTTTCGCCCGCGCGTCCCGGCTTCTTGTGTTTCACTTCGTGAATGCCGAAGAGCACGGCGCTCAGATCGTCCGTCCACGCGGGCGAACGATTCGGACTGACGGTCAGCCCGGCGGGAAAATCCTTGTCCTGGCGCGGATCGTAAACGGCCTTCTGCGGCGCCCCATTGCCGGAGATGCTGCTGAAATTCACCGCGACCACGCTGTAGAGCTTGTCTTCAAAACCTTTGTCCTCGACGCCCTTCACCGCCGCCAGCGCCTCGCCTTTCTCTGTCCAGTTCAAGCCGCGATAAACGGCCTTGTCGCTATCGAGCGGCAGCACCGCGCCGCTGACCATGTTGCGCACCTGAATGCCGTTGCCGCTCTTCTCATTCGCATCAATCGTCCACGCCAGCCAATCGCCTTTTTTGTTGAAGGCGAAATCGGCGACGTTGCCGACATTGAGTTCATTGCCGGTCGCCAATTCGTGCAGAATCAAATCCGAACCCGTCGCGCGTTCGGGCGCTGGGGTCGCCCCAGCAGCAGGTGGCGCATTCGGCGCTGGCCCCGCCGCCCCTGTTGGCCCAGCCGGCGCCGCCTCAGCGCCGTAACGGTGCAGCGCAATCCAGGCCGCGTTCTCCGCCGAAAAAGCAAAGCGTCTGATCTTTTCAAACTCGGTTTTCTTTTCGGTCGCCAATTCGACGAGCGTGATCTTGTTCTGCAACGGCTTGCGCTCACGTTTCAACCGCTTGGCCTCTTTGGCGCTGGGAGCGACCGTGAAGGCGAACCATTTGCCATCATCCGAAAACGCCAACTCGCGCGCCACCGGCCCCTCGCCAAAAGCGCCGCCACCGCCGCCACCGCCGCCGAAGCCTGCCGATTCGCCGATAGCGAAGCGCCACTCTTTGTCATCAGCGACACGGCGCAACACGGCTTCGCCATCGCCCTCGGTCGGCGTCAACTTGTAAGCGAAAAACTTGCCGTCGTTGGAAACCGTGGCCGTGCCCAGCCGCTTCCACGCCAAAATGTCTTTCATTTCGATGGGACGCTTGCCGCCCTCGGCTTTGGCCGGAGCGGTGGCGGCCCCGCTTTGTTGGGCCGTAATCGTAACGCCGGACGTCAGGGCCAATACGAATGCTGACGCCAAAAAGAGTGCGATCAGAATGCTGCTCCGAGTGCTGCGATGCTGTTTCATAACGCGTACCTCCTGCGAGTGAATTGTGTTTGCTTGGATGGGTTGGTGCGACGGCGAAAAGATACGCCGTGTGCGGGCGGGATGCAAATCCTGGGAGCGCCAAGGTGTCCGTCAAAATTTTGCGTGAGGGCGCTACAGGCACAACAGACGGCGTGGCCAGGGTAGCGCAAACTGTCTAGTTTGCGCGGCTTCAGCAGTCGAGCAAGGGGTAGCAGTCATGCTACGGTTGGAGTTCCCGAAGCCGCGCAAACTAAACAGTTTGCGCTACCCTTGCCGCGCCGTCCATTCCCCCTGCGGCAAAACTTTGACGGACACCCGAGCGCCAGCATCCTTGGTGGCGTTCCTAGACTTAGCGCAACTTACTTTGCAATTCAGGCACGCCTTTGACCAACTCTTCCGCCACCATTTTCCCAAACACCGCGCTGCCCTTGCGCGAGAGATGCGTGGTGTCTGGCGTGCCGTCTTCTTTCTTCGCATCAAATTCCGCCGCGCCGGCTTTGCCCAAACGATTGAGCAACTCGATGCTGCGCGCGTGCAGATCAAGCAGCGGCGCATTCTTTTCCGCCGCAACCTGACGGCAGGCTTCGGCATAAGTGGCGAGAATGTCGTCGGCCACCTTGCCCTCAGCGTTGAAATTGCGGCGCGCGAGCGAAGTGACCAGCACGGGTTTCGCATTCGCCGCGCGCGCTTCGTCAACGTAACGACGCAGAAAATCTTTGTAGGTTGTCCCGGCTACGGTCTCGCGCTCCGGCCCTTTGCCGAGCTGATCGTTGTGGCCGAATTGAATGAGAATGTATGCGGCGTGTTGCGCGAGCGCGCGCGTCCAATGGCCTTCGCTGATGTAGCTGCGCGAACTGCGCCCGTTGCGCGCCTGGTTCAAACATTCAACCGTCGCGTTGCAGCGCTCCCGAAAACCAACGCCCCAGCCGGAACCTTCAGTCACTGTCGAATCACCAGCGAGCGCAATACGCAGCGGCGGCGCGCCGTTGATGCGCACGTTGCTGAGCGCAATGTTGTGCGCGTATTCGTAAACGCTCGCGCGCGCAACGTTATCAAACGTGCAGTTCTCAATCCGGATGTCCGTGATCGGCGCGCGCTCAAAGCCGCGCAGATACAGCGCGAAGTTGCTCTTCTGGCTGGTTACGTCGCGCACGCTGACGTTGCGCACCACCGGCATGAACTTGCCCGCCTCACCTTCCTCATAGGTGAAATCCACCGAGACGATGGCCTCGCTGACCTGACCGATCTGGACGTTGCGCATGTGTATGTTTTCGAGCGTGCCGCCGCGCACCGCATTGGTTTTCAAACGCAGCGCGCGTTCCAGGTGCGGGCTGTCCATCCGGCAGTTCTCGGCAAACACATTGCGCACACTGCCCGAAATCTCGCTGCCGATGGTCACGCCGCCGTGCCCGTCTTTCATCTCGCAACCTTGAATGATGACGTTTTCGGTCGGCACATTGACGCGGCGGCCATCGCCATTGCGCCCTGATTTAATGGCGATGCAATCGTCGCCCGTGTCGAAAGTACAATCCTTGATCAGCACGTCGGTGCACGATTCGGGATCGCAGCCGTCGTTGTTGGGGCCGTGGCTGCTGACACGCACGCCCTGCACAGTGACGTTGCGGCAGAGCACGGGATGAATCTCCCACATCGGCGAACGCTTGATCGTCACACCCTCGATCAACACGTTCTGGCAGCGGTAGGGTTGAATGAAATTGGGGCGCAGATACGAACCTTCGCCAAAGACGCGCGCACTGACGGGCACATCTTTCTCTCCCATCTCAATCAAACGGTTGCGCGCCTTGTCCTGATTCTCGGCATTGCGCCCGCGCCCTTTCCACGGCCACCAATGCGTCTCGTCGGCTTGTCCATCCAGCGTGCCGGCGCCGGTGATGGCGAGGTTGCGCTGCTCAAAGGCATAGATGAACGGCGAGTAATTCATCAACTCGACGCCTTCCCAGCGCGTGAAGACGACGGGCAGATACTGTTTGGTGTCTTGACTGAACTTGAGCGTCGCGCCCGCGCTGACGTGCAGATTGACGTTGCTCAACAGATGAATCGCGCCGGTCAGGAATTCGCCCAGCGGCACGACGACGCGCCCGCCACCCGCTTTGTTGCATGCGGCAATGGCTTGGCGAAGGGCGTCGGTGCAATCGGTTTGACCGCCCGTGACCGCGCCGAATTTGGTGATGTCGAAGTCGCGCTTCGCAAAGACGGGCGCTTTGATGCGGCGCAAGATCGCGGGCACCTGCGCCCAGGCGTCTTCAGCAGCAGCGGAGGCAGGCAACGGCAGCCACAACACAGTGCCTGTGGCCGCTAGCGTTTTGAGAAATGTGCGTCGGTCGTTGTTGTTGTTCATTGTCGTTCCTCTGATGCGGTACCGGGAGCGGTAGCGACCGGGTGCCTCCGCGTTATACACACTCGAAGCACCCGGTCGCTACCGCTCCCGGTACCGCATCTTCAGCGCGTCTTCCTCTCGGTTATCCACTTCGCCCGCCACGCCGGATACTCTTTCGCCAGCAACCCAGCCGGACTGCCGGTGTACCAGTTGTAGCCGTTGCGCCGTTCGTATTCGATCTCGGCCAAACTGTATTTGACGATGCTATCGCGTCCGCAAAAGAGCGGGCGGTTCGTGCCAATCTCGTAAAAGCGCGCCCAGAGCGGCCCGGCTTGCGCATCCTGCACAACGACACGATCAAACCCTTTCGGCGACGAAGCGTC
>JAYUCP010000408.1:0-4092 GCA_043740245.1 Acidobacteriota bacterium | reverse complement strand
ACATCCTCGGCTATTACAGCGAAGACGCGGTGGACGCGAACGGTGCGGGACTCTTGTTCAATCCGCTGCCGAGCCCGGTACGACTGCTCGAAACGCGCGCAGGTTTCGCGGGCTGCACGATGACCGGCGCGCCGATTGTTGGCAATCTCAACGCGGCAACGCATACGCAGATGGCCGCGAATTTCTGCACTCTGCCGGCCAGCGCGCAAGCCGTCGTCGGCAATGTCTCGGTCGTCAACACTACGGGCGCGGGCTTCCTGACGCTGTTTCCGGCGAACCTGACGACCGCGCCGCTGGTGGCGACTTCAAACTATCCCGCGCCTGCGACCTTCGGCTACAACCGGCATTACTTTGTGGGCCTGAGCCCGGCGGATGGCAAGTTCAAAGTGCTGACGCAATTCACGACGGATTTGATTTTGGATGCGTCGGGGTACTTTGCGCCGTAAGGCGTCAATGCTGGCTGGGTTCGAAGGCCGCGCCGTTGGTTTCATCAAACCAGCGGCGCGTTTTTTTGCGCGCAACAAGACCGCTATTCGGTTTGTTCAACTTCCGGGTAATAGCGGTTAGGGCGATTTGCAGATGGGTGCGACCGACCAACGTAGTCTGCCCCCGGTGGCAGCAGACGGAACCGAGGGCGTCAAAGGCGACCGGGGCAGACACGCAGGTCTGCCCCTACGTTGCGGATGGTTGTTGCAGGTCGCACGCAACTGCAAACCGCTATAAATGTGAGCGCGGAGCAATGCCAAAATAACAAAAATGCTGGCGCCGGGTAAGCTCGGCAATAGTTTGTGGTTGTGTTGCTCAAGCGATCCGGCTAAAAATGCGGGTGGCCGTTGCGCGCGCGAATTACCGGCGCAGTGGCTTTTTCCCGATTCACCATCAGCAAGGAGTTAATGACTGAATGCCGCAAAGCAATGCCACCGCAATAAACAACTCGCCCCTTTACGACGAACGCCCCTGGGGTAATTTCACCGTGCTGGACGAAGGCGTTGACTACAAGGTCAAACGCATCGTCGTCTTGCCCGGCAAACGGCTGAGCTATCAGAAACACGCGCAACGCTGCGAACACTGGATGATCGTGGGCGGTCAGGCCAACGTCACGCTCGATGGGCAGGACAAATTGCTCAGCGCTGGTGAATACATTGACATCCCCATCGGCGCTGCCCATCGCATCGAAAACCCCGGCGCCGAAAACATGATCTTCATCGAAGTGCAGCGCGGCGCCTATCTGGGCGAAGACGACATCGTCCGCCTGCAAGATGATTACGGGCGCAGCGCCTGACGCATCGCAAAGGAGCATCCCACTTGAAACGATTGCCACTGTTCGCCGCCGCCTGCGGCCTCGCGCTGCTTTGTTGGCCACCCATGCACGCCTTACTTCAAAGCACCAAACCTGCCTTGGGGCCGGGCCGCCGTTACACCACCGTGCAACGGTTGCAACCGGAACGGCTGCGCGCCGTGCACGAGGCGCGTTTACAGTTCGAGCGCCAACGCCGTCCCGTCAAATACAAAACCGGCCTCAACGATTATCGCTCCATCCTGCACGCGCACGCCGAAGACTCCGCGCACACGGGCGGCACGCGCCCGGAAATGCTGGCCGCCGCCCAACGCGACGGCATCAAGATCATCCTGCTCACCGATCACGTGCGTCCGCCGCGCGATTTCATCAACGACAGTTGGCGCGGCCTGCGCGACGGCGTGCTCTTCATCCCCGGCGCCGAGGCCGAAGGCTTCCTCGTCTATCCACAGGCTTCGATCATGCAAACAGCTTGGAAAACGCGCGCCGAATACATCAGCCTCGTCACGCAAAACGGCGGCAACATGTTTCTCTCGCACGTCGAAGAACGCCCCGATTGGCCGACCGATAAGCTGGACGGGCTGGAAATTTACAACCACCACACCGACATCAAAGACGAAGGCGAATTCATGTCCTGGCTGTTGAAAGCGCTGGCCGACCCGGCGCGCTTGCGCATGTTGCAAGACGCCGTGCGCGACTATCCGCAAGAAGTGATGGGCGCGCAGCAGGATTACTTGGCCGCCATCATCGCCAAATGGGATCGCGACCTGCTCACCAATCGCGCCACCGGCATCGCCGCCAACGATTGCCACCACAACCAGGTTTTCACCGTCAAAGCCGTCAGCGCCTCAGAGCTTGAAATCACGCTCTTCCCCAACGAAGCGCGCCGCGTCAACGTCACCCAAGCGCCGCAAATCGCCGAACTGCTGGCGGGGAAACAGCCGGGCGAACAGATCGCCAAGCTCGATTTCGATCCGTATGAACGCAGCATGCGCTATGTCAGCACGCATATCCTGGTGCGTGAACTGAACGAAGCCAGCGTGCGCCAGGCCTTGCATCAGGGTCATGCTTACGTCGCACACGACTGGCTCTGCGAGGCGACGGGCTTTGTGTTTGCTGCTAAACAGTCGGGCAAGCGCAAGCCCGTCGCGTTACAAGGTGATGATTTGGCGTGGCGCCCCAAGCAGCAGGAGGTGCAGTTGCGCGTGGAAACGCCGCTGCCAGCGTTGCTGAAACTGTTTCGCAACGGTCAGGTGATTCAGGAAACGCGCGGCGCTTTGCTGACTTATGCGGTGCGTGAAGCGGGCGTTTACCGCGTGGAAGCTTGGCTGGAAGTGGATGGCGAACAGCGGCCGTGGATTTATGCCAACCCGATTCGCATTGGCGTGGCTGGAACCAAACCTTAACGCCGCCAACGCTTCCTTCACCAGCGGCGCTGAGGGTTGAGCGGCGCGGGCGCAGCGCCCTGGCAGAGCGCTTGCGCCCGCAGCACCTGACGCTGCCCATTAAAGCCAAGGCCGCGCACCTCACCATCAAGCGGTTTTGTAGTTTTGCACCACGACATCGTAAACAGGATTCTGCGCGAGTTGACCAACGTTCAGTTGATTGCCGTCACAGCTCCCGTGATCCCAATGCGTAAAATCGCCATTGCCATATTTGACGGTACAGAGCACCGTGTCCGTATGGCTGAACGCCCCGTAAGCGCCTTCGGTGGTGCCTTGCTTCCAGACTTTATCCGCAAATTGAAAATAGCAGGCGCCGAGTAGTGCGCCCGGATGGCTGGCGGCATAGGCAAGGGAGCCTTTGAGTTGGCCGTCAACCACGTTGAGGTACCCCGGCTTCGTCCGATCCAAGCTGATTTCCGTGAAAAGGAGCGGCTTTTGGTATTTCTGGAACGTCAGGTCAACGTAACCTGTCCCTGAGCCTTCCGCGTTTTGAAAGAGGTAGGCGGCCTCATTGTAGGTTTGCGGCGCCAGGAAAAGCCGGCTGCCCAGATTCCTGGTACTGACAGGAGTCAGCGCCTGCAACAAAGGATCCCAAAAGCCCCAGCAGGGGTATTTGCCTCCGTACTGATTAAAATCAACCGGGTGCCCAAGCAGCGGCTGACGATAATTGCTGAAAGTGCTTTGCTCGATGTTCACCCACGAAAGCGTGAAATCAATGCATTGCTGTACGGTAAACCCGCTTATTCTCGGCTCGTTGCCGATGATGATGCCGGCAATCGCCGGGTGGTAATCGGTTTTACTCTCGTTGGAGAACGACGCGATCAGTTGCGGAATCAGTGCGTTTCGATTCGGGAATCCAGCTAGCAGGAAGTAATTTGAAATCGGCGCCAGCACTTGAATCCCCAAGCTGGCGCAGTAGTTCAAAAAGTTCAGGTGCAGATTCCGCGGCTCCCAGTCGTAGAGGCGAATCAACGTCACCCCCATCTCCTTGAGCGTTTGCAGGTCATTCCGGCAATGCGCACACATGCTGCCGGTGGACGAGGTGTAACTCGTGCCCCACAGCGGCGCCATCGGGTTATAGGCAATATCACTCCCGAAAAAGATGCAGGTCGTATTCGCCATCGAGGGATCATAGGGTGCGGGGAAGGGTTGGTAACAAACCCCTTTATTGAAGCTGGTCATGCAAAATTCTCCTTTGTTTGAGTAGGTTCCTTAGCCTGGAGCTTGGTGCTGTGTTTACGGGGCGCATCCTAAGAGCGTGTACGAAAACCTGCGGTGCCAGTGCGTGTCAGTAGCCCGACCGTGAGGGAGGGCTTGTCCCAATGAAACCAAGCCCTCCCTCACGGTCGG
>JAYUCP010000407.1:0-9937 GCA_043740245.1 Acidobacteriota bacterium | reverse complement strand
CCTGAACTCCATGCTCTTGTGCGTCTGTCTTGAGGCTAAGTCGCGTCGTGCAACAACTCCCACTTGTCGTAAATGTCGGCCAGGCGGAGTTGCGCATTGATGGAAGGCAGTTGAATCGTCTCGTGCAATTCGTGGTATTCGGTCAGCAACCAGCGTTGATCGGGCTGACGCACGTAATGTTCGACGTGATAACGATCCTGCGCGATCAGCAAATACTCTTGCAAAGAGGGGAGGCCGCGATACTCTTCGGCCTTTTCGCCGCGATCCTTGGCTTCGGTGGATTTGGAAAGGACTTCGATCAGCACGGTGGGATTGGTCAAAGTGTCGTCTTGATAAAATTCCGGCTGGCCGCAAACAATGGAAAGATCAGGATAGCGTCCGTGCTTTTTGGTCATGACCGCGAGCCGCAAGTCGCTGCCGAAAGCGAAGCAAGCGCGGTTTTTGAATTGCAAGGCAAACTCGCCGCTCAGATTGAATGCAATGAGCGCGTGCTGCTTGCTGCCGCCCGCCATCGCTTCCATTCGCCCATTGGCAAATTCGCTGCGGAATTCAGCCTCTCGCTCAAGCTCAAGATATTCATCGAAGGTCAGAGCCGGTTGTGCTTTTGGTGACATCGAATTTCCTCCTTAACGCGCCTGTCCGTTATTCGTGCCGATCAGCCGCTGCCGTTCGTGCCGCGATTCGCTGCAATCATCGGTCGGTTCTTTGCCGTGGGCGAATTTGCGCCAGGCCGTCCGCGTGCACACGCCGCGCACGGGCAGCAAGCCAGTCACCGCGCAGACTTGGATAGAAACCATCGGCGGCGAATAGTTGGGCAATTCGCCATTCGGATTGCGGGCGACGCGTTCGCCGCTCTTTTCTTTGACGGTGGGCGTTTTGGGTTCGGTGCGAGGGTCTTCTTCCAAACGAACCGGCTTCGGGGTGGGCACAGCCTCGGGTTTGTCGCCGTCGGGCACAGGGAGTGTGCCGGGGCCGGGTTCGGTGCCGCGCAAAAACAGTTCGTGCCGGGCGTTGGGCGAGTCGGCTTGCGCGACCAGGCCGGTGGCGGGGTCAATGTCTACGGTGACCAGATCACCGGGGTCGGGGAATTCGCCGCCGAGGTCGGGGCGCAATTGCAGAGCCTTGATCATGAAATCGGCCCAGATCGGGGCCGCCGTTGCGCCGCCCGTCAGACCCAAATCGTGGTTGTCATCAAAGCCGACCCACACCACGCACACCAGATTCGGCGTGTAACCCGCAAACCAGCCGTCACGCGACGAACCGGTCTTGCCCGCCGCGATGCCTTTGAAACCCATCGCCCGCACGCGCGCGCCAGTGCCGCGATCCAGCACGTCTTTCATCATAGAGGTCATCAGGTAAGCGACCTGCGGTTGCAGGATGTCGCGGCTTTCGGTCTGCGTGGTCTTGAGCGTCGCGCCGCTGCCGCTGGTGATGCGCGTATAGGCCACGGGCATTACGCGCTTGCCTTGATTGGCGAACATCGTGTAGGCCGAGGCCATTTGCAACGGCGTCGCTTCGGCCACGCCCAGCGCCATCGAAGGGTACGTCGAGACGCGCTGAATGCCCGCGCGTTCGGCCAAGCGCGCAACGGTCGAAAAGCCGATCAATTGGGCGAGTTCGACAGTGATGACGTTTTTGGAATTGACCAACGCGTCACGCACGGTGATTTTGCGATTCGAAAATTGGTCTTTGAAATTGCCGGGGCTATAGGTTTGCCCGTTGCCGTAACTGAATGTGCGGGCCTGATCCATAAACATCGTCGCTGGCGTAATCGCCTGGCCGCCCTCATCCGCGCCTTCGGTCAGCGCGGCGGCATAGACGAAAGGTTTGAAAACCGAGCCGGGTTGGCGGCGCGCTTCGGTGACGCGGTTGAGTTGCGACTGTCCATAATCGCGCCCGCCGACCAGCGCCAGCACTTCGCCGGTTTTCGGATTCATGGCCACCAGCGCGGCTTGCAAGCCTGCGGTGCCGCCTTTGCGTTTGGCAAAGAGCTTGTCAATCGCGGCCATCTGTCTGGTCACGGCGGCGTAGGCGGCGCGTTGCAAACCGATGTCGAGCGTCGAATAGATGCGCAGATTTTTGAGCGCCTCGCGGGTGTCGAATTGCGCTTCGAGTTGTTTGGTCAGGTAATCAATGAAGTAGGGCGCATCGTTGGCGTCCATCGAACTCGCGCCTTTGCCTTTCAGGCCGAGCGGTTGCAGCTTGGCTTTTTCCGCCTGTTCGGGCGTGATCTTGGCCGTCTCGACCATGATCGAAAGCACCTTGTCGCGGCGGTCTTTGGCGCGCTCTTCGTGCTGAAAGGGCGAATAGCGGTTCGGGCTGCGAATGATGCCGGCCAGCAGGGCGGATTCAGCCAGGTTGAGTTGCGAGATGTCTTTGTCGAAGTAGGCGTGCGCCGCCATGCCAAAACCGTTGATCGAAAAGCTGCCGCGTTGGCCCAGATAGATCAGATTGCAATACATCGCCAGAATCTGCTCTTTGCTCAGGCGCTGTTCGAGCAGCACGGTCATATACGCTTCAGGCAGCTTGCGGCTCCAGACGCGTTCATCGGTGAGGAAGAGTTTCTTGACCAATTGTTGCGAGATCGAACTGCCGCCCTCACGCACCTCGCCCGCCTGCTGGTTTTTGATAAGCGCGCGCACTACGCCGCGCCAGTTGATGCCGTAATGTTCAAAAAAGGTGCGGTCTTCGACGGAGGTGATGGCGTCCACCAACGTTTGCGGCAGGTCTTTATATTCGATGATCTTGCGTTTCTCGCGGCTTTCGTTGACGACCGAAGAGATGACTTCGGGTTCGATGGGCGCTTCGGGCAACTGCTCTTTGGTCGAAAGATCGCTGACGCCTTGAATGCCGCCGCCGTTGAAACTGACACGCAACGGACGGAAGGTGTAATCGCCATCAATCGCGGCATCGGCGCTGGGCCGCAACTCGATCACGTTGCCGCGCACGGCGTATTGGCCGCGATTCGCATTCTGGGTCGTGCCAGTTTCGAGATACCCGGCCCGTTTCAGATGCGCGACCAGATCGGCGGCTTTCATCGGCGAGCCTTGCCGCAAGGTCGGCGGCGCGGCGTAAATGCCCGACGAGCGCACAAAAATATCGCCGCGCAAACCGGCGTCAATGACGGCGGTGTATTGGTGGTAGTAATAGACCAGCACTCCCGCGCCCAGCAGCCCAATGACCAACAGTGGTGCCAGCAAGACCGGCGAAAAGAACCGCCGGCGCGGACGCTCAGCCCGTACGCGCCGTGGTGGCGGACGCATAGGAGCTTGACGGAGTCTGGCGGTTTGGGAATTGGACATCTGATGATCCTCTCGGGATTCGTGCTGAATGCGTTTGAAACCGGATCAACGTCGCAAGGGTGGCTGCAATTATCGCTATTCTGAATAGCGAGTCAATTCAGGGGTTAAGACGCTTAACCTGGGAGCGCAGGCATCCTTGCCTGCTGTAAAAGAAGCGGCGCAGCCTTCCGATTCCCTGCTTACGTCTCAAGCCTTGCGAAGGAAACGGAACGCTACGCGGCATTTTCTATAGCAGGCAAGGATGCCTGCGCTCCCAGGGGTGTCAATCATCTTCTTCCGCGACGCCAAAATAGCGCAGCCAGTTCGCCATCTCTTCCTCTTTGACCTTTGGCCCGGTGGCCGCTGCCGCGCGCGTCTGGCTGGCCTCATTCAGCAGTTGGCGGAATTCGCCTGAGCGCATCACGCGCACGCCACAAACGCGGACGCGGGCGATCAAGGCGTTGTCAGAGGTCACGACGATCAACGCCTTGCGATTCCGTTCGCCCTCGACCAACTCGACGATGCGCGCGTCGGCATCCGAACCGGCGCGGGCGTAAAACACTTTCACGCCGCGAAAGCTCGAACCATCGGGGAAGTGCGTTTCGGGCGCGCCGTCAAACACCGCTGTCAGCCGCGTTTTTTTGACGCTGGCCATTTGCGCCAGTTCTTCCAACAAGCGCCGCCGCGCCGCCGGTTTGTCCTGATACCAGGTTTCGTATCCGCGCCCGCGCTGGCCAATCACGTTGTTGCCGTCTATCAGGTACATGCGATGAAGTAGTCGGTAGTCAGTAGTCGGTAGTCGGTAGTCGGAATGATCTGACTACCGACTACCGACTACCGACTACTGCGGTTTGACGATAAAGCGCGCGACCTCGAATTGCTCTGTCCCCGTGGCCCCCAAGCCCACTGCGCCGAGCGCAAAGAGTTTGCCCGAATCTGTCAATTTGCCCAGCGGCAGCACGTCGCCCGTGTCGCTGTCGTTGATCGAGACGCTGATGACGTTGGCTTTGGCCGAGAGCACGACGGCGAAAAACTTGCCGGTCATGTTCGGCGCAAACGCGTCAATCGGCACCGAGCGGCCCAATTGCTGTTTGCGTCCGGCCTGCACCGCGTAGCCACGCAACACCCACGGTTCATCGGCCTTCGCGCCGGTCAATTGCACCAGGTAATAATCCTGTTTGTCCTGCGCGCGCAGCACGAATGAAACGCCGATGTCATTCAACATCTTCACATCGCTGGTCAGTTCGAAATTGGCGAAGTGGCGCGGGCATTCGTCCTTGGGTAGCGCCACGCCCGCGCTTTTGACCGAAAGCTTGCGGCTGCCGACCGTCCAGCCGGCCGGCGCCTCCCAGCCGTTCAGGCTCGACCAGGCTTCGGAAAAAGTTTCTTCGCAGAGCGCGCGCACCAGGTTGACCTCGAATTCGGTGTTGCCCTTGCCGACCTGAATCAAGGCGGGGAGCGGTTTGTAGGCGGCATCGGCGGCGCGTACGTCAATTTCGTATTCGCCCGCGCGCAGGCCCGCAATCACGGCCCGCCCGTTGTTTTTCATCGCCACGACATTTTGCGTTTGCCCCTTGGCGTTCAGGCGGTAACGCACGTCGCCCGCGCGCACATTGGTTTTGATCGTGACGGTGTAAAGCTCCGGCGCCAGCCGCAAGGTCAAATCCGCGATCTTGCCCGCGCCGATGGTCACGTCGCCTTCGCCGTCCTGATGGCCGTCCAACTCGGCGACGACGTGGTATTGGCCGGGCGGCAGATTGTCGAAGATCACCTGGCCTTTGGCGGGCGCGATGGTTCCCTTGTCAATGAAGTCTTTGGCGCTGACGGGCCGGATAAAAACCAGCGCTTCCGATTCCGAGACGACACTGAGCGCGCCGGTCGTCGCGGTAAAGACCTTGCCCTTGGTCGCGGCGGTGGAAGGCTTTTTGCGCTGCACGACGGTCTTTTGCTGCGCGGGCGCGCTCGACGTATTGACCGAATTCAATTTGATACGGCCCACGCCGCCCGTTTCCTGGGCGAACAGCGAACTCACGGGCAACAGCGCGAACGTGGACACGAGCAGTGTGAAGCGTAAGGTCAGCAAGGTTTTCATCTTTGGTTCGACTCCTATCTGTTGAGCAACGATGCGGCGAAACTATAGCCTGTTTTGCGGCGGGATTGAAGACGCTCAACTTGCTTGCCGTGCCGAGACCGCTATGTCAATAATGCCAGCCAGCAAAGGAAGCGCTGCAGCTTCCTCAAGCGCAGACGCGAGGTTGGCGATAAGGAATGGCTTGAAAGCGATCTTGCCAAACCACGGGGCACACGGGGCACACGGGGAAATCCAGCAACCTGTGGGGGCTTTCCCCGTGCTCCCAGTGTTCCCCGTGGTTGATTTGGCAGCGCGATTTCCAGTTCATTCCGAAAAGGAGTAAGTATGGCAACCGCAGAAAAACGCAGCGCCCCCGGGCCAAAACAAATCTTTTCCGTCATCAATTTCTTTGCGCTGCGCCGCGACCGGCTCGGTTTCATGCTGCGGATGGCGCGCGAATACGGCGACGTGGCGCACTTTTATCTGGGGCCGCAACCGGTCTTCCTGCTCAACCATCCCGATTACATACGCGACGTGCTGGTCACCCACGGCAAGCAGTTTATGAAAGGCGAAGGCTTGCAACGCGCCAAACGGTTGCTGGGCGAAGGGCTGCTGACCAGCGAGGGCGAATTCCATTTGCGCCAGCGCCGCCTGATGCAACCGGCTTTCCACCGCCAGCGCATCGCCGGCTACGCCGCGACGATGGTCGAATTCGCCGAACGCAGTGGCCGGCGCTGGCAGCACGGCGCGCAAGTGGACATTGCACGCGAGATGATGCACCTGACTTTGGCGATTGCGGGCAAGACGCTCTTTGGCACCGATGTCGAAAGCGAAGCCGACGAAATCGGTAAGGCGCTCAGCGATGCGTTCGGGTTGTTCAACCGCCTCACGCTGCCGTTTGCGCAACTGCTGGAACGGCTGCCGCTGCCCGCGACGCGCAAGTTTCAAAAGGCGCGCGAACGGCTGGACACGACCATTTACCGCATCATCGAAGAGCGCCGCCGCAGCTTTGAAGCCACCGGCGAAGACCGTGGCGACCTGCTCTCGATGCTGCTGGCCGCGCGTGACGAAGAGGGCGATGGCACGGGCATGACCGACGAACAGTTGCGCGACGAAGCCATGACCATCTTCCTGGCCGGGCACGAGACGACGGCGAATGCGCTGACCTGGACGTGGTATCTCTTGTCGCAACATCCTGACATCGAAGCCAAGCTGCACGCCGAAATTGACGAAGTGCTGAACGGGCGTTTGCCGACAGCGGAAGATTATCCGCGTTTGCGTTACACCGAGATGGTCTTTGCCGAAGCGATGCGCTTGTATCCGCCCGCCTGGATCATCGGGCGGCGCGCGTTGAATGATTATTCGATCAACGGCTATCACGTGCCCGCGCGTTCGATTGTGTTGATGAGCCAATTCGTCACGCACCATGACGCGCGCTGGTTTCCCGATCCTTATAAATTCGACCCCGAACGCTGGACGCCCGAAGCCAAAGAGGCGCGGCCAAAGTTTTCGTATTTCCCCTTCGGTGGCGGCAATCGCGTCTGCATCGGCGAGCAATTCGCGTGGCTTGAAGGTGTGCTGGTGCTGGCTACGCTGGCGCGGCAATGGCGCTTGCGGCTGGTGGCCGGTCACGTTATCGAATTGCAACCGATCGTAACCTTGCGCCCGAAACCGGGGCCGGATGGCGTGATGCCGATGGTGCTTGAGCGGCGTTGAGAATGCCTTTATGCTGTGAGCGAGGAGTGAGCTTATGAGTGTGATGACTTCCGCCGCCGTGCAGGCGGTCAGAATGCGACCGGCAATGCCACCGGGCGCTGTTTACCGGTTGGATGTCGAGCAATACCACGCGATGATTCGCGCGGGCGTGCTGACCGCCGACGATCAAGTCGAGCTTCTCGAAGGGTGGTTGTTTCCCAAGATGGCTAAGAATCCTCCGCACCGCATCGCCACGCACCGCACGCAACGCGCGCTGGATACGCTCGTCCCAGCCGGTTGGTATGTAGATGCGCAAGAACCGATCACCCTGGCCGCTAGCGAGCCGGAACCGGATGTTTGCATCGTGCGCGGCGTCACCGAAGATTACCCGGATCGCAACCCCGGGCCACCTGACGTTGCCTTGGTCGTCGAAATCGCCGATTCGACGCTGGAGCGTGATCGCGGATTGAAAAAACAAATGTACGCACGCGCCGGCATCCCTGTTTACTGGATCATCAATCTGGCCGAGCGCCAGTTGGAGGAATACACCGTGCCCACGGCGTCAGACAGCGCGCCCGATTATCAACAACGCCGCGATTACAACCTGTCCGAATCCATCACCGTGCGGATCGAGGACCGCGACATCGGCGTGCTTGCCGTGCGCGAACTGTTTCCCTGATGCTCCTCCCAACCCCGCTTGACGAAAAGAAATTGCGCCGTGCCACGCGCTTGCTCGCCCAGCGCGACCCCGACTTGGCGGCGATTGCCGCGCGCTTCGGCCCGCCGCCGCTGTGGGAACGCGCCACCGGCTTTGCCACACTCATCCACCTCATCCTCGAACAACAAGTCTCGCTCGCTTCGGCCCGCGCGGCCTTTACCAAATTGCAAACCGCGCTCGGCCAGGTCGACCCGCATTCCTTGCTTGCGCTCAGCGATGATGAATTGAAGACCATCGGTTTCAGCCGCCAGAAAACGCGCTACGCCCGCCTGCTGGCCGAAGCCGTGCGTGACGGCCAACTCGATTTCGCGCAGTTGGCAACACTTGATGATGACGGCGTGCGCGCGGCGCTCACGCAATTGAAAGGCATCGGTGTGTGGACGGCGGATTGTTATTTGTTGATGGCCTTGCGGCGACCCGATGTTTGGCCGCACGGCGATCTGGCTTTGGCGGTGGCTTGGCAACAGCTCAAACAGCTTCCTGAGCGGCCTACGTATGCTGAACTGGGTGTGTTGGCCGAACGCTGGCGGCCCTGGCGCGCGGTGGCCGCGCGCTTGTTGTGGCACAACTACCTCAGCGAACGGCGGCGTTGAGCATTTCCCTTGTAGTAGCGAATTTATTCGCGCCGTCTCGTAGCGAATAAATTCGCTACTACAAGGGAAAGCGCTCTTTCAATCCCAGTGCGTTTCAACTCGGCACGCGCAGAATCATGCATTTCAAATACAACGTTTCAGGCACGGTCAGCAGATGCGGATGATCGCGGCTTTGCGTGCGTTTTTCGATGACCTGCACCATGCGGCCCGCATCACGCGCGGCTTCGGTCAGCACGTTTTGAAACATGTCTTCGCCGACGTGGTAAGAGCAGGAGCAGGTGATCAGGATGCCGCCGGGCCGCAGCAATTTCAGTGCGCGCAGATTGATTTCTTTGTAGCCGCGCAGGGCCGCTTCGACCGCGCCGCGATTTTTGGCGAAGGCCGGCGGGTCGAGCACGATGGTGTCGAATTTCTCGCCCACGTCTTCGTAATCGCGCAGCCGGTCGAAGACGTTGACGGCGGCGAATTCAACGTTGCTCAAGCCATTCAGCTCAGCGTTGTGCCGCGCGCGTTCGATGGCGGGTTCGGAAATATCCAGCGCGATGACCTGTTCGCAGGCGCGCGCCAGATGCAGCGCGAACGAACCGTGGAAGCTGAAACAATCCAGCCCGCGCCCGCGCGCATAACGCAAGGCCGCCGCGCGGTTCTCGCGTTGATCCAAAAACGCGCCGGTCTTTTGCCCGCCCAGCAAATCAATGGCGAAGCGCAGGCCGTTTTCGGTAATCGTCAATTCGGGCAGGTTGTCACGATCAACATCAGGGGCCGCGTGCAACATGCTGTTAATCATGGGCAGCCCTTCCAATAGGCGCACCTTGGCGTCGTTGCGCTCGACGATCAGGCGCGGCTCGAATAACTCGACCAGCAATTCAAGCCAGGTTTGTTTGAGCGCTTCCATCCCGCGCGTCAGCGTTTGCAGACTAAAACAATCGCCGTAGCGATCCACGATCAAGCCGGGCAAGCCATCGCCTTCGGAATGCACCAACCGGTACGCGTCGGTGTCGCTGACGATGCGCTGCCGCCACTCGTAAGCCGCCTGCAAGCGCGCGCGCCAGAACGCGCGATCAATCGGCACGTCGGCAGTGGTCAACAATCGCAGCGTGATTTCCGATTCGGCGCCGAAATGAGCCAACCCTTGGAAGCGCCCGCGTGGATCGTGTACGCGCACGACCGCGCCAGTTTCGGCTTTGGGACGTTTGGGAACGTCGCTGCGATAAATCCAGAGATGCCCGGCGCGCACGCGGGCCGCGCCTTTGGGCGAGATGACGGCGATGGGCAGACTTTCGTGCATTAGGTTTATTGAGCCTTCGCGGGCAAAGTGCCGAGCACTTCGGTCAGCAGATTGGTTTGGGGATAAGCGTGCCCCAGATGTTGCCGAAATGCTTCGGCGTAAGCGACACCCGCTTCAATGCCGCGTTGCGCTGCCCAATCGCGCATGGCTTGCAGGTATTGATCCACGCCATGTTGGCGCAACAGCCAGGCCCGCTGGCTGGCGTGACAGGCCAGCATGCGCGCTTTGGTTTCGAGCACGTCCGAAATGTCCACGTAAAAAGCGGGCGGCACGGGCGCGCCGAAGCTGTCT
>JAYUCP010000406.1:0-4117 GCA_043740245.1 Acidobacteriota bacterium | reverse complement strand
ACGGGCAACATCACGACCGTCAATTCGGGCGGCGGCTTTCTGACGTTGTATCCCAGCAACGCTGCGCAACCAACGGTGGCGAGCACGAACTACGGCGTGAACGAAATCATCAACAATGTCTTTACGGTGGGCTTGGGCGCAGACGGTGCGTTCAAGATTTTCGCCAACAACACGACCGATGTGGTGGTGGATGTGTCGGGCTATTACGCGCCGCCCGCAACGAATGGCTTATTCTTCCATCCGCTGCCTGCGCCGGTGCGCTTGCTGGAGACGCGCGCGAGCTTCACCGGCTGCGTGACGCCCAGCGCACCGCTGACGGGTAACGCCGATTCAACGCAACAGGCGATCAGCGCCTGCACGGGCATTCCCGCTGCCGCGCGCGCCATCGTCGGCAACGCGACGACAGTGGGCCCGCAAGGCGGCGGCTTCCTGACAATCTTCCCGGCGGATGCGGCGCGGCCTTTGGTCGCGGCTTCCAACTTCAATACCGGGCAAATCGTGAATGGGCCGTTCGCGGTGGGCCTCGCGCCGAACGGGCAATTCAAAATCTACACGACCTCGACGACCGATCTGGTGGTGGACGTGCTCGGTTATTACAGTACCGAAGTGCTTGACGCGAACGGTGCGGGCCTGCTGCTGACGCCGCTCGCGCATCCGGTGCGCTTGCTGGAAACGCGGGCGGGCCAGCCGGTCGGCTGCGTCAAACCGGGTGCGCCGCTCAATGGCGGGCAGATTTACACGCAGACCGCGCGTGGCCTTTGCGATGGGCTGACAATCCCGGCGGCGGCGCTCGGCGTCGTAGGCAATGCGACAGTGGTCTTCCCGGTGAGCGGCGGCTACCTGACCTTGTGGCCCTCGAGCGCCGCGCAGCCCACCGTAGCGACGGCTAACTACAAGGGCGGCGATGTCGTCAACCGGCACTTCATCGTGGGTTTGGGCAATGCTGACGGGGCGTTCAAAATGTTCTCGTCGGCGACGACCGAACTGGTGATCGATCTCTCGGGCTATTTTGCACCGTAAGCTTATGGTAGGAGGCTAAGCGCGAGGAAATGAAACGAGCGCGTGGCAGTGCTGCCGCGCGCTCGTGTTACTTTTTCATTCCGTCTGCCTCAGCGGAAATTACTGATTGCCACCACCTCTATCGAGTTCGTGCCGCGTGCAAGCGCCAGGTCACGTCCATTGGGCGCAAGGGCGCACTGATAAATCAGATCGGTCTTGAAGTCAGTAGCCAGCTTGCCTGAGCAGCGCGACAAAGCGTTCGTCGCGCCGGAGCGGGTCAAGCCGAGGGTCGGCCTTGATCCAACCCAGCCAATGGTCCCGCTCGACCAACGCGCGGTCGAGCCAGGCGTGTGCTCCGGGCGTTCGCGGCGCAACTGGCGCGCGGCCATCCGGCGCAGTTCTTCGTAAACCAGCGGCATCAGCCGGTCGAGCGCGCGCTGGTCGCCCGCGTTCCAATCCAGCAGCAATTGTGTCACGTCAGTCGGCGAAGACTTCTCCATTGCTCACCTCCTGCGCCGGTTTCGACCCATCGTGCGGTAGCGCTCAAAAGATAGAGGGGATGGCCCGCAGCTTAAGTCTTGCGTCCGAGGCCGTCAATTTTTTTATCCCTCGTGAGCTTCCTGACGGCTCGGCTGCGCCTCTGTTGGTTGAAAGGCAAATTTTACCGGCGAGCTGGGCAGGTAATCTGCCGCTGCCTATTTCAGGCTAAATGTCTTCGATCAGGAGCACAGTTTCCAGCAACCGTTTAACGCAAGGAGATAGACACCATGTCAGCAATCAGGAGAAATTACTCACCCGCCGTAATCTGTCTCGCGCTCGCCAGCGGTTTGCTGGTGCTGGCGCTCTATCATTGGCCAGTGTGTCAGGCTTCAGCGACTTCGGCCTCGCTGGCCTTGCCCGCTCTGCAAGGTGCAGCCGCTACTCAATACCTGAAAGAGCAAGGGCTGGATTCATCGCTTGGCGCAGCAGTCAACGCGGCGCGCGGTGGCGCGGTAGTCAAACGGGTGAAGTCATCTGCCGCCACTGCAAACTGGTTTGCTCCAACATTGCCGCTCACCAACTTCTTGCAGCAGGCCAAACTGACCGCGAGCGATGGCGCGGCGTTTGACAACCTCGGCGTCAGCGTGGCCATCAGTGGCGACACAGCAGTGGTCGGCGCTTACACTGATACGGTGGGCGCGAATGATTTTCAGGGGTCGGCCTATGTCTTCGTGCGCAGCGGGACGACCTGGACGCAGCAAGCCAAACTCACGGCGGCGGATGGCGCGGCGGGTGATGTCTTTGGCATTAGTGTAGCGATCAGCGGTGAGACGGCAGTAGTCGGGGCCAGTGGGGATGATGTGGGCGCGAATAATCTACAGGGGTCGTCATACGTGTTCATCCGCAGCGGGACGACCTGGATGCAGCAGCGAAAACTTACGGCAACGGACGGCACCGCAGATGATCAGTTTGGCGTCAGCGTGGCGATCGGCAGTGAGACGGTGGTGGTCGGCGCTTTCCGGAAAACTGTGGGGGCAAGCTTAGATCGGGGCTCGGCGTATGTCTTCGTGCGCACTGGGACGACCTGGACGCAGCAAGCAAAACTTACGGCGGCGGATGGCACAACGAATGATCGCTTCGGCGTCAGCGTGGCGATCAGCGGCGAGACATCGGTGGTCGGCGCTTACTTTGATGATTCAGGCTCAGCGTATGTCTTCGTGCGCAACGGGACGACCTGGACGCAGCAACAAAAACTCACCGGTGCAGACAGCGCATTTAATGACCTCTTCGGCGTCAGCGTAGCGATCAGCGGCGAGACCGTGGTGGTCGGCGCTGATCAGGCTGATGTGGGCGCAAATACAAACCAGGGGGCGGCGTATGTCTTCGTGCGCGGCGGAACGACCTGGACGCAACAACAAAAACTCACGGCGGCAAATAGTGCGGGAGGATTTAACTTCGGTGTCAGCGTGGTCACCAGCGGCGAGACTGTGGTGGTCGGCGCTGACGGGTATCATGTGGGCACGAACACGTTTCAGGGGGCGGCCTATGTTTTCACGCGCAACGGGACGGCCTGGACGCAGCAACAAAGGCTCACGGCGGCGGACGGCGCGCCCAGTGATCACTTCGGCATCAGTGTGGCGCTCAGCGGCGCTACAGTGGTGGCTGGCGCTTACTTTGACGATGTAGGCGCGATCGCGAATCAAGGCTCAGCCTATGTCTTTGTTGATGGGTGTTCACTGATCACGCTCAGCCCGGCAACACTGCCGTCAGGTTCGTTGGGTGCGCCGTACAACCAAACGGTGACGGCCAACGGCGGTGCCGCGCCATACAGCTTCAGCCTGAGCGCGGGCGCTTTGCCCAACGGCATTACGATGTCATCCGGCGGTGTCTTGTCTGGTACGCCGACCGCCAGCGGTACATTCAACTTTACCGTCCAAGCCGCCGACGTCAACGGCTGTATGGGCACGCAAGCTTACACGTTCGTCATTGGCTGTCCGGTAATCTCGATCACGCCTGCTTCGCTACCTGGCGGAACCACCGGCACGGTCTACAATCAGCCGCTGACGGCAACAGCCGGGACGCCGCCCTACACCTTCAGCGTGAGCGCGGGCGCCTTTCCCAGCGGCATCACGCTATCGTCTGGCGGCGTCTTAGCTGGCACGCCAACCGCAAGTGGCACTTTCAACTTTACGGCCAAAGCGACTGATGCCGCAGGCTGCTTTGGGACGCGGGCCTATGCGCTGCTGATCAATCCGCCGGGATGCAACACGATCACTGTTAACCCGCCGACGTTGCCGAATAGCTTTATTGGCACGAACTATTCGCAAACCTTCACGCAAACGGGTGGCACGGGCGCTCTCACCTGGAGCGTCAGCGCAGGCGCTCTGCCGAACGGGTTATCGCTGAACGCTTCAACTGGGGCACTTAGCGGTACGCTTACCACAGTGGGCTCGTTTATTTTTACCATCCGCATCACTGACGCAAACAACTGCCAAGGCACTCGCCAATATACGGTAATCGTCAGCGGCAATGGCTTGCAGTTCTATCCGCTGGCTGCGCCCGTGCGTTTGCTCGACACGCGGCCCGGTGCCAGTCCGAATGCGTGTTCGCAACCCAACCTGCCAATTGCGGGGCAGAC
>JAYUCP010000405.1:0-4120 GCA_043740245.1 Acidobacteriota bacterium | reverse complement strand
CGATGCGGCGGCTGAAGAAGGGCAGCAACTCGCTGTTGCCGCCCGCCGAGCGCGTGAAGTTGAAGACGCCCGCGTTCTCCAAAAAGAACGAACGCTTTTCGGGAAAGAAGAGCGGGAAGCGCGTCAGGTTGATCTGCCGGTCGTCCACTTCCGTCTCGGCGAAGTCGGTGTTGATGGTCGTCGTCAGCTTCAGGCTTGATGTGATGTTGAAGAAAATGTCCGCGCCGCCCTTACCGTTGAAATCATTTCTGAAAGTTGTTGGCCTGCCGAACTCATCACGCACGGCGTTGCCGATCACATAAGGCCGCACATCCAGCCCGCGCCCCTGTTCGGCGGCGGCAAAACCGCTGATCTCACCCGCTTCGGAAACCTGTGTGAAGCGCACGTCCAAACGCGGCGTCGCCCAGCGGTCTTCTTCGAGCTTGCGGACGATGTAGCGCGCGAAGTTGAAACCCCACACATCCTGCCCCGGCGTGAAACCCAGGCTCTTGAACGGAATCGCAAACTCCGCGCTCCAGCCTTTGTCATTGCGTTTCACCCGCACGTCCCAGATGGCATTCCAGTCGAAATTGATCTGCCGTCCGTTCTCGATCACCAATCCATCCACCAGCGCGCCCGCCGGATTGGTCGCAAAGTAAAACGCATTGCGCCGGTCGTGAAAAGTGTCGAGCAGGATTTCGATCCGATCGTCGGCTTCGAGCGCAGCGTCGCGCCGCATCTGTGTGCCGGTGATCTTTTCAGGCACGGAGTCATAACATTGCACGCCGACGTAAAGGTTGGCTTTGTCGGCCAGCAGTTTGACTTCGGTGCGCTCGCTGGCCGGGCTTTCCTGCTTTGGCTCGCGTTGCAGGATTTCGCCGAGCGCCGGAGCTTGCGCCCAATCCGCTTCGTCAAGCACACCATCAAGCACGATTTTGCCCGTGACTGGCAGCACTGTGACGCGCTTTGGATTGTCAGCCGCAAGCTTGCTGGGCAGCGGCAGCATGAGCGCACACAGCAACAGCAGGTTATAGAATGGCCTTTGTCGCTTCGGCATTCGTTGAGTTACTGCACTTCGTAAACCCGCACTGCGGCGGCTTGCGCGCCTCGGTGCGGGACGGCCAGATACAAACGCCCCAGCGCGGGCACAAACAGCGAAGTACGCGCGCCGGCGGCAGTGGCAAGCTGGGTGATTGATTCGTAATGGTCAGCATCAGTCTGTGCCAATACGCTGATGAAACCCGCGCCACCAGAGACGTAGAGGCGTTTCCTCTGGGCGTCGTAAAAAATATCGTCCGTATCACCGGCACATTCTATCTGCGTGACGACCTTGCCGGAGCTCGTATCAACCACCAGCACGCGCGCGGGCTTGCGGCAGCCGATGAATAACCGGTGATGCGCTTCATCCAGCGCCATTGGGAAATTCGCTTCGGCCTCTGTAATCGGCCAACTCGCCACGACAGCGCGTTTCTGCCGGTCAATCACGGCGATCTGTTTGGCCGTCGGAACGTTGACGAAAATGCGCGGGCCTGACTGTTCCAGCGCGAAAGCTTCGGGATGCGCGGGCAGCTTGATGTCGCCGACGATCTTGCCCGTCAGGGCTTCAAAAATCCCGATGGCCCCGTCGCCATAGCCAACGTAAAGCAACTTCGTCGCCGGGTCATAACGCAGATTGTCGGCATCGCCCGCAAACTTGACGTGGCGCAACACCGCCAACGAATCAGCCGCGAAGGCCGGACAATCGCCATCCCCGCCATTGGCGACATAGACGGCTTTGGCTTCCGGGATGAAGGCGATGCCCTGCGGTTCGTGCAAGCCCTTGATGGACTTGATGACTTGCCCCGCCTTGAGGTCAATGACTTCCAGTGTGTTGTTGCCGAGCGCCGCGAGAAACAGGCGTTGTTGAGCGAGGTCAACCGCCAGATGGTCAATGCGCTCCTCGACATTCGGCAGCGGAATGGTCTGCACCAATCGCAACGGAGTTTTCACTTGCGCCGTTGCCAGCAAGCTCAGCAAACAGCAAATCAACAGGAGAATTGGTTTCATCACGTCACTACCTTTCTTTAGGAATGGCTTGAAAACAAAACTGCCAAATCAACCACGGGGAGCACGGGGGAAGCCAACACAAGCTACTTGATTTCTCCCCGTGTCCCCCGTGTCCCCCGTGGTTTGGCAGGGTTATTTCCAGTTCATTCCTTACTTGAAGTCTGCGCCTATCACTTGGCCGTGATGGTCAGCTCATCGAAGTGAATCACTGAATCGGCCTTTGTCCACAAGCCGACTTTCCCGGCCTCCTTGAATGTCGCGTCTTCGACTTCATACAGCTTCACGCCGTTGAAATAGACGGTGAAAAGATTGCCCTGCGCCGTCACGCGCAAGCTGTTCCACTGCCCCGGCGGCACTTTTGTTTTCTTGCCGTAGGTGCGGCCCGCGCCTTTGAGCGGCAAGTCTTCGCGCTTGCCGTTCTGCACTTTGTAAAGCACGACGTTGTCTTCGAGCGCGTTGGCGCGGACGATGTAGTAGTTGTCCTTGTCCCGATAGCGCCAGACGAGGCCGCCGCCCTGATCCCCTTGGCCAGAGATCGCCTTGAGCTTCACGCTGATGTCGGCGTCCTGCACGGTCAAGCGGTCGTAGACGCACACCGGAAAACGGTAATCGGTCTTATCGGCGTCGGTCTGGGCGAGGACGTTGCCCTGTGCTGTGGCATCCTTCAACACCACCCAGACACCGGGCTTGCCCTTGCCCGTCAGCGCCGTAGTGAACCCCGGCGGCGCGGCGTTGGCTTTATCCTTATCGAAGTTGATGACGGTGGTCTGCGCCCGCGCGTGCGCGGCGGCAAACAACATTGCGGTGAGCAGAAAACAAAGGTGCGGTTTCATTGATTCAACTCCCTGCTGGTCTTGCTGAATGAATGATGAAGGCCAGCTTTGAACGTAGGGGCAGACCTGCGTGTCTGCCCCGGTGGTATCTGTAGCCTGCGATTCCGTCTGACGCGACCGGGGCAGACACGCAGGTCTGCCCCTACGTTTTCGGTCACACGCAGCGGCCTTACGTCTTCAACGCCACAGCGGCTTTCAGTGCGCTTGCATAACGGCGGTTGACCTCTTCCCAATGGACGTTCTGCATAAACGCATCCACGTATTTCGCCGCCGCTGAGCCGTAATCCATGTGATAAGAGTGCTCGTACATATCCAACGCCAACAGCGGCACGCTCGCCGGCGCGTTGTGCATATGATCCCAGGCCCAGTAATTGTGCAGCTCGCCCGTGTGCAGATTGAGCGCACAGAGCACCCAGCCCGAGCCGCCCGCCAAACCGGCGGCGGTCTTTCTGAACTCGGCTTCCCACGCTTCAAAACTGCCCCAAGCCGTCTTGAGCGCGTTCAACACCTCGCCGCCCGCTTTGCCCTCGCCGCCCAGATTGCCGAAATAGAGTTCGTGCAAAACGACCGAGCCGGTGCGCACCAACTCCTCGCGTTTCAAGTCGGCGTAGACATAGCCGGGCAAGTCCTTGTCGGCGAGCATGGCGGCCAGCCGTTTTTCGACCGCGTTCAAAGCGCCGAGCGCGCCGGTATAATTGTTTTCGTGATGCGAGCGAATCAGCTTTTCTGACAGCCCTTTCAGCTTGGCCGGATCGAAGGGCAGCGGTTTGATCTGATGCTGTCCGGCAAATACTTTCGGCAGTGCCGCTGGTTGTTGTGCCTGTGTCGTGTCAGCCGATGCCAAAACCAAACTCGCGCTGCCGCCCAACAACGCTGTTAATGCTTCACGTCTGGCGATTGATTTCATTATTTGCCTCCTGGTGTTTTCACGATCACTTTGGTTCCGGCGCGCAATTCGTCAGTGCCGCGCGCCGCGATTTGTTCGCCCGCCGCCAACTCGCCAAAGACCTCGACCAAATCAACGCCTTGCTGATTCATCGAAGCCCCGCGTTTGACATCTACCCATTCTGTCACGCCGTCCCGCACCCGGATGACGAACGAACGTTCGGTCGTCGTCGCCACCGCCCCCGGCGGCACAAACAATGACGGACGCGGACGCCGCGTCGGCCACATTACTTCGGCGAACATCCCCGGCGCCAATCTGCCACGCGCGTTGCCGACCTCCAATTCGACCGGCATCGTGCGCGTCTTTGCATCGAGCG
>JAYUCP010000404.1:0-9982 GCA_043740245.1 Acidobacteriota bacterium | reverse complement strand
CTTCGGGCGACAAACACGGCGCGAAGCTGGCGGCGGCCTTGCGCGCGGAACGGCCCGAGGTGCAGTGGGAATTCTTTGGCGCGGGCGGCGACGAGATGCGCGCGGCTGGTGTCGAGACGCTGGTGGATGCGCGTGAAGTGGCGATTATGGGCGCGCTGGAAGTCGCCCAGGCCTTGCCCAAATTCTTGCGCGTCTTTCGGCGCTTGCGCGACGCGGCGCGCGAACGGCAACCGCAACTGGTGATTCTAATTGATTGGCCCGAATTCAATCTGCGCCTGGCGCGGCGGCTCAAACGCGACGGGCAGCGCATCGTCTATTACATCAGCCCGCAAATCTGGGCCTGGCGCGGTTATCGCATCCACGCGATCAAACGTGATGTCGAGCGCATGCTGGTCATCCTGCCGTTTGAACAGGAGTACTACCAACGCCACGGCGTCGCAGTGGATTATGTCGGCCATCCGCTGCTCGACAGCGTGCGCGTGACGGCCACGCGGGCGGAATTTTGTGCGCGCTATCAACTCGATCCGGCCCGGCCCGTGGTGGCGCTGTTGCCGGGCAGCCGTCATTCGGAACTCAAATACATCCTGCCGCCCTTGCTCGAAACAGCGCAGTTGCTTAGCCAAACGCATTCACAGATTCAATTCGTCATGCCGCTGGCGCGCACGTTGGCGCGGGCTGAGGTGCCTGCACAAGCGGCGGTGCGGTTGATCGAAAACGACACTTACAACGCCATCGCGTCCGCTGATCTGGCCGTGGTCGCCAGCGGCACGGCGACGCTTGAAACAGCCATCATCGGCACGCCGCTGATCGTGGTCTACCGCGCCTCGCAACTGAATTGGCGGCTCTTTCACCCGCTGATTAACGTGCCTTTTGTGGGCATGCCAAATCTCATCGCCGGACGGCAGATTGCGCCGGAGTTGTTGCAAAGCGATTTGAATGCGGCGCGCCTGGCGGCGGAGCTTACCGCGCTGCTTGGCGATCCAACGGGATTGCAACAACGGCGCGCTGATCTGGCCGAGGTACGCCAGCAACTCGGCGCGGCCAATGCTTCACAGCGCGCGGCCCAGCGTATTGCCGCACTGTTGATTGACCGCTAGGGCAATTTGACTGAACCAGCAGGCAGGCTTTCTTCGCCCACCCTGCGCTGGCTCTTGTTATAAGACAAACACCTACTGTGATTTTCAGCTTTCGTCCTATACAGGCGGGTTGTTGATGCTGCTATTTTGCTACGGTCAGAACCGAATCTTTCCCCACGTTTTCGGTACTGGTGATGATAGAAGCAGTAGCGCTGCCCGGCCAATTCGCATACACCGTGCATTAATCCCAGTGCACGAGGGCGGTTGGGCGGGCAGCGGTCTTAGGAGCCTGGCGGTGAGCGTGAGTGAAGCGTAAATGAAAACCAGCTTATAGCGGTTTGCAGTTGCGGCGACCGACAAGTTGCATTCAATTGGTTATCAAGTCAGCTACGCCGCCAACCCCGCAACGCCAATACAAGCGGTGCAACCAAAGGTGCGGGGGGTGGCAATGTGGTAAGCCTTCCGTCTCTTTGACTCGGCAACGCCGCTGCTGCTGCTGTGCGCCAAAGAGAGCGACACTCTTTCATTTCAAATAGCGTTACGGCAGGCGCGCAGTAGCTGTTGAAAAAACCGGTTGATCCATACCACCTGATCCTCATTGCCGTGCAGCTTGTCTGTCAGGCAAAGAATCGGCCTCGTGCAAAGCGCCCGCCAGGGAAACCAACCTCTATGTGCAAGACAAGCTTAAAGGTATTAATTGCTGACGATTCGGCATTGTTGCGCGAGCGGCTCAGCAGATTATTGTCGTTGATCGAAGGGATCGAAATTGCAGGCGCGGCGCCCGATGGCGCGACGGCGCTGCGCTTGGTGCAGACGTTGAAGCCCGACGCGCTCATCCTCGACTTACGGATGCCGGGCGGAAGTGGCCTTGAGGTCTTGCAGCAAATTCGGCAAGCGGGTGTCAGACTGAAAGTCATCGTCCTGACCAGCTTCCCCTATCCGCAATACCGCGAACGCTGTTTGGCAGCCGGCGCCGATTACTTTTTCGACAAGTCGGAAGAGTTGGAGTTGGTCGGCGAAACCCTGCGCCAACTCGGCGCGGGTGCATATGCGACGCAAGCAGCGCCACCGGTTTTTTCGGTGGCGCTCTAAGGCCACAAGTGCTTTGCCAGCTCATCGAATGGGCGTGGCTTTTGAATGGACAGCCGGTGCATCTGGGGATAGCGTGGAAGATGCACAAGTGCTGTAGGTAGTTGCGAACTTCGCGGGTTCGTCCTACGAGCATAAGCCGCGCCCTTTCTGGCCTAGCGTAATCATCCTGCGTGGCAACGTATGGAGGCCGGTTACGCTGGGCCAGACTAGGGATGCACCGAACAGTTGCCGGCAGCTAGCGCGCTCATCAAACCTAACCTGACAAATTTCAAATTGGGACCCGGCTCAGTCGCGCCGCCCTCTTGGCGTGTGCTTCACCGGGCGGGATTTCAGCCAGCGCGACACTCCGCCGCCCTAGCTTGCGCGCTCACACCCATTTGCATTAGCGGGTGAAATTACCTGAATCAAGCGCAACTCAAGACCGTTGCGCGAACCACCTTGGCTCGCAGTACCGAAAACAATTTGGCTACGCTTCAGCTAAATCAGAACACGCAACATTGGGACACCGTGTCAGTAGCCCGACCGTGAGGGAGGGCTGGCGTCCGACGCAGACCGATTGGCTAGCCGCGTGAGCCTGCCCTCCCTCACGGTCGGGCTACTGACACGCCCTGCCGCGACTGTACCAATCTTGTGTGGTTCGATTTAGCTGACAGGCCGTGGTGACTGGTTAACTCAGTCCGTGCCTGGCGAAACCCTTTGCTGCGCAACCGGCGCACAGACATTACAAAGTTTGCGGATGTCTGATGGGCCTTGCGCCTGCACGGCAGCAATGGTAGAAGGATGCTGTCCGAAACTGAAGAGATTTTCCCAAGCCAAACTCTTTGTTTGAGATTTTAGAGTGCAGTATCTGCGTATTCTGCTAAGCAGTGATTGCGACGGATTGCCGCCCAGTTTTGGATTAGCCGCGACGACAAAACATTCCACCCACGCTTTACCCACGTAACGAGACTGGTATCCACGCTTCCACGCTTGGGCACCGTCCCGACCCAAAGAGTCGTCTATGTTGCATCAAGCTCCCCTATTGAAGCACTTGCTCATGCGCGCTGGCTGTCTGCTCTTGGGCCTGACCGCTGCCTTTACGGCGGCCTTTGCGTTGCAACCAGAGACTGCGCCTGGTGCGGAATACGCCAGTTTATTGACGTGGCCGTGGAATGCGGTTTGGCTTGGCCTGCTCTGTGTAGGCATGGCGCTCTACCCCTTGCGGCAACAGACCCCTGACAGGCAAACCGCAAACCCCTTTGACAAAGTCTTTGATAACTTGCCCGTGCCAATGGCGATCATGCACATGCGCGATGTCGTCTTCGTCTCGGCCAATCAGGAATTCCAGCGCCTGACCCGCTTGTCGCTCGACGACATTGTGGGCAAAACCCACGAGCAAGTCGGGTTCGACGTTGAGCCGGCCGAACAGCAGCGGTTTTACGCTTGCATCCTGGCGCAAGAACGTGTCCGTGATTACGAATTGACCGTGCGTTTCTTTGGGCTTGAACGAGTGCTGTTGATCTCTTCCGAACACATCAGCTTTAACGGCGAAGCCTGCCTGCTCGGCTCATTTCAAAACATCACCGAACGCAAGCATGCCGAAGAGCGCTTTGCCAAGGCCTTTCACGCCAACCCCATCTCGATGACCATCATCAGCCGCCGCAATAACCGGATCATCGAGACCAATCCCAGCACGCTGAAACTCACCGGGCGTACGCTCGCTGAAATGCAAGGCAAAACGTTGCGCGAAATAAATGTCGGGATTACGCAGGAAATCTGGCAGGAAATCCGCGCCCAGTTGCTGGCGACGGGCACACTCAGCGACTACGAATTCAAAGTCAATTATCAAGGCCGCGAACACGTACTCCTGGCCTGCGCCGAACACATAGATTTCAATGGTGAGCCGTGCATACTTTGGTCGCAACAAGACATCACCGAACGCAAACTGGCCGAAGAACGCTTTGCCAAAGCCTTTTACGCGAATCCGCTGCCGATGTGCATCAACCGGGCCAGCGACCTGCGGTTTATCGCCGTCAATGACAGCATCCTGCGGTTTACCGGTTTTAACCGCGAGGAAATGCTGGGCAAAACCCGCCGCGAAATTGGCCTGGTCACTGACGAAGCGACAGAGCAAGCAATCCTCGAACAATTACAAACACACGGTTCGCTGCGGGACTTTGAAACTACGGTAAAGCTTAAGGGTGTAAACCGCACGTTTTTGGTTTCCGTCGAGTTTATCGTGTTGGACGGCGAGCGTTGTTCGCTCTGGACGACGCAAGACATCACCGAACGCAAACGCGCGGAAGAGCGTTTTAGCAAAGCCTTTTTCAAAAATCCGGCGCCGATGTGCATCTCGCGTTTTGCCGATAACCGCCACCTCGTCGTCAACGAAAGCTATGAACAACTGACCGGCTATTCCCAGGCGGAACTGGCCGGGAAGAATGCGGCCGAATTAGGCTTTGTCATTGATCCGGACAGCGCCGCGCGGTTCCAACAAACCTTGCTCAGCACCAAGTCGGTGCGCAATTTTGAACTCGAAGTGAAATACCGCATGGGTTGGCGGACCGTGTTGGTCTCCGCTGAATTGCTGCCGCTGGAAGGGGAACTGAGCATTTTGTGGTCGCTGCTGGACATCACGGAGCGCAAACAAGCCGAAGAGCGTTTCACCAAAGCTTTTACTGCCAACCTGCTGCCGATGTGCATCCTGCGCTTCAATTCCCTGGAAATCCTGCACGCCAATGAGATCTTTCTCCGCCGTACCCGCCGCTCGCTCGCTGAAGTGAGCGGAAAAGCGCCGCTGGAAATCGGCTTCGGCATTGACGTGGCGAAGATCAACGCCATTACCGAATTGCTGCGCGCGACCGGTTCAGTCCAGAACTACGAGTTGCACACCAGCTATCAGGGCCGCGACGTTTACTTTTTGACCAGCGCGGAGTGCATGACCTTGGCTGGAGAACTCTGTGTCCTCTGGTCATTTCAGGACATCACCGCGCGCGTCCGCGCGGAAAAGAAATTCACCCGCTTGTTCCAATCCAACCCCTGCGAGTTATGGATTTGCCGTTTGGCCGACCACCAGGTGATCGAAGTCAATCAACAATGGGAAAAGGATACCGGCTATACCCGAGCCGAAGTGCTGGGCCGCACTCCGGCGGAATTGGGGCTACGTGTTTCGCTGGCGGCGATTGACCAGGTCTACGAAATAATCCAGCGCAAAGGCGCGGTGCACGGGTTGGAATTCGAGTATCAGGATCGTTTTGGCCAGCGTTCGTGGGGCGTCTGCTCAGGTGAATTGCTGGAGATTGAGGGCGAACCCTGCGTGCTCTGGGCCAATCAGGACATCACCGAACGCAAACGCGCCGAGGAGGCCTTACGTGAGAGCGAATTGCGTTACCGGCGGCTGGTCGAAGATCAACTTGATTTTCTCGTGCGCTGGTCACCTGACGGTACCCGCACCTTCGTCAATGATAGTTACTGCCGCTTTTTCGGGTTGCAACCCGCAGAGGCCATCGGCACAAGCTGGTTCGATCTGGCAGCGCTCGCCGACGACGATCCGATTCGCCAAAAACTCGCGGGCCTCTCCTCTGAGACTCCGATTGTCGAGTGGGAGCATCAATGCCCCGCCCCGGATGGCAGCCTAGCCTGGACGCATTGGATCAACCGCGCCTTTTTTGACGAGACCGGACGTGTCAGCGAATTTCAATCGGTCGGACGCGACATCACCGCGCGCAAACAAGCCGAAGAGCGCTTCGCCAAAGCTTTTTACGACAACGCGGTGCCGATGAGCATCGTGCGCGCCGAAGAAGACATCATCGTTGAAGTCAACCGCGCCTACCATGCGCTCACCGGCTACTCGCGGGAAGAAGCAATCGGCATGACTTGCACCCAAGTCGGCTTCCAGTTTTCAGCGGCGGATTATCAGCAGGCCCTGGCCGAGATGCGCTCGACGGGCCAGTTCAAAACCATTGAAGTTGCCGCTGTTTTCAAGACCGGCGCCAAAATCCTACTCTCATCCGCCAGTCTGATCTCGTTCAATGGCGTTGAGTGTGTGCTCTGGTCGGAACAGGACATCACCGAACGCAAACAGGCCGAAGCTGCCTTGCAAGCCAGCGAAACCAAATTCCGCACGCTGGCCGAGACCTCGCAAGCGGCGATTTTCATCACCGACAAGGATCGCTTCCTTTATGCCAATCCGGCGGCGGAGACGATCTTCGGCTACACGCCAGTGGAAATGTTGCAGCGGACCTTTACGGGCCTGGTACACCCGGATTCGCTCCCTTTGATCACCGAGCGTTACAGCGCCTGGCTGCGTGGCAAACCAGTGCCCACGCGCGCCGAATTGAAGATCGTGACGAAAAGCGGCGCGCCGCGCTGGATCGAGTCGGCGGGCGAGAGCATCACCATAGATGGAATGCTTTGCTATCTCTCGACCATCCTCGACATTACCGAACGCAGAGAAGCCGAAGAGGCACTCCAAGCCAGCGAAGCCAAATTCCGCGCGCTGGCCGAAACCTCCCAAGCGGCGATCCTGATTTTCGACAATACGCAGTTCGTTTACGCCAACCCCGCCTGCAAACAACTCTTCGGCTATACGCCAGCCGAACTGTCCAAGTGCGCGATCTGGGATTTGCTCCACCCGGATTCGCGCGCCATTGCCAAACAACGTTATGTCGCCCGTTTGCGCGGCGCGCCGGTGGCCACGCGCAATGAAATCAAGACGCGCACCAAAACCGGCGCGGCCCGCTGGGTGGACTATTCGCTGGGTCAGATTGAATTCGGCGGGCAGCCCTACCGCATTGTCATGGCCTTTGACATCACCGAACGTAAACAAGCCGAGGAAGAGTTGCGCGTTTCTGAAGAGCGTTTTGCGGCGGCGTTTAATGCCAGTCCCGATGCCATGGCCATCACGACCTTTGAGGAAGGCCGCTTTGTTTTGGTCAATGACGCCTGGGTCGGGGTCTTCGGTATCAGCCGGGCAGCGGCGCTCGGTCAGCAATATCAAAACCTCAGCATTTGGGTAGACGAAGCGCAGCGCAATTATGTTTTCAAGCAGGTGCGCTCAACCGGGTCGGTGGTTGATTATGAAGCAAATGGGCGAACTGCGAAGGGCCAGACTCGCACGTTTCTAACCACTGCCAAACTGATCAAACTCGGCGCTGAAACCTTTGTGCTATCTGTGAGCAGAGACATCACCGAACGCAAACGCGTCGAAGTGGAATTGCAAACCTCACAGGCGCAATTACGCAACCTGGCCGGACGTTTGCAAACGATCCGCGAAGAAGAGCGCACTGCCATCGCCCGCGAGATTCACGACGAACTCGGCCAAGCCCTGACCGGCATCAAGATGGATTTGAAGTGGCTGGAACAATTGCTGCCACCCGAGGCTGAGCCGGCGCGCGAACGCCTTACTTCGATTTACGGTTTGATCGGAAACACCGTGCAGGGCGTGCGGCAATTAGCCACTTCGTTGCGCCCGGGCGTGCTGGACGACTTCGGCCTGGCCGCCGCGCTCGAATGGCAGGCCCGCGATTTCACCGCACGCACCGGCATCGCTTGCGGCTTTGAGGAATTACCCGAAGAGTTGCCGCTGGAACCCGCCCAAGCCACCGCACTTTTCCGCATCTTCCAGGAAACGCTAACCAACGTCGCGCGCCATGCTGAAGCCAGCCAGATCAACGCGCGGTTAAGCTATGAAAACAACTCCTTATGCCTGCAAATCCACGATAACGGCAAAGGGATAACCGCCAACGAGATCGAACATAACCGCTCGCTTGGGCTGGTCGGCATGCGCGAACGCGCGCTCTTGCTGGGTGGTACGTTCAGCATTGCAGGCAGCCCCGGCGCAGGCACTACGATCACCGTACAAATCCCACTCACCACTCATCTCGAACCCACGCCAAAAATCCCCACCTCAACCAATGGAGAACACGCATGATCCGCATCCTGATCGCCGACGACCACGCCATTGTGCGTCGCGGCCTGAAACAAATCGTCACCACCGCTCCCGATTTGGCCGTCGTGGGCGAAGCCACCACCAGCCAGGAATTGCTGACGCTGGCGCGCCAGCAACCTTGGGAACTGGTCGTCCTCGACATTCACATGCCCGGACGCGGCGGCCTCGAAACGCTCAAAGACCTCAAACGCGAGTTCCCCAAATTGCCCGTGCTGATTCTGAGCATGTATCCGGAAGACCAGTACGCCGTGCGCGCCCTCAAAGCCGGCGCCGCCGGGTACCTCAGCAAAGACAGCGCGCCCGATGAACTGCTGAACGCCATCCGCAAAGTCCTGGCGGGCGGCAAGTACATCAGCCCCAGCGTGGCCGAACACTTGGCGCTCGCCGTTAATACCAAGTCCGACAAAGCGCCCCATGAATTGCTGTCTGACCGCGAATACCAAATTCTCTGCCTGATCGCTTCGGGCAAGACTGTCGGCGACATCGCGGGCGAACTCAACCTGAGCGTCAAAACCGTCAGCACACACCGCGCCCGCATCCTCGACAAAATGCAGATGAAGTCCAATGCCGAGTTGACGCATTACGCGATTCGCCGTCAGTTGGTGTAGTTGGGGACGATAGCGGGAAAGCTGGCTAAGCTGAGGTTCATTCCCAATTAAAGTCCAACACATTGGCAAGAATCCGCTCTGACTCAAGCAGCGTGGCGCGATACTCGGCGGCGCTCAAGTCTTCGACATCGCCTTTGAAATAAAGTTGGAGAAAGACCACATACTTGATCTCATCTATCAACTGCACACGATAGATTGTCCGATAGCCGCCACTCTTGCCCAGTTTCAACGCTGGCACGGCCACCCGCATTTTGCGCAGCGGCGCAAAGCCGCTTACCTCCACGCCATATTCGGGATTGAGCCGCAAAACCTGCTGCACCGTGCCGCAACAATCGAGCACCCGATGTTTGGATTTCTTGCCTTGCTTGCGCACCTTGGCCGCGCAATGGAACCGCACATCCACCTACAAGCCCTCCAGCGTCTCTTCATAGCCGTAGGACATCAACTCCGGCGCAAGTTTGGCGCGCAGTTGCGCGTAATGCCAAGCCGGTTCCAGGTGACTTAATTCCGACAGATAACCGGCAGTCTGATTGCCATAACGTTGGCAAATACGGTCAAGCAACTGCAATTCATCCACCGTGAAAACGTTTGGCGCGCCGCCCTCTTTCGCAATGACGCGTTCGATAAAGTAGGCGCCATAAGGTTCTTTAACCGTCACGACCGCGCCAGCCTTGCGCAACAGCTTCAATTGCTTTTCGCCACGGCTGGGCACCGGCCCATGTTCGTACTTGATGTATTCGGAACCAGTCGCCGTTTGCCCCAGCACGCGCAAGCATTCGACATCTGCGAAGTAGATTAGCTTGTAAAGCTTGGTCAGCCCCAAGTCTGTTACGTTCGGATGATTGGCGATAAACAGGATCAGTTCGTTCAGTTTTTCAGTGTTCATCAGTACGTCCTCTCTCGACTTGCCTCAGCATTATCTACCTTCTGCTGCGAAGAGCGCGCTGATTTTTTGCAATTCATATCCCGCACCCAACGCCAGCATCAGCTTGATGCGCGCCTTGTGGCTCGGCAGCAAGCCGCCCAAAATCACGCCCAGCCGCGTCAATTGCCGCCCGCCGCCTTCGTAAGCATACGTGTCCAACACGCGCCCGCGCGGACAACGCGACGTAATCACCACCGGCATCCCCTGCCCCACCGCGCGCGCGATGGCGTCCATTGCCGCCACCGTCACATTACCGCGCCCCAACCCTTCGATCACCAGCCCGCGCGCGCCGTCATCAAGCGCAAAATTGATAAAGCGCCCGTCCGCGCCGCTGTACATCTTGATGATGTCC
>JAYUCP010000403.1:0-1648 GCA_043740245.1 Acidobacteriota bacterium | reverse complement strand
CGCAACATGAGTAAGTGCGTTACACCCTTATTCTATGCGGCTTTGGACTCACCTGTTACTCTTTTCAAAGAACGTTAGCCGTGGATTCAGGCTAAAGCCTGAACTCCATGCCATGCACTTGAACTCCAGGCGGTTAACGAAATGACACCGGAACAATGGCAAGAAGTGCGGCGCATTTACGAAGCCGTCATTGACGGGGCGCCGGAGCAGCGCGCGGCAGTGCTCACCGAGGCTTGCGCGGACGACGCGGAGTTGCGCGCCCAGGTCGAACGCTTGCTCAGCGCGAGCAGTCGGGCCGGCGCATTTTTGGAAACTGCGCCCGCGCTTGATCCAGCCAGTCTGGCCGCCGCCGTGGGCCGCCGTCTCGGCCCTTACCAAATCGTCCGCGAACTGGGGCAAGGCGGCATGAGTACGGTTTTCCTGGCCGTGCGCGCCGATGACGCATACCAACAGGAAGTCGCCATCAAGCTCGTCGGGCCGGGCCTCCGCCACGCCGAAGTCATCCAGCGCTTCAAACAGGAGCGCCAGATTCTCGCCAGTCTCGATCACCCCAACATCGCCCGTCTGCTCGATGGCGGCACCACGGAAGAAGGCTGGCCCTATCTGGTGATGGAATACATCGCGGGCCTGCCCATCACCGAGTATTGCCGCCAGCAGCAGCTTTCGCTCACGGCGCGCTTGCAACTCTTCCGCACCGTCTGCGCCGCCGTCGCCTACGCGCATCGCAACCTGATCATTCATCGCGACCTGAAACCGAGCAACATCCTCGTCACTGCGGACGGCACGGTCAAGTTGCTCGATTTCGGCATCGCCAAAATTCTCAGCCCGCCTGAGCGTGGTGAACAGGTTGCGCTGACGCAATCGCGGCTCAGTTGGCTGACGCCCGCCTACGCCAGCCCCGAACAATTGCGCAACGAAGCGATCACGACGGCCAGCGATGTTTACAGCCTCGGCGTGCTGCTCTACGAATTGCTGACGGGCGCGCGGCCTCACGACGTTGAAAATCTCTTGCCGCACGATGCCGCGCGTGTGCTGTGCGAGGCCGAAGCGGAGAAGCCGAGCCTGCGTGTCACACAAGCGGTGGACGCGCCGCAAGTGTTTGGTGAAAGCAGCGCCGAGCGATTACAGCGGCGCTTGCGCGGCGATCTCGACAACATCGTGCTGAAGGCCTTGGCGAAAGAAGCGGAGCAGCGTTATCCGGCGGTCGAGCAATTGAGCGCCGACCTCGCGCGTCATCTGGCAGGCAAACCGGTCATTGCGCGCCCCCCGACGCTCGGCTATCGCGCGGGGAAGTTGATCCGGCGGCGCAAAGCGGCGGCGGGCGCCTTGTTGCTGGCGTTGCTAGCCGCGCTCGGCGTGTTGCTGTGGCAAGCGGTGACGGGGCCTGAACGCGCGCGGCAACAGCGCCGCCTGTTTTACGCGGCGACGATCCGCCGGGCAGAAGCTGCCTGGGAGACGGGGCGGCGCGACAATTACCAGGCGGCGCTGGACGCCTGCCTGCCCCAGCCCGGCGCCGAGGATTTGCGCGGCTTCGAGTGGCATTACCTTGGGCGGCTGAACCAGCGCGAGGCGTTCAGCTTGCGTCACGCGGCGGCCATCGAGAGCGCGGATTTCGTCAGCGGCGGCGCGCGCATCCTCGCCAGCAGCG
>JAYUCP010000402.1:0-10003 GCA_043740245.1 Acidobacteriota bacterium | reverse complement strand
GTTCCGCGTGCGGGATTGGTCGTTGGGAGGACGGGCTTGGACGCTTGGCTCGGCACGCGCTACCTCATCGCCCAAGGATTCTTGAATGGAATAAGTGTGGCGCTTTTCATTGCGCTGTCCAACTTTTTCCTGCTCTTTCTGCTGCGCGCCCTCACGCGCCGGCAATGGTTGGCCGCCGGAATATATATCTTGATCTTGGTGGTGCTGGGCCTCTTGGGCAGTAGTAATCCGATGATTGCCGCGCCATTTGCTTGTTTATTTTTTGCGCTGCAAGTCATCGCCTTGCTCCGCTTCGGCCTCGCGACGCTCGCTACCGGCATTTTTGTTAATGGTCTTATTTTTAGCGTCCCGATCACGACCAGCTTTTCCGCCTGGTACGGGGGCTATGCGCTCGCGGCGCTGCTCGCCGTGCTGGCGCTCGCGGGCTATGCGTGCCACACGTCGCTGGGCGGGCAGAAGGTGTTCGCGGGGAAGCTGCTGGAAGAGTGAGGGCAAGCAAGCCGAACAGCGCGGCAAGCTGTAGTAGAATGCCGCCGCGCTAAGCTTTCCCACGTAAGGAAGCTGGTGTAAAAGGTGACTGCCGATGCAACTCTACGATGTCATCTGGAAAGAACAATTCGTTGAAAAGCTGGCCGATAAACATGGCGTCTCGACGGATGAAGTCGAGGAAGTCTTGTTCGGAAAACCGCACGTTCGTTTGGCCGAAAAGGGGCGGGTCAAGGGCGAGAACTTGTACACCGCATATGGGCAAACAGCGGCAGGCCGATATTTGCTGGTCTTTTACATCCGCAAACGCCGGGCAACGGCTTTGCCAATTTCAGCCCGCGAGATGACGCTGACTGAACGCAGGTACTACCATGAACAAAAAGAAGCAGATTGATCCGATCCCGGAAGAATTCGCCAGCTATGAAGAGGCCGCCGAATTCTGGGACACGCACGACACGACGGATTACCCGGACGCTTTTCGGACTGTCAAAGTAGTGAGCGAGTTACGAGGCCGTCACTACGAAATCGAGATTGAAGCCGACGTAGTGCAGGCGCTCCGTACTCAGGCACGGCAGAGCGGCGTCAAGCTCAGCCGGCTTGCCAGTCAGTTGCTCCGCCAACAGTTGCCCACACAATTGAAAGCGAATCTCACAAAGGTTTAGCACGATGGCGAGCCGACCAACCCTGAAAGTGAATCCGAACCAATTGATGCTGAGCGCCGTCAACCGGGTAAAAATCCCGAACCTGCCCTTTCGCGCCGAATACGATGCGGCAGTGGACACGCTCTATTTGCGTTTTCACGATGACTTAAAAGCGACGCGCAGCAAAAGCGACACAGCCAAAGGCGTGATTTACGACTATCACGAAAAGACGCTCGTGGGGATTGAAATTCTTGAGGCTTCGGCTTGACGCTTGACGCGTCGCTCGCGCGGGCAGCAGGTGTGCGCGGGGAGCTGCTGGAAGAGTGAAGCGAAAAGAAAATGGCGGTTGACAAGGCCATGGCACGCGCTTAGGCTGCGCATGGAAGCAGCAGCCGAATACCGACCGGATGGCGGGTTATCTTGAGCAATCAAGATGTAGGCTGCTCCAATCCTTCAAAAGCTCGCGCCAACCGCGAGCTTTTGCTTTATAGCTCGCGCAGCACGCCACTTGCGATGGCCTTTTCATACCACTCTACGGCGTAAGGCTGGCCTTCGATGAAGTCGCGCACCAAACCGGCGATCGCGTCCGCCAGCCGGATGAGCGGCTCGGATTCGTCGCGCACGCCACGGACTTTGCGCGCGTTGACATGTAGTTTGCGCAAGCTCTTTTTGAAACGGTCAATGCTTTGGCCGGAAAGACCATCCACGACGATGGTCACGGGTTGTGTGGCTGCCGCCTTGTGTTGGATCGCGCGCGCCGTAGTTTCGACCGTCAATTCAAAGTAAGCCAAGCTCGCGGTGTAATGCGAAAAGAAGATCGTTCCGGTCAGCAAAGGGCTGGCGATGACCGCTTCCAAGTAGGCGAGCCGGGCTTTGAAGCGCGCCTTGCGCCATTTGTCGAGCCGCTTGTTGCTGCGCTGCTCAATCTCGATCAAAGCTTCGTTGATGCGGTCATACTCATCGTCCGTGACGACTACGGACACGATAAACATCTCGCCTTTGGTGTCCTGACCGGTTTCGTCAACGAATGCGTAGATGGTTTGGCTGGGTTTGGACATGGGGGCGTTGGTTTTAGCTTTCGTGAGCAGCGGCCAAAGCCTCAGCGCGTTGTTGAAATAGTTCGGCTTCAGGATGACCGGCGAATTGGCCTGTCGCGGCGTGCAAATAAACATCGCCAACCTGGCCCAGCGGGCCGGTTGCGCCATATGCGAGTTCGATCGTTATGTGCCAGTAGAACGTAATGGGATCGAAGGTCGCGCTGGCGGCATGCAGCGCGGTTCCGACTTGTTGATGTAACCAGCGGTTGACGTGCGCGACGGCGGCTGGTGCGGTCGCCACAGTGAATTGCGGTACGACAGCAACATTCGTCATAGTTTGTTTCCTTTCAAGAATTCAAGAATGAAATGCTTCAATGGTGGCGAGTATAACAGACAATCTGCTGCTGGCACGTCGCTCACGCGGGCCGCAAGCTGTGCGCGGGGAAGCTGTTGGAAGAGTGACGGCAAGCCAGCCGAACATCGCGGCAAGCTGTAGTAGAATGCCCGCGAGGAGGATTCCAGAATGTTGCCATTGCAAATTGATCGCGCCCGCATCGTCGAGTTTTGCCGTAAACACAACGTGCGCAAGCTGGCTTTCTTCGGCTCAGTGTTACGCAACGACTTTCGCCCCGATAGCGACGTGGACGTGCTGGTCGAGTTTGAGCCGGAGCATGCGCCCGGCTTGGCTTTCTTCGGTATGGAAACGGAACTCTCGGAAATTTTAGGACGCAAGGCTGATCTGAATACGCCGCAATTTCTCAGCCCTCACTTTCGCCAAGAGGTAGAAGCACAGGCGGAGGTGCAGTATGAGCGAACGTAGCCGCACCACGGCGTTGCGTCACATGCTGGATCACGCCCGCGAAGCCGTCGCGCTTGCGACGGGCAAAAACCGCGCCGACCTGGATGCTGACCGGCTACTGAATCTGGCGTTGGTGCGGCTGTTGGAAATCGTTGGTGAAGCGGCTGGCCGCGTGCCGCAAGAGTTGTGCGCGAACCATCCTGAAATTCCCTGGCCGCAAATCATCAGCCTGCGCAACCGGCTGATTCACGGCTACGACTCGGTTGACTTCAATATCCTGTGGCAAATTATCGTCACGGATCTACCGCCGTTGATCTCCGCGTTGGGCACAATCATCGCCGCCGAAGCTGACACGACAGATGTGATACAAGAGGGGAATTAGGTGTGCGCGGGGAAGCTGCCGGATGAGTGACGGCGCCTGGATCAGCGCAGAGGCTTACTGCGGGTTCACTTCAAACACATAGAGCGTGGATGTTTGATCTTCGGGTAAGAAGTAAGCGCGCAACCCGCGCTCCGTCGGTTCGATCCAGAAGGGGTTTTGCGTCATCGGCAGACCGGCATCCGTCCATTGCTCAAACGGGATTTGATGAAGCGGTTGATGGGCGGCCAGATCAACCAACTCCAACCCGCCCAGGCTGAAGCGTGCGCCTGCTTTACCTTGCTGATAGTTACTCAGTCCGGCGCACAGCATTTCACTCCGCCCCAGGGATTTGCAGTCCTGATAATCAATATAAAAAGAGGGATTGGCTTGCCGCAGCTTGGCGGGCGGCGTTCCGGCATTCGTGACGTGGCCTTGCGCGTTGAGCGTCCAGCGGTAAAAGAAGCGCGAGCCCCAACTGACACCGTGCAGCGTGTGGCTGGCGCTGTCGTGCACGAGGCCGCCGAGGTGGTCGGGATAGCGGAAGACTTCGGTCGCTTTGAGCGTGGCGGGATCAACGCGATAGATGATGGAGCGGCTGTTGGGCCGGTATTCGGCTACGGGCACCCAAATAAAACTCCCGTCGAAATCAATGCCACCGGGATGATAGAGCGTGCCTTCGCCCAACGTCAGATCAGCGAGGAGCTTGCCTTGCTGGTCGAATTTGAAGAGGTGGCCGGCGCCCGCGCCGGTGTCGCGGTCATAGCCATCCTGTGGTTGTGCAAAACGTTTGGCGGGTTGAGTGACTTCGACGGAGGAGACATAAAAGTCCGCGCCGATTTTGACGAGTCCTTGCGGATGATGCGTATTGAAGTCGAGCGCCAGGGAAGATACCAAGCGCCATTGCGAGGTGCGGGTCAGTTGCTTGAAACGCGCGCTGACCACGCGCTCCGGGGCTTGCCGCCCGGCCACGCCGAAGAGGGTGATGGAACAGAGTGTGAGTGTTGCGCACAACAGCAACCGTTGAGGTATTTGCTTCATAGCTTTCTTGCTGTGCTAAGTAAAAAAGGGGGTAGTGGTTATGTCAGGTTGGACGTGTCAGTAGCCCGCGCGTAAGCAAGGGCTTGATTGGCGGAAGTCAGCCCTTGCTTACGCGCGGGCTACTGACACGCCGTCCCACTCGATTTAGCCACTACCAAAAAGGGTAGCCGGGCATATTGTCCAGCTACCCTTTCGTTTTTCAGCGACGGCCGGTGAACGTTTAGAAAACCAGCTTCAACGCCAACTGCCCGATGCGCGGTTCGCCCGCGCCGCGCGGGTTGCCGAAGTCGGTACGCTTCGTCAACGCCACCGCTGCGGTGTTCACACCGGCGACGTTGTACAACTGGCCGTTGACCAGCGTGCCGGGGATGTTGATGCGGTTGAAGAGATTGAAAAACTCGGCGATGAATTGCAGCTTGAGTTTCTCGGTAAATTGGAAGTTCTTCGTCGTGCGGAAATCGAAGGTCACAGTGTGGCCCTGATAAAACGAATTGCGTCCGAAGCCCGGCGCGCGATCCGAATTGCGGTTGCCGTCGTTGGTCAGGTCAACGTTGGCCGCCAGCCGCGCCGAGAAGGGCAGGTTGCTGAACGCTTGCAGGATGCCGCTCACTTCCCAACCGTTCAACGCCACGTTGGCCGGGCCGTGCAGACCTTTGAAGTAGTTCAAATCCCACAAGCCGCTGACCACCACGCGATGCGGAATGTTGGCGTTGCCGGGGCCGCGTTCGTCGGTGAGCAGCGTGCTGTATTGCGCCTGCTTGGCATCGTCGCCGGCGTTGGCCGTCACCACCGAAGTGGCATCCGGCGCGTCGTCAAGCACCTTTGAGAAGGTGTAGGCGAAGAGGTACTGGTAATGCTTGGCAAAGCGTTTGTTGACCTGCAGCGTGAGCGCGTTGTAGCCGGAGTTGGCGTTGCTCTCGAATTCGGCGATGCGGCCAAACAGATCGCCGGTCTTGCCGATGGGCCGCGTCGGGCTGGTCGTGCCCGGATAACGCAGGAAGGTCGCGGCGATAGCGCCAGCAATCGGCGCTGCGACGGGCGCGAGCAGGTTGATGTCGCGCGTGCGTTGCAGGTGACGCCCTTGCACGGACAGGTAAGTCGCGCTGACCGCGTAATCATTCGCCAAGCCGTATTCGACGCCGAAGCTGCCTTGCATCGTGTAAGGCTGCTGGTAATTGCGGTCGAAGACGAACAGGTTCGCGGCGGGCGGCTGTCCGCCACGCGCTTGAATGTCGGCAACGCTCGTGAAGCGAAACGGATAGATCAGGTTCGTCGGATTGGTCAGCGTGATGCTGATCGAATTGAGGCCGTTGTTGGAATGCGCCGTGCCGAGCGCGATGGAGGGCGTGCGGCCATAGAAAAGGCCGTAACCGCCGCGCACCACCAGTTTGTCGTGCTTCGCCGGATTCCAGGCAAAGCCGAAACGCGGCGCGACGTTGTTGTGATCGTTGTTGATGAGCGAAGTGTCAATGTTCGCACCGGCCAGCGAGGCGCTCGGATTGCGCGTCGGCCCCTGCCGCAATTGTTGCACGTCGTAACGCACACCCAGATTGAGCGACAGGTTCTTGTGCGCGCGCCAGTCATCCAGGGCGAAGAAGCCGTACTCATTGAAATTGGGGAAGGTCGTGAAACCCGACGTGCCATCCCCCGCGAAGGCTTGCGTGTAGCTGGCGACTGTCACGCCCGTGAAGGTCGGCACAGCGTTGTTGGCAAAATTGGCGTAGCTCGTGAAGGTGTAACCAGCGCCCTGGAAGCCGGGGAAGAAGTTCTTGATGCGTTCAAGATTGAGATCAAAGCCGCCTTTCAGGCTGTGCTGGCCTGCGATGTAAGAGACGTTGTCAATGAACTGATACTTCTTCTCGGTCGTTTCGCGCGGGCTGAAATTGTTGCGCCCGATGGTCAGCGCGGCCTGACCGCCGTTGCTGATGACCGCTTCGGGGTTGTCTGAATTGGCGAGACCCGGCTCGCGGTCACGCGCAACTTGGGTGCGGAATTCGTTAAGCAGGCGCGGCGAGAAGGCCGTGTTCAACGTGGCGCTGAACGAATCGGTCGTCACCAGGCTGTTGCCGCTGTGCTCTTGCGCGACGGTCGCGCCATTGCTCTCGAGATTGACGCCGGTGAATTTCTGGCGGTTGTAGCGGAAGCTGAGACGATTCGCCGCATTGAACTGCCAATCCACCTTCGCCAGATAAACATTCTGGTTGAAACCGCGAATGTAATTGCCTGCTAACGCCACCAGCTTGTTGTATCCGGCGACCGAGGCGGGATCGGTGGCGGTCGGCACGGGCAGGGCATTGACGATGTTGGGCTGCGTGTTGCGCTGCCCGTCGTAGTTGAAGAAGAAGAACGCGCGGTCTTTCTTGATCGGGCCGCCCAGGTTGCCGCCGAACTGATTCCAGTGATAAGCCGGTTTGTCAGGCTTGCCGACGATGCTGGCCGTTGGCGTATCGAAGCGGAAAACATTGGGGATGAGCGCCGGTTTGCCGCCGGTGAAAGTCTCAAGCCCGGCGTCGTAACGCAGGCTGTTGGCGTTGAGCGAGCGGTCGCGGAAGAACTCGAAGCCCGTGCCGTGAAAATCGTTGCCGCCCGATTTGGTGATGACGTTGATGACGCCGCCCGCCGCGCGTCCGAATTCAGCCGAAAAGCTGTTGGTGTTGACTTGGAATTCCTGCACGGCGTCCTGGCTGAACTGATAGGGCGCGCGGTTTGAGCCGGTGCGTCCGAGCGATTGGCCGAAGAACATATTGTTGTTGTCTACGCCGTCGATCTGAATGCTGTTGAGCGTGCCTTTCTGTCCGCCAAACGACAGGTCGCCTGCGCGCGGGTCTTTCACGACGCCGGGAGTCAGCGTGGCGAAGTCGAGGAAGTTGCGGCCATTGACGGGCAGCGAACGCACTTGCTGTTCGCCGACCGAGCCGGAAACGTTGGTGCGCGTGGTTTCGACGATGGGCGCTTCGGCGGTGACGTTGACCGAGGCACTGGCGCCGCCCACGGTCAGCGACACATCCAGATTCAATTTTTGCCCGACCGTCAGCACCAGGCCGGTGCGTTTGGCTTCGCTAAAACTGGGCGCGCTGACGGTCAAGTCATACGCGCCGGGTTGCAACGCGACAAAGCGGTAGACGCCCGTGCCATCGGTTTGCAATTCACGGGTCAGTCCGTTGGCCGTGTTCCTGACGACCAGTTTCGCGTTGGGGATGACCGCGCCTTGCGGGTCGGTGACAACGCCTTCGAGCGTGGCCGAAGCGGATTGTTGGGCCTGGACAGGCGTGAAAACAACGAGCGCCAGCAACAGGGCGCAAAGCGCGGCCCACGGGCTGGCGAAGGGATGACGGTTGTGCATATACATACTCCTTATCTCCTCAGTTGATGCCGTGGCGGGGTTAGGCCCGCGTAGGCCGATTCGTTGGGCAAACAGAGCGCATGGCTCCGCTTGGAAAGGTGCAAATGATTGATGAACTTTTTCCCGGCAAGGCTAGTCTAAAGCGCGCTTGTTAGATTGATGTTAGCGCATTTATTAGTAGTAGGTGGCGATGCTAGTGCATGGTTTTGGCGTTGGCAAATCGCGGGACAAGGCCGCCGGTAATGCACCTGCCTTGACACTCAAGGAAAATCCCGCGTAGATTGGCGACGAATCGTCATGGCCCCCTTGTGATACAGCAACTTTCATCATTGAAAAGGCCGGTCGGCGTGACCGGCCAGCGCGATGGGCGCAGCAGTTGGCCTTCGGGTGTTTGCAACTCTTCCTTTCTTTTATGGGGCAATCATTGCTATCGCCAAGGCTGGGCCGCGCGCGTGATACCAAACGTGGCAGCGACAGACTGTCAACAGGAGACCAGTAATGAAAATCAACTCGAACCTAATTCGTTTGCCGTGGCTGTCTGGGAAGACGGCTTTACTTTTGATGCTGCTCGCAGTGGCGGCTGGCGCAGTTCTCTTTGCGGTTGGGCCAAAGGCGGCCGTGTCGGCGCAACAGGCGCAAGTGGCGGTCATCAACGCCGCCAGTTTTAATGCGGATCGCCGCGTCGCCCCCGATTCGCTGGCGGCAGCCTTCGGACAGTTTGTCACCACGAACAATCAAAGCTTCAGCGCTACCTCGTTGCCCTTGCCGACAACGCTGGGCGGTGTGCAATTGCGCATCAGTGGCGTGAGCGCCGGGTTGCTGTTTGTGGGCACGCAACAGATCAACTTCCAGGTGCCGCCTGGGCTGGCCGATGTGGCGAGCGCCCCGGTGACGGTGACGAATTCGGACAACTCGACGCGCACCGGCACGGTGACTGTGCAACGGGCCGCGCCGGGCATTTTTTCGGCGGCGCAGAACGGTCAGGGCGTGGCGATTGCGCTGACCACTTTTGACGGCGTGGTTTATCAATCGGTTTTCAACCCCGGCAATCCTCCGACCGAACGCGACGTTGATGCCGGCACCCCGCAACGCCGCAACGTGCTGGTGCTGTTCGGCACCGGGTTGAAACTGGTGGGGCGGGCAAACATCACGGTGACCTTGCAGGGCGTTCCCTTGCAGGTGGATTTCGTCGGCGCGGTTAGCGGGTTGGCGGGTTTGGATCAAATCAATGCCTTTCTACCGCCCGAAGCCGCCGGACTCGGTTCGTCGGATATTCAGGTCAACGCGGTGATTCCCAGTGACAGTGCGTTGCAACGCTCGAACAAAACCACCATCAGGATGGGCGGGGGATTGCCGGATGTGCGCGTCACTCCGATCACGTCTACTGCGGCGATTGACGGCGAGTTGACAGCGAATGACCAGATTCAACAACTCAATGACGGCACGAGACGGACGTTCTTTTTCGACGCTTACCGCTTTACCACTACGCAGGCCAATACCACTGTGGCGATTGATATGCGCACGCGCGGCACGACGACACTCGATCCGGCGGTGATCCTGTACCGCGTGAATAACGGCATGTTGGTTTTATTCGGCGAAGACGACCAATCGGGAGGTTATGGCAACGGGCAAATAGTCAATAACAACGCGCTCTATATGACTGTGCTGCCGACGCCTGGCGATTATGTGATCTTTGCCTCCAGTGCAAATGAACAGCCGGATGGTGTGGGCACTTACACCTTGCGCTTGCGCGAAGGGGTTATCACGCAAACAAATTACGGCGCGACGGTGAACGGCACAGTTGCCACGACTGATTTGCAAACATCAGCGGGTGTCTATCTGAAACCGTATTGGTTCGCGGCGGCGGCTAATGACAACATTGACGTGCGCTTGAATTCGACTGCCTTCGACTCGTTCCTGATTCTGCAATCGAACGAAGGCGGTTTGCCGATTGCCAGTGATGACAATAATGGCGGCGGCAATAACTCCCGCATCCAACGGCGGCTCGCCACGGCGGGCAATTACATTTTGTTGGTCACGCCCTACGAGCCGAATCGAACAGGCGCTTTCACGCTGCTGCCCAATCGTGTGGCGGGTCTGGCCGATGAATTTGAGACGCCAGTTGCCGGGCCGCAACGCACCTTGGGCGATGGGCGTGGCCAGTTGCGTCAGAGCATGACGGGCCGCACGGGCGAGCGTGCGATTAAAGAATAGCTAGCTGACGACGCCCCCTCCCTTGTAGTAGCGAATTTATTCGCGCTGTCACGCAGCGAATAAATTCGCTACTACAAGGGAGGG
>JAYUCP010000401.1:0-10016 GCA_043740245.1 Acidobacteriota bacterium | reverse complement strand
CTATCAACCGTCGGCAACAGCCGACTGATTTCAAAGGACTTACACCTTAACCTGGCGCACATGGGTAAAGAACCCGCACCACACTTTGCGTAAGTCCTAAGAGAACCCAAAGCCGTCCGCCGCGAACGCAAAGCTGCGTCAAGCCGCAGCACTCCATATTTTCAGAAGGAGTCCTTGATTCGTTATGTCCACCATCCATGCGACCCGTGTTGCCGAGATTCAAACCGCCTTGCGTGAAGCGGGCCTTTCGGGCTGGTTATTTTTCGACTTTCGCCACAGCGATCCGCTGGCCTGGCGCATCTTGAAACTCGATCCGAACGCGCACGCCACGCGCCGCTGGTTCTATTTCGTTCCAGCGACGGGCGAGCCGGTCAAGATCGTGCACGCCATCGAGACCGACAAACTCGACGCGTTGCCGGGCCGCAAGATCATTTACCTGCGCTGGCAAGCGTTGCAGACGGCGGTGGGCGATGCGCTGAGCGGCGCGCAGCGCATTGCCATGCAGTATTCGCCGAACAACGCGATCCCTTACATCGCGCGCGTGGACGCGGGCACCATCGAACTGGTGCGCAGCTTCGGCGTCGAAGTCGTCACCAGCGCCGACTTGGTGCAAGTCTTTGAAGCCGTCTGGTCGCCCGCCCAGCACGCCACGCACGTCGAGGCGGCGGTCAAAGTGCATCGCATCATTCACGAAGCCTTCGCCGAAACCGCGCGCGGCATTCGTGCGGGCGAAGCGCTGACTGAATATGCCATTCAGCAATTCATGTGGCGGCGCTTTGCCGAAGAGGACATGCACGCCGACGCGCCGCCCATCGTCGCCGTCAACGCCAACGCTGCCATGCCGCATTACAGCCCGAACGCCGAACGGCACGCGCCGATTCACGCGGGCGATTTCGTCTTGCTGGATGTCTGGGCGAAGCTGAAACAGCCGGGGTCGGTCTATGCCGATTTGAGCTGGACGGGCTTTGCCGATGCGACAGTGCCGGAAAAGTACACGCGCATTTTTGACATTGTCGCGGGCGCGCGCGATGCCGCCGTCGCGTTCATTCGTGAAAAGGTCGCGGCGGGCGCGCAGTTTCGCGGTGCAGAAGTGGATGACGTGTCGCGCGCGGTGATCGTCAAGGCAGGTTACGGCGACAACTTCCTCAATCGCACCGGTCATTCCATCGGCGAAGAAGTCCACGGCAACGGCGCGAACATTGACAACCTCGAAACTCCCGACAGCCGCGTGATTATGCCGCGCACTTGCTTTTCGATTGAGCCGGGCATTTATTTGCCGGGCGATTTCGGCTTGCGCTCAGAGATTGACGTGTATGTGGGCGAGGGTACGGTGGAGATTGCGGGACAGCCAATTCAGACGGCGATGATTCCGATTCTGGCTTGATCTGCCGGATTACCAGGTGCTACCAGGATTTCAGGGAGTACAAAGTGGAAGCCATTCCTTTGCCAGTGGCAGGGGAATGGGGGCAATGGAATGAGCGTCAGCCTGTTACCCACAAAATTTACCGTCGCGCCAATTAAAGGTTTCGTTTCTTCCGTTGTTCGGCGATGTAACGCGAAGCCCGCACCGACAGCGCAGCAATCGTCAGCGTCGGATTCTTTTCCGAAAACGTGGTGAAGCTGCCGCCATCCACCACGAAAAGATTCTTGACCTCGTGCGCCTGGCAATAGCTGTTTAGCGCCGATGTCTTGGGGTCTTTGCCCATCCTGACTGTGCCGGTTTCGTGGCTGGCAAAGCCGCCGGGCTTTACCTCGCTTTGCAAAATCATGTCGGTATCGCAAGCCTCAAAGACTTCAAAAATCGAATCGGTCATCTCTTTGAACAAAGCCAGATCGTTCTCGCTCCACTGAAAATCAATGATCGGAATCGGGATGCCGTGCTTATCTGTCTTGGCCGGATCAACGGTGACGCGGTTGCGGGCGCGCGCTTCGACCTTGCCCCACGCGCCGACGTGAAACATCGCCGGTTGCAATTCACGCACACGCTGTTTGTAACCAGCGCCGAAGCCCGCGACCGCCCTGGCGTGCGGTACCGAATCCCAATGGTGATAGTTGAGCTGCATGCCCCAGCCGCCAACATAGTTTTTCTTCCCGCTTCCACGCCAAGAGGGCAGATGATTGAAGCGCGGGATATAAGCGTGATCGGTCGCGCCGTCGCCGGTGAAGGTGTCTTTGCCCAGCAACTCTTTCACATACCCCGTCGTCGCGTAGTTGATGTGGCCGGTCAGGTAGCGGCCCACCACATCGTTGTTATTCGCCAGGCCGTTGGGGAACTTGTCCGATTTGGAATTGAGCAGCAGCCGCGCCGATTCAATCGAGGCGCAGGCCAGCACGATCACGCGCGCGTGAATCTCTTCTTCCCCGCCCGTCACGCGGTCAATGATCGAGACGCCGCTGGCGAGGCCGTCTTTGTTGACCAATACCTGCCGCGCCAACGCGTTCATGCGCAGCGTCAGTTTACCCGTCGCCAACGCTTCAGGGATCACGGTCACATCGCTCGACCAGACGGCGCGCGCGTCGCAGACATCCATGCAATGACCGCAATAATGACAGGCGCCCCTGCTTGGTTGATGAAGACCGGCTTTACCTTTCAGCAAGACCGCCTTGCGCGTCGGGATCAACTGGATGCCGCGTTTGGCGAGCCGCGCCTGGGCGATGCGTTCGGAGCAGCGCAGGGCGGGCGACTCGGCTACGAAATTGCCATCGGGCAGGTGCGGCAGGTTCTCGCGCGTGCCGAAGACGTGCATCTCGCGTTCGACGTAAGCATAAAACGGCGCGAGTTCTTCATACGTCAGCGGCCAATCCTCTTCGATCCCAAACAGCGAGCGTTCGCGGAAGTCGTCGGCGGAGAAGCGAAAGCTGGCGGCGTTCCAATGAAAGGTGCGCCCGCCCAGCGTGCGGATGCGATCAATGCCGACGCGCTCGCCGCGAAATTCGATGGCGTTGCGAATGTTGTCGGGATAAAGCGTCGCCTGTTTGAAGAGGCCGAAGCCGCGCTTGGGCAATTCATACGGCGCGTCGTGGATGTAGAGGTCTTCCAGGCGGCCCTTGTTGCCGGCTTCGAGCAGGATGGTGTCGGCCCCGGCGGCGGTCAGTTCTTTGGCGGCGAAACCGCCGGCGGCGCCGGAGCCGATGATGCAGACGTCGTAGATGCGTTTCTTTTGAATGTTCATAAAACAGGAAATCCAAATAAGGCAAAAGGCAAAAGGCAAATATCAAAAGGCAAAAGGTCGGTACCTAGTCTTTTCAATTTGAGAGAAAACAAGTTCCACACTTTTGCCTTTTGATATTTGCCTTTTGCCTTTTGATTTTCTCAGCTTTGGCCTGAAGACTTATTTCAATTCCAGCAAATGCTTGCCAATCAGATCCCCATACGACTGATACCCGCCACTCGCAAACTCTTTGACGAAACTATCCATCGTTTGCAGCAACTGCGTGCTGTAATACCCGTTCACCGTTTGCGGATGTTCGTTCCCCAGCGAGCCGTTGAAGTAACTGCGGATAAACACGGAGTTCTCGGCGCGCGGTAACTGCCGCACGTTTTCGGCGAACTGGCCGAAGTCGTTGCCGTAACCAAGCATCAAGTAAAACTCGACGTTCGAGGTGTAAAAGGCCGAGACCTTTTCGCCGCGTTCGTTGAGGTACTTGCCGATGTTGGCGAGCGCGGATTTGCCCGCGAGGTCGCCGACGACGGGGATGATCAGGTCTTTGTCTTCGAGCGCTTTGACGTACTGGAAGTCGGCTTCGTTGACGAGGTAGTTGCACTGCTTGCCGGTCAGGTCTTTTTCGAGCAGCAGCGCACGGTAGTCGGGATAGTACGAACGCGAGCCGCGCCCCTTGCTGGTGAAGCGCAGTTCCAGTCCGGCGTCGAAGAAGGCTTGGTGGATGTGTTTGATGTTATCGAGTTCATCGGCCTTGAGCGGCAGGCCAAAGGCTTTGACGCGGGTTTGAATCTCGTTGCGCGTCTGCTCAAACAGCTCAGTCTTCTTCGGCGTCTTGTCGAGGTAGTCGAGCAGTTGCGCGATGCTCTTCGCGTCCCAGGCTTTGACATCCGCGGGCACGGGTTTGCCGAAGATTTGACAGAGGTATTCCAGCCGGTTGCGCGACATCCCGAACAACGCTTTGAACCAGAGATGCTGCAACAGATTGTCGCGTCGAATATCAATCATCAAGGCCAGCTTCGGGCGAATCTGCGCGATGTAGGTGAAGCCGGTGTCGGGGCCTACGCCAATGTAGGCGCCGCCCGTGACGTTGCGTTTGCGCAGCGCGCCCATCACGTGCTGAAACGAGGCTTCGTTGGAGATCAGGTTGTCGGTGTCGAAATAGCCGCCGGGTTCGGAGAGGCGTTCGATCAGGCGGGCGAAGTCGGTGGAGGCAGCGGGCGCAGGCGTTGGTTTGGCTTGTTGGGCGTGCAAATGGCGCGAGGGCAAAACGGGTGCTTGTGCCAGTGCGCAGAAGAGCAAGCCAGCGAAGAGCAATTTTCTATCCATCGTTGTCCCTCGTAGTATGGTGAACCGGTTGTCGGTGTGGCTTATAAATCAAGCTCAGCCGCGCCGCCTTCAAAGTATTCATCCAGGAAGTCGCGGACATCTTTAACTGTAACGTCTGACTGTTCCGTCTTGGAATAGATCGTCACCAGCGTAATTTGCGCGTCAGTTTTCAAGTAGTAGATCACTCGATAGCCACCACTTTTGCCTCTCTGCAGATCGCTGTTGCGCACGCGAACTTTGTAGACCGTAAGTGTTATGCCCGGCACTTGATCACCGGGAGTTTCACCCGCCTGCAACTGCTCAATCAACGGTCTGACATCAGAGCGGACGTGCCGGTACTTCTTCGCCAGGGTGCGCAGATTGCGCCTGAACGTTGGGGTGGTATCTACTTTGATTAGTTGTTCAGTCACTCTGCGTCAATGCTCTCCCAGAGCTTTTCAATCGGCTCTGTCTCGCCTCTGAGCGCCTCTTTCATGCCTTGCCGGAAGCTTTCAACCGCCGGGTTGAGCGTGACGCTTTCGCGGTAAACGCGCACGATCTGCAACAGGTTCGGCAGATATTCACTGGGCGTTTGATTGATTTCGTTGCGTAGTTGCTGTTTGTAATTCGAGACAGACATAAAACTCCTCGTTGGTTGGTGCGCTCAATTCGCGCGCATCGTTTGCGCTGTGCCCACGCCGCTTACTTTCCAAATCAATTCACGTGGCCAATGATTCTGTTGCAGGAAGGGCAAATACTCCTGTTCGCCGCGCACGTAACAGCCCAGGAAGGCGATGCTGTACGCATTGATCACCGCGTAGGTTGTTTCCATCGAAGTGAATTCAAACTCTTCACCAGTCGCGCGCCGCTTGCCCTTGCCGATGCCGTCGCCGAAATTCTTGTCCAGCTTGAACACATCGGTAAACGAATAATGGCCGCCATCTTTCAGTTCCAACAGAAATGCCGGGCCGGTGTGTTTGGCGTAGTTGTCACGCACAAGTTTGTTGCCTGCTTCTTTGATCGTGGTGTCTTCGCTGCCGAGCAGGTACAGCGAAGGCACGGTCAGGTTGGTGTGATCTTCGGGCGCGCCGGACATGGCGAGCACGGCTTTGAAACGCGCGTCAACATCGGCGACGCGAATGGCGGTCATCGAACCGAAGGACATGCCGGCGGCGACGGGTTTGCTCAAATCGAGCTTGCCAGCGAAGCGGCTGTCCGCGCCGTTCTGCCAAAGCGTGATTTGATCGAGCAGGAAGCTCACGTCTTTGGGACGATCAATCCACGACTGTTCGCGGCCATTGTTTTGATAGAGGATCGGCTTGCCGTTGAGCAGCGTGACGAGGGCGTTGCCAGTGTGATCAGCGGAAACGACGACGTAGCCGTGTGAGGCGAGGTAATCGCACCAGAAGGTGTTTTGCATCCGCATTCCGCGATTGCCGTGCGAAAAGACGATGACCGGGAATTGGCCTTCACGCACGCGGGCATCGCGCACGGCGTCGTTGAAATACTGTTGGTCAAGCTCGGCCAACGGCTTTTTGAAGGCCAGCTTCATGAAACTGTCGAGTTGCGGCGTGATGCCGCCGGGGAAGAAGTTCGAGAGTTTGTTTTTTGGCAAGCCGCGCGCGTCATCCGCCGCCGGATACCAGATTTCGGTGACGAGGGTGCGCGGCTCTTTGGTGGAGGCGTCCGTGCGTTTGTGGTCTACGAAAACCGTGGTTGTCACGCCAACCGGATACGGGCCAGGCTTCAACGGATCGAGCGGTTTGGCTGCGGCGGTCAGGCCGCAGAGTGAAAGCGCGAGCAGCGCCCAGCGAATATTCCAGTGAACGTTTTGCATAATCCTGTTCCTCTTCGCAATCATCTTCGCAATTGGGGGTGATTCAGTTATATTCCGAGCGCCGCGATTTTACGCACAAACGCAAAGCAGCGCCAACACAAAGCAATCTAAATTCCGGAGAGTTGAATGCCTACGACGAAACAGAAGAAGACTAAGCCCGCCCGCAAGGCCGCGCCCAAGCAGTCACCGAAGACGTCTGCCAAGAAGGCTGCCAAGAAAGCACGCCTAAAGAATAAACCTGCCGCACCAAGCAGCACTGCGCCGCCCACGCCGCTGGATTACAAAGGGCTCAAGACGCTCGCCTTTGACATCGGCGGTTCGGGCTTGAAGGCTTCGATCCTCGATGAAAATGGCGAGATGCTGACGGCGCGTGTGCGCGTGGATACGCCGCAACCCTGCCCGCCGCGCGTCTTGCTGGAGAAATTCAAAGAACTGACCGCGCAATTGCCGCCGTTTGAGCGCGTCTCGGTCGGCTTTCCCGGCGTGGTACGGCACGGACGCACGCACTCCGGCGTCAACCTCGATCCGCAGGGCTGGAAAGGTTTTGATCTGCAAACGGCGTTGAAAAAGCTGACTCTCAAACCGGTCATCGTCATCAACGACGCCGATATGCAGGGCCTCGGCGCGATCAAAGGTCAGGGCGTAGAGTTGGTGCTCACGCTCGGCACGGGCCTCGGTTCGGCGCTGTTTGAAGACGGACGGCTGGCCCCGCATTTGGAATTGGCGCACATCCCGTTTCGTAAAGGCGAGACGTATGAACAGCAACTCGGCATCCACGCGTTGAAGGAAGTCGGCAAACGGCGTTGGAACAAACGCGTGCAAATGGCGATTGATCACTTTCGCACGCTGACCAATTTCGACCGGCTGTATTTGGGCGGCGGCAACGCTGGAAACCTGTCGTTCAAGTTGCCGCGCGATATTGAGATCGTTTCCAATACGTATGGCATTAAAGGCGGGATTTGGGTGTGGAAGGATCCGAATCTGAGTGATGGCATTTCAAAATAAAGGATGAAGGATGAAGGATGAGGGATGAAACAGCAGATGAATTTCATCCTTCATCCTTCATCCTTCACCCCGCATCCTTTCAAAATTATGCCGCTCTATCTGGTTGCAACTCCGATAGGAAACCTCGAAGACATCACGCTGCGCGCCCTGCGTATCTTGCGTGAGGTTGATGTTATCGCTTGCGAAGACACGCGCCACACCGGGCGGATGTTGCAACACTTCGGCATCAGCAAACCGCTGGTCAGTTACCACGAACACAATGAACGTGAGCGCGCGCTCGAATTGGCCGCGCGCATGGCGAAAGGCGAGAGTATCGCGTTGGTGAGCGACGCCGGGACGCCGGGCATTTCCGATCCGGCCTACCGCATCGTGACGGCGGCCATCGAACAAGGCATCGCGGTCGTGCCGATTCCGGGGCCGGCGGCGTTGATCACGGCGTTGATCGCTGCGGGTTTGCCGACGGATGCGTTTTTGTTTGCGGGTTTCTTGCCGCCCAAACAGCAGGCGCGGCGGGTGCGGTTGGAAGAGTTGCAAACCCAACGCGCCACGCTCGTTCTTTACGAAGCGCCGCACCGGTTGCGCGAAACTTTGGCCGATGCGTTGGAAATTTTGGGCGACCGGCAGGCGGTCGTCGCGCGCGAGTTGACCAAGTTGCACGAAGAGTTCGCGCGTGGGACGTTGCAGGAATTGGTTGAACGCTTCGCCGCGCAAGAGCCGCGCGGCGAACTGGTGCTTGTCATCGCGGGATGGCGTGCCGATAATGCGGCCCTGGGCGCGTCCGGTTCGATCACGGAACAGGTCGAACAGTTGATGCGTGAACTGGAACTGGGCCGCAACGAGGCGTTGAAGCAAGCGGCGCGATTGCGCGGGATTTCAAAGAATGAAGCTTATCAGTTGTTGTTGGAGGAGAAGCGAGATGATTCAGATGAAACGACAGGGTGACGGGGCGACGGGGCGACGGGGGGATGCCTTTTTGCGTTTGGCGTTAGGCTGTCTACTGCCTACTGCCTACTGCCTACTGCCTACTGCTGCACAGGCGCAGTTGCTCAAAAAGTCTGACTACGGCGTCGGCGTGACCATCGCCGTTTATCAATTCGATGATTTGAAATCAAAGAAATTCGGCCTGGTGACCAAGCTCAAACAAACCGTTTCGACTTCCGAAGAAGAGATCGAGTACATCACGCGCACCTTTGGCGCGGAGGAAATGAAGCTGCGCCACCTGCGCCCCTCGGTCGGCTTGCGCGAGGGCGAGCCGTTCACCGACACCCAGCCGATGAACGAGAAGCCGTTCACGCTGACGGTGACGCCGCGCCTGATTACGCGCGAAGAGGTCAGCTTCGACCTCAAGGTGCAATACGGCAACCAGGTCTTGATGGAATTCACCAGCATCTCTGCGAGTAACTATGAGACGGTCATGCTGCGTGGCGAACGCGGCGGCTTCGGCATCCGCGAATTCAAAGGGCCGGAGGGCATGGAATCGGTGCCCGAAGCGCGCGCCTTGCTGATCACCGTGACGCCCGCGATCATCGTTGCCAAAGGCTTGCAGAACAGGCCGTCAGACATCTCGCGTCCGACCGATGCCTATGGCTCGAAAGTCGAATTGAGTGCGAGCGACACGTTTGAACTGCCGACGCTGATCAATCGCCCGCCGCTCAAATTTCCGCCGGGTGCGACCCCGCGCGGCTCGATCACGATGGAATGCGTCGTCACGCCCGAAGGCCGCGTCACCAACGTGCGCGTGCTCGATACGCCCGACCCTGCCTACAACGTCAAAGCCGTCGAGGCGTTCCGGCAATACCGCTTCAATCCGGCCAAGCTGAACGGGCGCGCGACCTATGCGACGTACCGTGAGACGATTGTGTTCGATAAGCCAAAGCCGCTGTAAACCTGATGACGCGCCAATTGCTCACGACTGAAAAACTGTTCAAAGGACTGGTCTTCGATGTTGACCGCGACCGTTTGCGCGAAACGAATGGTCTGGAAATCGTGCGCGAAGTCGTGCGCCACAACGGTGGCGCGGGCGCCTTGCCGGTCTTCGACGATGGGCGTGTCGCCTTGGTGCGGCAATACCGCCATCCGGCGCGCGGCGAGTTGTTGGAAATCCCGGCGGGCAAGCTGGAAATAGGCGAGACGCCGCTGGAATGCGCCGCGCGCGAGGTCGAACAAGAGATCGGCTGGCGCGCCGGACGCCTGGAGAAGCTGTGCGAGTTCTACACGACACCGGGGTTTTGCGAAGAGAAGCTTTACATCTATTTGGCCACCGACTTGCAGCTTTCGACACAGCAATTGGATGAGGACGAGTTGGTCGAGGTCGTCTATTTGCCGTTGGCTGAAGCCGTGCAGATGGCGCTCGGCGGCGAGATTGAGGACTCCAAAACGCTGATTGCTTTGCTTTGGGCAGAGCGGCTGATCGTTGAAAGGGATCAAGTTTGACGCCCCTGACACCCGTGTGTAGAGTGGCGGCGGTGGTTGGTGTTGGGCGTCGCGGTTGCCGGATGGTCGGCCACGCGGCAAGAAACTGACATGTTGGAGTGTTGATGGAATCGGCGGCAAATTACTGTTCAGCTTGCGGGCAAATTTTTCAACCAGGTTTTAGCGAAGCCTGTCCGCGTTGTGAGATGGTGCGTCAACCCGGCGCGCAGGCCTTGGCGGCAGACACCTCAAGAGCGCCCCAAGCAACGGGCTGGGGCGCGGGCACAGGGCTG
>JAYUCP010000400.1:0-10026 GCA_043740245.1 Acidobacteriota bacterium | reverse complement strand
CGGGATGGCGGTCTTTCAAGCGGCGAAAGCCTTCCAACTGTTTACTGACATTGCGCCTGACACCGAACGGATGTTGCGGCACTTTGCGGCGCTGGACTAGTGCGGTACGAGGAGCGGTAGCGACGTGGTCATCGGCGATGCGTCCGACCCAGAGTCGCCAGGTCGCTACCGCTCGCGCGTACCGCATCGGCCTGCGCGCTCAAACAGGAAATCAACACTATGAACACTCGCTCAATCAACACTTCGCTTTTGCTCGTCATTGCGCTTGCGGCGGCTGCCTTTGCTCAGAACAACAACTGCGCTGCGCTGGCCGCCAAATCATTCGGTGCGGATATAAAAATCGAAGCGACGACGGTCATCGCCGCCACGCCGCAAGCGCCCGAACATTGCGACGTACGCGGCGTCATCGCGCCCGAAGCGAAATTCGCCGTCAAGCTGCCGGTGAACTGGAACAACCGGTTTTATATGGTGGGCGGCGGCGGTTACGCGGGAACGATCAGCCACGGGCCGATGAATACGGGGTTGCAAAAAGGTTATGCCACGGCTTCGACCGACACGGGGCACGACGCGCAGAAAGAACCGCTGGCGACCTTTGCCAACCCGGGGCCGAACAACCCGCACGCTGATCGCAAGGTGCTCGATTACGCTTATCTCGCCGTGCACAACACCGCCGTCTTAGCCAAACAAATCATCACGGCTTATTACGGCAGCGCGCCGAAATACTCTTACTGGGTGGGCTGCTCGACGGGCGGGCGGCAAGGCTTGATGGAAGCGCAACGCTATCCGACGGACTTTGACGGTTACGTGATCGGCGCGCCGGTGCTGAAGATTTCGCACGAACAGTTGCGCGGCATCTGGAACGCGCAGGCCGTGACCAGCGAGCCGGGGCGCATCGCCGTCGAGAAGCTGCCGCTGCTGGCCGCAGCGATTTATCAAAAATGCGATGACGTGGACGGCGTGAAAGACGGATTGATCGCTGACCCGCGCCGCTGCGCCTTTGACCCCGCCGCCGACTTGCCGAAATGCGCGGGCGATGTTGACGGCAAAGACTGCTTCACTCCGGGGCAGCTTGCGGGTTTAAAAAAAGTCTACGGCGGCGTGCGCAATTCAGCGGGCAAGCTGTTGTATCCGGGGCAACCCGTGGGCGCGGAGATTGCGCCAGCCGGAGGCCGCAGTTCGTGGATCGGCAGCATCGGCGGTGATCCGGGCGCGGGGCTGGCCTTTGGCGAAACCTTCATGCGGTTTATGGTGAGACCGCCGCTGGGCGCGGATTGGAGTTACAAGTCGTTCAACTTCGACACCGACCCGGCGAAGCTGGCCGACATTTCAAAGATGATTGACGCGACGAACCCTGACTTGAGTAAGGTCAAAAAACGCGGCGGCAAAATCATCCACTATCACGGCTGGGCTGATGCGCTGGTCAATCCGCAGATGTCGGTGGATTACTACGAGTCAGTTTTGAAAAAGCTGGGCGATAAACAGACCAAAGAGTTTTACAAGCTCTACCTGATTCCGGGCATGTTTCATTGCGCGGGCGGCGTCGGGTGTGACCGCGCGGACTGGTTCACGCCGCTGGTGGATTGGGTGGAGAAAGGCGTCGCGCCCGGCGTGCTGAACGGATCGCGCGTTGTGAATGGCGCGCCCGTGATGACGCGCCCGCATTGTGCTTATCCGGCGGTGGCGAAATACAAGGGGAGCGGCGACAGCAGCAAGGCGGAGAATTTCAGTTGCGTAGAAACGAACCGGTGAGGCGCAATTCGCGCATTGCCTGCCGAGAGCCGCTCGCCGTATGCTTGAACAGCAGAAAGGTGAAGAGCACAGTAGGCTCGGATGAGCGGCAAGCGATATGGAGATCATCCCTGATGAGGCATTGGTGATTCGCGGCGGGCGTAATCGTCCTGAAGACGTTCGGCGCGGCACAGGCACGCATCCGTGCGGCGTGACCGGCGTATCGGTTGAATGCGCCACCGGATTGACAGTGGCAGAATTGGCTTCGGCGATTCCGCACGGACAAATAGGGGTGGCTACGGTGGGCGAAGTGAGACATGCTGGCGGTGACGTGATTCGCACCTCCGGCAGAAGCCCTTATCACGCCACCCTGACCGGCTTATCTCCTGAACAAACCAGTGGCTTGTTGACGCCCGCGCTTACCAATCCGGCGCAAGCGGAACAAGCATAAGAGGTGAAGTATGGACAACCCTAGAGTTTTTGCGGATTTTCAGAACGCGGATGCGCAAGGCCGTCTGCGCTTGAATTGTATCGGTACTGCGGAAGACCTGGCTCACCAACAGATCACATTGCGCGAACGGCAGTGGCTGACGCTTTACAGCGAAGATTTGGAAGTCGAAGGGCAGGTGGCCTTCTCCACGGAAGAAAATATCTGGGTAGCCCTGATTGACTGGGCGGCGATCAAGCGACAGCAGCACGTCGCGGCTCAAGTCGAATATGCAACGCGCTGACGGCAAAACGGAAACGCCTGAGCAAACACAACGATGAGGCGTAACGGTTTATTACTAACCGCTCGCCGTATGCTTTAGATGAAAATAGCCAACTCGGATGAACGCCCCTGCTTTTCTTCAAGCGAATCAAGCTATGCAAAATGAACTTCACATCGGCTTCGTCGGTTTTGGCGAAGCGGGTTATCACCTCGCCAAAGGCTTGCGCGGCGCGGGCGTCACGCGGCAGGCGGCGTATGACCTGCACACGCATACGCTCGGACGCGGCGAACGCATTCAAGCGCGCGCCGCTGAAACCGAAGTCGAGTTGGCCGAGTCATCAGAGCAACTGGCAAACGCGAGCGATATTTTGCTTTCGGTCGTCACGGCCAGTTCCGCCGCCGAAGCCGCCGCGCAGACCGCGCCGTATTTGCAAGCCCGCCATCTTTACGCCGATCTCAATTCGGTCTCGCCCGAAACCAAGCGCGCGCTTGACCAGACCGTCAGCGCCGCCGGCGCGCGCTTTGTCGAAGCCGCCGTGATGGCGCCAGTGCCGCCGCAAGGGCACAAGGTTCCGATGCTGCTGGGCGGCGCGCACGCGCAAGCCTTCGCCGACTTGCTCAGGCCTTACGGCATGAAGTTGGAAGTCGTGTCAGAGCAAATCGGCGCGGCGGTTGCGGTCAAGATGTGCCGCAGCATCATCGTCAAGGGACTCGAAGCGTTGTTGTTTGAATGCGCGCTGGGCGCGGTGAAATACGGCGCGGATGAGCGCGTCTTCGCTTCGCTCGAAGCGTCGTGGCCGGGGATGAATTGGAGCAAGCTGGCTGGTTATTGCATGAGCCGCGTCATCGAACACGGCGAACGCCGCGCGCGCGAGTTGGAAGAAGTCGCGGCGACGTTGCGCGCCGCCGGCATCGAGCCGCTAATGGCCGAAGCCATCGTCAAGCGGCAGGAGTGGGGCGCGCAGCTTGGTTTGCTGGAACATTTCGGCGGCCGCGTGCCGGAAGATTACCGCGTGTTAGCCGAAGCAATTCAGGGGCAATAATTTCGCCTGAACGGCTGGCCTTAAATTTCAATGATGGGAGTGATGGGAGTGATGGGAGTGATGGGAGCTATAGGAGTGATGGGAACACATACGTGATTTTCCCATAGCTCCCCTAACTCCTATTACTCCCATCATTGCTCAACCTAGGAGAAACTGTGTACCGAAGCGATGTAGTGGGAAGCCTGTTGCGCCCGGCTTATTTGAAAGACGCGCGCGCCAAACACGACGCGGGCGAAATGCCTGATACGCTCTTCAAACAAATCGAAGACCGCGCCGTCAGCGAGGCCCTCGAGTTGCAGGAACGCGCCGACATCGAAGTCGTCACCGATGGCGAAATGCGGCGCTATGCGTTTTACGGCCACTTGATTGATGCGGTCGAAGGCTTTGATAAATACGGCGGCTGGGCGATTCCGTTCCGCGACGAAGCGGGCGAAGAGTTGGTGTTGCAACGCCCGGTCGTCGTGTCAAAGCTGCGGCGCAGGCGGCATATGTGCGCCGAAGAGTTCACCTGGTTGCGCGCGAGCACGACGCGCCCGGCCAAGACGACGCTGGTCAGCGCGCAACAGGCGGCGGCCTATTACGACGCCGACAAATCGAAAGCTGCTTACGCCACCGTGGACGCCTACCTCGCCGACCTCGTGGACATTCTGCGCGGCGAGATTGACGAACTGGTTCGGCTCGGCTGCCAGTACATTCAAATTGACTCGCCGCAATACACCGCGCTGCTCGATCCCGACTTGCGCGCGGGCTATCGCCAACGCGGCAACGACCCTGACCGTTTGCTAGACCTTTCGATTGAGATGGACAACGCCATCATCAGCCAGCATCCAACCTTGCATTCGGCTGTCCAATTCGGCTTGCATCTGTGTCGTGGCAACAACCAGAGCAAGTTTTACGCGCAGGGCGATTACGGCCCGATCACGAAAGTATTCCAGAACACGAAGTTTGACCGCTTCCTGCTCGAATTCGACGACGCGCGTTCGGGCGGGTTCGAGCCGCTGGCCGAAGTGCCCGCAGACCGCGTCGTCGTGTTGGGTCTGGTCAGCACCAAGAAACCCGAACTCGAAAGCAAGGACGAACTCAAACGCCGCATCAACGAAGCCGCGCAATATATTTCGCGCGACCGGCTGGCGCTTAGCCCGCAATGCGGCTTTGCTTCCACGCTGGAAGGCAATCTGGTGACACCCGCCGAGCAGGAAGCCAAGTTGCGCTTGGTGGCCGAGACGGCGCGCGAAGTGTGGGGCTGAGGCATTTTCCATTTTCCATTTGAGATTTGAGATTTGTCATTGGTGATTGAATAAACACCGCGCTATGAAAGACCAAACACCAATTGAGTTTGTTCCGGTGAACTTCCTTCCTGCGCGCGTTGAGGTTGAACGGCGTGACGACGGCGTGCTGGTGTTGCACTCGCCGGAGCCGCTCGCGCCATACGCGCGCTGCCTCGGCGAATATCTCGAACACTGGGCGCGCGTGCGGCCTGACCAGATTTATTTGGCGCAACGCGACGGTGAGGCTTGGCGTACGCTCACCTTTGCGCAGGCTCACCAGCAGGTGCGTGCGCTTGCCGCGGCTTTGTTACAACGCGACCTTTCCGCCGAGCGCCCGGTTGCCATCCTCTCTGAAAATTCGCTTGAACATGCGCTGCTGGCGCTCGCCGCGATGCACGCGGGCATTCCCTACGTACCGATTTCGGCGTCGTATTCGTTGCTGTCGCGCGATTACCAAAAGCTGCGCGCGGTGTTCGCGTTGCTCACGCCGGGCTTGGTGTTCGTTGACGACGGCGGACGTTATGCGGCGGCGCTGGCGGCGTTGCGTGAATACGACTTTGAGTTAGTAGTCGCGCAAACCGGAGCAGCGGTTGACCGTCCATCGCAAACCTTTGCTTCATTGCTCGGACGCGAAGACGCGCCCGCTGTTGATCGCGCCTTTATTGCGCTCACGCCTGACACCATTGCCAAATTTTTGCTGACTTCGGGTTCGACGGGCGAGCCGAAGGCGGTCATCAATACGCAGCGCATGCTGTGTTCCAATCAGCAAACACTGCGGCAGGCGTGGCCGTTTTTGCAGGAAGAAGCCCCCGTGCTGGTGGACTGGCTGCCGTGGAATCATACGGCGGGCGGCAATAACAACTTTGGCGTGGCGTTGGTCAACGGCGGGACGTTTTATCTCGACGACGGCAAACCCGCGCCGGGCTTGATCGAAAAGACGGTGTGCAACCTGCGCGAAATAGCGCCGACGCTTTATTACGGCGTGCCGCGCAGCTACGAAGCCTTGCTGCCGTATCTGGAAAGCGATGCCGTGTTGCGCAACAACTTCTTCGCGCGGCTCAAAGTCATTCAATATGCCGGCGCCGCGCTGCCCGCGCATTTGTGGGAGCGGTTGGAGCGGGTTTCTGTCTTGGCTACGGGCCGGCGCGTGCAACTGACTTCGGGTTGGGGCGCGACCGAGACGGCGCCACAGGTGACGCTGGTGCATTTCACGCTCGCGCGCGCCAGCGTGATTGGGCTGCCGACGCCGGGTAATGAACTCAAGCTGGTTCCGTTGCGCGGTTCAGACAAATACGAATTGCGTGTGCGCGGGCCGAATGTCATGCCCGGTTATTGGCGGCGCGCTGACTTGACGGCAGCGGCCTTTGATGAAGAGGGCTTTTATCGCATGGGTGATGCGGGACGCTTCACGGACGTTGATGACCCGGCGCAAGGCATTGAATTCGCCGGGCGTCTGGCTGAGGAATTCAAGCTGACCAGCGGCACCTGGGTTCACACCGGCGCGTTGCGCGTCAAAGCCATTGAAGCGCTTGCGCCTGTCGCGCAGGACATCGTCATCACCGGGCACGACCGCGACGAGATCGGCTTTCTGATCTTTCCGAATCAGGCGGGTTGTCGCAGTCTTTGCGACGAGCAAATCTCCGTTGCTGAATTGCTCGCGGATGTGCGCGTCCGTGAATGCGTGCGCGCCGGGATGGCTACGCTGAAAACCGCAGGCGGCGGCAGTTCGACGTATGCCACGCGCGCCTTGTTGCTGGCCGAACCGCCGCAGATTGATGCGGGCGAAATTACGGATAAGGGCTACGTCAATCAACGCGCCGTGCTAGAGCGCCGCGCGGAATGGGTTGCGCGGTTGTATGGCGCTACGACGGAGGTCATTCACCTCAACCAACCGAAAGGATGAACACGATGGAACTCAAACCTGTTACGCCGCGCCTCGAATTGCTCGCGCACCTGACCATCACGCTCGCGCCGCCGCTCGGCGTAGGCAAAGTGTTGCTGGGCGAACGCCGCATCATCAACATCACGGGCGGGCGCGTGGAAGGCGCGCGCCTGCGCGGCGAAGTGTTGCCCGGCGGCGCGGATTGGCAAATCGTCGCGGCGGACGGCACGGCGCTGCTCGAAGCGCGGTACACGCTGCGCACGGAAGACGGCGCGTTGATTTACGTGCGCAATACGGGTGTGCGGCACGGGCCGCCCGAGGTGCTGGCGGCGCTGGCGCGCGGCGCTGAAGTTGATCCGGCCAAGTATTACTTTCGCGCCGTGCCGGTGTTTGAAACGGGCGACGCGAAATACGATTGGCTCAATCGCGTGGTCGCGGTGTGTTCGGGCATCCGCACGAAAGCGGCTGTGCTGCTTGATTTTTATACGGTGACCTAATGGCGGAAAAAAGATGGCGAACGCAAGTCGGCATTGTCGGCGCAGGCCCCGCAGGCTTGCTGCTGGCGCACTTGCTGCAGCAGCAAGGCATCGAATCCATCGTCGTAGAAAACCGCAGCCGCGCCTACATTGAGAGCCGCGTGCGCGCGGGCGTGCTGGAACAGGGAACCGTTGACACGCTGAACGAGGCAGGCGTGGGCGCGCGTATGCGGCAACAGGGCTTGATTCATCACGGCCTCGAGCTGAGCTTCAGCGGCGCGCGGCATCGCCTTGACATGCACGAACTGACCGGCGGACGCGCCATCACGGTTTATGGCCAGCAGGAAGTCGTGAAGGATTTGATTCAGGCGCGGCTCGCGGCGGGTTTGCCGCTGCACTTTGAAAGCGCAGATGCCAGCGTTCACGATCTTGATTCTGACCAGCCGAAAATTCGCTTTCGCAAAGACAGCGCGGCGCATGAGATCGCGTGCGATTTCATCGCGGGCTGCGACGGCTCCCACGGCATCTGCCGGCCTACGGTACCAGCGGGTGCGCTGCAAACTTACGAGCGGGTTTATCCCTTCGGCTGGCTCGGCATTCTGGCGCAATCGAAACCTCCGTCTGAAGAATTGATTTACTGCCATCACGAACGCGGCTTTGCGCTGTTCAGCATGCGCACACCCGATCTCACGCGGCTTTACCTGCAATGCGCGCCGGATGAAGACATCACGCATTGGCCGGACGCGCGCATTTGGGAAGAACTGGAAGGGCGGCTGGGCGCGACGGATTTGCGGTTGCAGGAAGGCGCGATCTTGCAAAAAGGCGTGACGCCGATGCGCAGCTTCGTCACTGAGCCGATGCAATACGGCAAGTTATTTTTAGCGGGCGACGCCGCGCACATCGTGCCGCCGACGGGCGCGAAAGGCATGAATCTGGCGCTGGCCGATGTGCGCGTCCTGGCGCGCGCCTTCGCGGCGTTTTATCAAACCGGCGACCGGGCCTTGCTGGCGGGCTATTCGGCGGCGTGCTTGCGCCACGTCTGGCGCGCCGAACATTTTTCGTGGTGGATGACTTCACTGCTGCATCGCTTTCCTGACGCGACGCCGTTTCAGCAAAAGCTGCAACTGGCTGAATTGGATTACGTCGTGCGTTCACGCGCGGCGGCGGCGGCCTTGGCCGAAAATTATGTAGGGCTGCCGTTTGAAGTGTGAACCGGCCAGCAGCCTTTTCGCTATAACCAGTGGGACAGGTTGGCAACGTTCGCAACCTGTCCCACTTTCTCAGTCCCGGACAGGTTGCGAACCTGTCCCACAAGTTATTTCGATCATTGTGTGAACTTCACGCCGTCGAGCGCGACGTTGTGTTTCACTTCGGTGAACTTCCACGTGCCGGTAATGCCGCTGTCCACGGAAGAGATGCGAACCGTCATGGGCAGTTTCACGCCGTCCACTTCTTTGTAATCCTCAAAATCGTATTGCTGCGGAATCGCGCCGAGGAAGTTGGTAAGCGTATCTATACGCCGCAACAACAACCCGGTCTCGGCGTCGAAGAACAGCGCCGTGCGCGTCTGGTTTTGCTCGAAACGAAGCACCGTGGTGGCGCGCTCATTGATGCGCATGCCGCGGCCATTCATCAGTTTCGGATAAGGCTCGCTCAACTTGACGGCGTTGAGTGAGTCAGCCAAAACTTTGATGTCATTCAACTCTATGGGATTGAGCGCCCGCGTGCCGCGCGGGTCTTTGGCAAAGCCGCTCGTGCCATCCGTAGCCGAAACCATTTCAGCCGCTTGTCCATCAGGCGTCGTCATCATCATGGTCGTCAACAGCTTGCCAGGCGCGGCAAATTTCACTTCGGCATTCATCGTCTGGTTGTTGCCGCCGTTGGTGAACGTGCCTTTGAGCGTGCGAGTCTTCAGCTTGGCCGCAGCCTCTTTGCCGCCGACGGCCTGCACGTATTTATCCCAAACCGATTCGGCGCTCGGTGGCGCTGGCGGCGGGCCGGGCGGGGGTGTAGCCGCAGGCGCGCCCGGCGCAGGCGGACGTGGCCCCGGCGCTGGCCCCAGCGGCGCGGCCAGCGGGAAGGTCGGCACGGCGGCGGGAATCCCACGGCCTTGATGGCAAGTGAAACACGAGATTGTATTTTTGCCGTCAAAGCTGTTCTTGTTGGTGTCTTGCACCATTTTGATCATCTTGCGCGCGATGCCTTTGTGTTCGTGTTCGTCGCTGACGAAATCAATGCGGCCGTCTTTCATCGTGTGGCAGAAATTGCAGCGCACGCCCAACGCCGCGTTGAAATAATTCATCAGCGGGCGCAATTGCGAATCGGGCATGCCCTTGAGCACCTGAATGTTTTTCTTCACTTGTTCGACCGGCTTGTCGTCCTGTGAATTGACGACGCTGCGCGAGGCAAAACCCGCGAGCGCCAACGCAAAAGCCACGAGCGGCAGGCCGCGTTTGATAGTTTTGATAGTCATCGGAATCTCCAGTGTGATGGCCAGTGTGCTGGCCAGCGTAATGGTTTGACGGTGACGCAACAGCACAGCTTGCGTCACCGTCTCGAAAGTAATTGTAGGGCGCGTTAAAATTAATTTCCCCGTTTTACGGGCAGGCTCAAGCGGGGACAGTTTGAGCCTGTGGTCCAATCGTGTCGCTGCTCGGCCAAGTGACGCCAGCTAAGCTGGCCCCATTTTGTTCGCGGTGCAGCAGCTTTGTAAAGAGTTCATGAACTGGCGGCGCGTTAGGCTGCCACACGACAGGGCCTTTACGGTGTGAAGAAATAGTAGAAGAAAAATGGGTAGTGGCTAAATCGAGTGGTACGGCGTGTCAGTAGCCACTACCCATTTTTCTTCTACTATTTCTTCACACCGTAAAGGCCCTGTCGTGTGGCAGCCTAACGCGCCGCCAGTTCATGAACTCTTTAC
>JAYUCP010000399.1:0-10044 GCA_043740245.1 Acidobacteriota bacterium | reverse complement strand
CCCGACCGTGAGGGAGGGCTGGCCCCAATGAAGCCAAGCCCTCCCTCACGGTCGGGCTACTGACACGCGCGCACGACGCGGGTTTTCGTACACGCTCTTAGCGAACGGCCAGCGCAACGATGTGCAGTAGGCAGTAGCAGAAGTTGCCGCTGGCCTTTTGCCGGCAAAGTAGGATGGTGTTTGTGTTTGGCCGGGCTTGCCAGCTTGGGCGGCGCTTCATATGCTACGCGCCATCATCTGCGGAGCTGAGCAACAAATGAATTCCAAGCAAAACGTCTCGTGCGCGCTCGTCCTGTGCTTCGTCCTGCCTTTGACTGGCGCGGCACAAACAAAAAAACGTCCGGTCGCAAACCCCGGCAAACCCGCCGCCAGCAAAGCCGCGCCGAATGCTGAATTGCAGAAGCTGCGCGCCGCCGTGCAAGCCAATCCGAACAATGCCGCCGCGCACAACGCGCTGGGCCTGACCCTGGGCAAGAGCGGCGATTTGAATGCGGCGGTGGTGGAGTTTCAGGCGGCGCTCAAGCTCAATCCTGAATACCTGGCAGCGCAGACCAACCTGAGCCGCGCGCTGGAACAGCAGGGCGATTTGAACGGCGCGGCGGCGGCCTACATCGCGGCGGCGAAGCTCGATCCCAGCGACGCCGAATTGCATGTCGCGCTGGGTTCGATCCTGTTGCGCCAACAGAACCCCGAAGGCGCGGCGGGCGAGTTGCGCTACGCCGCGCAACTCAAACCTGATTCAGCCGAGATTCGCAGCAACCTGGCTTACGTGCTCGGCCAATTGGGCGATCTGCCGGGTTCGCTTGCCGAGTTCGAGGCAGCCGTCAAATTGAAGCCCGACCTGGCCGACGCGCATTACTACCTGGGCACGGGCAAGGCGCTGCTCAAGGATTGGGCGGGCGCGGCGGCGGCCTTGCGCGCGGCGGTCAAACTCAAACCCGAATGGCCCGAGGCGCTGGCCGGCCTGGGCGCGGCCTTGCGCGAAACGGGCGCGTTGAACGAAGCGGTCGAAGTTTTGCGCGCGGCGGTCAAGCTTGCGCCGAAGATGATGGAGACGCGCGATAACCTGGGCCTGGCCTTGTTGCAAGCGCGGCGTTACGACGAGGCCTTGCTCGAATTTCAAGCAGCCTTGCAGTTGAATGCGAACAATGAAACGGCGCGGCTCAATCTGGGGCTGGCGCAACTGCAAAAGGGCGACACGGCGGCGGCGCTGGCGACGCTGCAAAAGCTGATCGAACTGGAACCCGACATGCCCGAAGCCCATTTCAATCTGGCGCTGGCGCATCAGCGTCGCAACGAATTGGACAAGGCGCTGGCCGCGCTCGAACAATGTTTGAAGCTGCAACCCGAATTCGCCGCCGCGCACCGCACGCGCGGGCAAGTGCTGTTGCAGCAAAACAAAATTGATGAAGCGGTCGAAGCCTTGAACGCCGCGCTCAAATTCAAAGCGGATGATGCCGAGACGCATTTCACCCTGGGCGAGGCCTTGCAACGGCGCGGCGCGTGGCTGGGCGCACTGGCCGCGTATCAGGAAGCGCTCAAATACGCGCCTGAAAATCCCGCTGCGCATACAGCATTGGCCGCCGTCTATCGCCGCTTGGGCAAAACCGCCGAGGCCGAGACCGAACAGCAAGAGGCGGCGCGGCTGTTGAAAGCCAAAACGCAACGGCCATGAAAACATTCACCTTGCTCATCAGCTTCATCCTTTGCACGGGTCTGGCGGCAGCGCGGCCAAAGGCCTTCCCGCGTTTTGAAGACTTCGCCGTGACGGGCAAATTCACGGGCCAACCCGCGCCGCCCAAGTTGACGCAACCACGTGCCCGGCGTTATCGCAGCGAGATCCGCGACCGCGTCAGCAATGGGCCGAATTTCGCGGGTCATTACACGCTGGCATATTGGAGTTGCAGCCCGGGCTGTGTGGCGTTCGCCGTCGTTGACGCGCGCACAGGCCGGCTCTATTTGCACCCCACGCTCAAGCGCATCAATGTCGCTGGCGATCAGGATGAAGACGTCTTGCAGTTCCGTTTGGACAGCCGGTTGTTGATTGTCGCCGGCGCGCGCAATGGCAAGGGCAGCGGCCGGTATTTTTATGAATGGACGGGGCGGTGGCTCAGGCTGATTCGTGCCTATGATTGCAAGTTTGATATTGAGGCTCCGCCCGCAACCCGTTGCGTTGGCAACTTAGGCGGCCTGATGGCGCGTTAAAGGCTGGCGCGTTTGCGGGCTGGGGCTTTACGCGCGGCGGTAGGCGTCGGCGGCACTGAGGCTTCTTTGAACGCCTTGAGCGCCAGATTCATGCGCGCTTGCCAGCCTGCTCCTTGCTCCTGGAACCAAGCAAGCACCTCGGCGTCCACACGCAATGAGATCGCTTCTTTACCGACGACCGGCTGCAATCCGCGCCGCACAATGCCGCGCACGATGTGTTCGGGGGCGGCTTCGGGGTGCTCAGCCGGTAGGCGAATCTCGTCGTCCGTTAGCGCGCGCAAGTGCGCCCAGTCAGTCTTGGATGTTTTCGTAGAAGATTTTTTGCTCACGTTTGGTCGCCTTTCGCATGGAAATGAGATGAATGTCTGTTGCCGTTTCAGTATGCACAATTGAAACGATTACGCCACGCAACCAGCCTAATGTCACCCAACGTTGTTCGCCATAATCAAAGCGGTCGTCCTCGAATGTGAAAGTCATGCCAGCAAAGACCTCCTTGGCATCTATGAAATCGAGCCGATGATCCTTGAGATTGCGGCGGCGCTTTTGCTCATGCCAGGTAAACACACGGGCAGTTTATTCAGTTCACGTAGACGCGGCAATAGTGAAAGCTTGGTCGGCTGGGCGCAAAAAAGTGGGCGGCAACATTGCGTTCCCGCCCACTTTGATTTTGTCCCAACCGCGGCGCGGGGTTGAAGCCGCGCCGCAAGCCGAAACGGAATTGCCGTTGTCCGGTGAACGGCTAGAAGGTTACCCGGAAGCCGAGTTGCACACGCCGCGCGCCCGGGGTATTAGTGCCGCTCTCGGCATTCGACGGCGTGAACTGCAGGAAGTTGTTCGCCGTGAAGCCCGTGACCGGCGCGCCCCAGTTCGTCTTGTTGAAGACGTTGACCGCCTCGAGACGGAACTCCGGTTGGAAACGCTCTTTGATCCGGAATTGCTTGAAGAGCGAGAGGTCCGTGTTCCAAACCCGCGGACGACGGAAGTTGTTGCGGAGCGAAGTGCCGAAGCCTTCCTTCCCGGTGGTGCCCTGTGGCTGCGCGAAGAGGCTCTTGTCGTAGTAGGTTTCAGTAGTGCTCGAACCAATCTTGCCGACGGGCTTCGGATCGCCACTGAAGTTGGTGAGAATCGAGCCGCAGGCCGGGCAGTTCAGCGTGGTGTTCGAGCCGCCAATGGAGAACGGCGTGCCGGAGTAGTGCGCATAGATGCCGTTGAGCTGCCAGCCGCCGAGCAGCTTGCCCGTCAGATGGCTGCTATCTTTCAGGAAGGGCAATGCGTAGAGAAAGCCCATCTGGAAGACATGCGTCCGGTCGAAGCCCCCCAACGCAAAGTTGTCCTGGAACTTCAGCGGATGATTCCAGGTGAACTGGACCCAGCCGTCTTCGTCGGTCATGTCTTTGGCCTTACTCAGGGTGTAGGCGCCCTTCAACAGGAGCCCTTTGGTGAAGGGCCGATTGATCGCGACTTGCAGCGAGTTGTAGCGCGCCCTGGTGCGTGCACCCCAGTCATAGACAGCGGAGGTGCCGGCCACGGCGAAGTATTTGCGCGAGGCGTTGCCGCCGCCCGGCTCGCCGTAGTTGATGTCAAGATCGGCATAACCGCCGTCCGTGCGGGTTCCGACATAGGCCACCTCGGTGATGATGCCCCCCGGCAGCTTGCGTTCGTAAGTGAAGTTCCACTGCTGGATGACGGCCCGATCAAGACCTTTGCCCGAACCAGGGAAGGCCTCGGTACCGAAGTTCGGCGTCCGCGTGAAGATGTTCGCCGGCAGCTTCACGCGGCCAGAGCTGAAATCCGGGATCGGCACGGGGGGAATGCCGGTGGCCAGGGTGGTCGTAAACAAGAACTGATCGGCGGAGCGATTAAAGTTGATGTCGTACGGGAACGCCCCGCGCAGCGGCCGCGACCAGGGCAGCGGATTGATGGTGCGGCCATAGCCGGCCCGCACTACCTGCTTGTCACCCAGGCGGTACGCCACGCCCAGGCGCGGCGCCAGATACCATTTCTTGAGCTTGAGGCCGACGTCCTTCGGCACATCGCCGCGACCGCCCAGCAGCACGGTGTAGGTGCTGAGGTCGAGCCGCTCGATGCCGCTATTCGCGCGCGACATCAACGGGTAATTCTCGAGCCGTAGGCCCAGGTTGAGCGTCAGGTTCGGGGTGACGCGCCACCGGTCACGCACGTAGACCGCGTTCTGCCACTCACGGCCCGTCATGGTTTCGGTTTGGACATCCTTGGCGAAGGAACTCGGCAGGCCCAGCAGGAAGCCCGCGAACTGATTCCACGCCAGCGCCGTGTAGCCGGACGCGCCCGTGGTGTTCCCGCTGAAGCTGAACCCGCCCTTCAAGCCGTAGGTGCCAAACTCGGCCTGGCGATGATTCAGTTCCAGCTTGATGATGTCCACGCCGGTTCTCAGTTCGTGCTTGGCGAAGACCTTCGTCAGCGCGCTGCTGAAGCTGTAGTTGAGTTCCTTGCGATACAGCGGCATCCAGTTGGGCGTCGTGCCGATGTCGTACCCATTGGCGAAGGTAGGCAGGCCGCTGGCGCGGATGTCCTTGGGATCGTTCACGCCGGGAATCCCGAGATCAAGACCGATGTTCTTGCCGAAGTCTGGGCCAGTCACTACCTGATCCTGGCGGTTATACCCGAAGTTACCGTCCAGCAGCAGCGTCGGGCTGAGCGTCCAGGTGTGGCCGACACTGACGACATAAACCTTCGTGTCACCCACACTGCCGTTGTCGAAGCCCAGACTGTAATTGTCCGTCACGTTGGCCCGCAGTGTGGAGAACTTGCCCCAAATCGAGTGCTCCTTGGTGCGCTGCCAGGTGAGCTTCCCGTCATAGTTGCCGCGATCCACCTTGACCTGGCGCTTTTGTACGAAGTCGTCGAGGAGCGAGTTCGAGTTCACATCAGTTGGCACATTGACCTTGGGATAATAGGCCATGATCGCCTTGGCAATCGGGCTGATCTGTGCGGCGGGAACCGTGAAGTTGGCGAATTGCGTCCGCCCGACGCCGGCATTCCCGGTGCTCGGGTCGTAGAGCCTGAATCTGTTGGGGATGGTCGCGGTATCGGGGTAGGCTGCGGCGACCTCGCTGAAATCGCCGTTGCGCATTTTATCGGTCGGGACGATGTAAGTGGCGTTCGAGGTGCGCCGATCACGGAAGTTCTCGTAGGAGGCGAAAAAGAAGAGCTTGTCTTTGATGATGCGACCACCCAGCGTGCCACCGTAGGTGTTGCGATTCAGCGGTGGTCTGTCAAAAAGGGTATTTCCTGGCCTCTTGTTCGCATTGTTGATGAAGCTGTTGGCGTTCAGCTTGTCACCACTGTAGAACTCGAACGCGGAGCCATGGAACTGGTTGGTGCCGGACTTGGTCACCACGGTCTGGGCCGCGCCGCCTGCCATGCCGGTGTCGGCGTCGAAGTTGTTGGTGGCGATGTTGACCGTTTCAATGGTCTCTACCGACTGGATATAGCCGGCGTGGTGCGGCAACCAGACGTTCACCGACACCGCGCCGTCAACGCGGGTGGTATTGCTGTTCGGTTGGGTGCCGTTGACCCAGGTGCGCAACGAACGGCCCGGCGTGTCAATTTCAGCGTTCTGGAACTGCACGGGCGTAGCGCCCGGCACCAGGTTGAGCAGCGTTTGATAGTTGCGATATTGGTTCAGCGGCAGCGAGGTCACCTGGACGGAATTGAGTTCCGTGTTGAGGTCGGACTTTTCCGTTTTCAACGTAACGGCGCTCGCCTCGACCGTGACTGTTTCCTGCGTCGCGCCGATTTGCAGCGCAGCGTCCACGCGCTTCGGATTGCCGGCTGTGACGATGATGTCTGACTGTTGCAACTGCTTAAAGCCTCTGAGCGACAAGCTCATGTTGTAAGTGCCCGGTTGCAGGTTGCGGAACACAAAGCTGCCGGTGTCATCAGTAACGGTCTCCAGCTTTAAGCCGGTGCCGGTGTTCGTAATCGTGACTGCCACGCCCGGCAGGACCGCCCCTTGCGGGTCAGTCACACTCCCTACAATACTGCCGTAGAGCGCTTGCGCGTTGGCGGCGCCGGCGAGTGAGCCGACTGCTAACAGCGCAGCCAATACAAATCTGTTTAGAAAGGGTCGCATATGGTGTCTCTCCTTTTCTGGTGTTGAACTGGTTGGTTTGACCACGCTTTGTTAAGATGTGGTCACATCACAATGAAGCGTTGCCAGAAGTACTGCCAAGAGTATTGGCAGATGTTTGCTTCCGGATTCAAGCAGGGTTGCTCCGCGAACGGGAAGAAAGTAAGCCCTGCTTGAGAAGTGAAGGAGTCGTTCGGCTGCCCGGTTTCCCGTATTGGCAACCGCATTTTCAATCCCAGTTTTTGATTCGTTTATGACAACCCTTGCGAACGCAACGGCTGTTTCATTGATTGAGCGGTTAATCGTATTTGAACTCCGCAAAGCTAACCGAATGCCTGGCAGTCTACGCCGCCCGGCGGCACTGGTCAATTATAAAGCGGGCGGTCAGCGGCGGCGTTCACAGCTTCAAAATTCACGTCAGAGGAAGAATGAAATTATGAAAACGCGCTGTTTATTCTTGGTTGGGCAGATGTTTGTTTTGCTCTGCTGCTTCAGCGCCCCGGCTACTTTTGCTCAAACAAGCAAAGTTGCCGCGCAGGCGAACGAGGCCGGTTTTGTGGCGCTCTTTGATGGGCAAAGTCTGAAAGGCTGGACGCTCATCAAAGGCCACGGCCCCGGCTACATTATCAAAGACGGCACGATTGTTTGCCCGCTCGATGGCGGCGGCAATCTGTACACCGAAAAAGAGTACGCCAACTTTGTCTTCCGCTTTGAATTCAAAACCGAACCGGGCGGCAACAACGGCGTCGGCATCCGCGCGCCCTTTGAAGGCGACGCGGCCTATCAGGGGATGGAGATTCAAATCCTCGACGACGGCCATGAGAAATATAAAGGCAAGATCAAATCCGAACAGCACCACGGCTCGGTTTACGACGTGATCCCCGCGCGCACCGGCTTCCTCAAACCGGCGGGCGAATGGAACAGCGAAGAGATCACGGCCAACGGCTCCAAAATTCGCGTCATACTCAACGGCGTAATTATTCTCGATGCCGATTTGAACATGGTGCAGGAAGAAGCCGTGTTGAAAAAACATTCGGGCTTGAAACGCAAAGCCGGGCACATCGGCTTCCTCGGCCACAACTCGCTGGTCGAGTTTCGCAACATTCGGATCAAGGGATTGAAGTAGGCGGGAGTCGGTAGCCGGTAGTCAGCATACTTTCTTTCCATTGCGAAACGTTGCCCCACACTACCGACTACCGACTACCGATTACTCTTCAAAAATTATGACGCTAAAAGAAAGGCTCGCCCAAGTCACTGGCGTTTGGGAAGGTGCTTATACACATCTGAAAACGGAAGGCGCGCTGCTGGATCAGCACGCTGCGCGGCAGGAAACGCGGCTGGCAGGGAATCGCTGGTACGAGCGCATCATCTATCGCTGGCCCGCGCAGGCTGGCGCGGCAGGCAAAGAACAGCAACTGGACTTCCGCGCCAGCTTTGATGAAACGGGTGAGCGCATGCTGTTTGATGAGCCGGATTTTTTCGGCCAGACCTTTATCGTCAGCGACGACATCTTTGTCTTTCCCTATCACTGGAAAAACCGGCCCGGCCAGCGCGTGGTCGAGACAATTGTTTTCAGCAGCCCGACAAACAAAGCGCGTCTCTGGCAAAGCTTCGAGCAAGGCGAACTCATAAAAATTACCGTGATCGTCGAGCGCCGCATAGACGAACAGCCCGCTGTCTGGTATTGAAACGTGTGTCGCGATTCCCCCCAGCGCGTGGTTGTCACGCGCCCTACACCACGACCGATTGCGACCGACAAAACGAACCTAGAATGAACAGCCCTCGTCTGGCGCCGGAGGTAGGTCCACGCACGCTGCCAGGCATCTGTGCGCGATCAAATTGCCCATAAAGGAGCCTCTACGATATGTCCTTGCCGATGCTTGACGGTGGTGTGGTATACGCAGACGCACTTGCTCACTTGGTGGTTGGGGTAAGCGATTTAGCCGCAGCCTTACAACTTTGGGTTGAGACCTTTGGCTTCGAGATTTTGCACCGGCGCGAGGGCCCGGATCACGGCTTGGCGCGTTTGTGGGCGTTGCAACCGGAACGCATTCGCGCGCAAGTCCTGATCGGCACACCGGGTTTGCGCCACGGGCGTTTGCACATGGTTGAATTCGCCGACCCGCTGCCGCCCGTGCGCGCGGGCGCAAAGCCCACCGATCTGGTGCCCAAAAACATTGACATCGTCTGTGACGAAATCAAGGCGCGCTACGCACAACTGTCGCAAGCCGGGCAGCGCTTTCGTTCGGGGCCTGCGCGTTACGAGGCCGAAGAGGACGGCGAAACGCTGGAGATTTTTGAATTGCTGATGTTCGCGCACGACGAGGTGAACGTGGCGATCCTGCAACTGGTCGGGCGTTCGTTCCCCTTCACGCCGCAGGGTTTCGCGGGCTTCACCAGCCTCGTGCACGTCGTGCCTGACGCCGAAGCCGAGACGCAGTTTTTCCAAGACGTGCTTGGCTTCCCGCTGCATTTCATTCACAAACTGGACGGGCCGAACATCGAACGCATGATCGGCCTGCCGCCGGGTGGCGCGGTCGAGATGCGCATGCTCGGTTCGCTCCACCAACACGCGGGCCGCATCGAGATGGCGAAATACCACGGCATTGACGGCAATAATCTTTACCCGCAAGCCAAACCGCCCGCGCTGGGCACCTTGCACGCGGTCTTACTTACGCCTTCGGTGGACAACGTCGCGCGACGCGCCAAAGCGTCTGGCGTGCTCGTCACCGAACATGGCGTGGTTGATACGATCTATGCGCACGGCGCGGCGCTCACGCTGCATACGCCCGCTGGATTGCGGCTGGATATTCACGAAGTTCGGTAGTCGGTAGTCGGTAGTTTCTACCAACGACAAGACTGGCATCGAAAAATTGGGCACAACGCGAGCGCCGACTACCGACTACCGATTACCGATTACCGACTACCGACTACTTGATGAACAACAAACGCTACAAATGGTTCGTCGTCTTCCTGCTCTGGTTCGTCTGTTTCTTCAACTACGCTGACCGGTCGGCGATCTTTTCGGTCTTCCCGGTGTTGCAGAGCGAGATGGGCCTGAGCAAAGTGCAACTCAGCTTTGTCGGCGCGGCGTTTATGTATGTCTATGCGTTGATCGGGCCGCTGGCCGGCATCATCGGCGACCGCTTCAGCCGCAAGTTTTTGATCATCGCAGGGCTGATCTTTTGGTCGCTGGTGACGATGGCGACGGCGCTCTCGACGCAGTATTGGCACCTGGTGTTGTGCCGCGCGCTGGAAGGCTTTGGCGAAGCGTTTTATTTTCCGGCTTCGATGGCCTTGATCAGCGAGTATCACGGGCCCGAAACGAAATCGCGGGCGATGGGGCTGCATCAATCCAGCGTTTACGCCGGTTCGATTGCGGGCGGCGCGGTGGCGGGCTATCTGGCGCAACATTACGGCTGGCGCTCAGGGTTTTATCTCTTCGGCGGCGCGGGCATTTTGCTGGGCGTTATTTTGCTGCTGGCGTTGAAAGAGCCGCAACGCCAGCCGGCCAGCGGTGAATTGGATGCGCACGCGACTTTGGATTACACGCGCGGCAATCTGTGGGCGGACATTGCTGAAATCTTTCGCACCCCGATGGTGCGCGTGTTGATGGCCGTGTTCGTCGGCGCGAATTTCGTCTTCTCGGTGTTTACGACCTGGATGCCGACCTTTCTGAAAGAGAAGTTCGGCTTGAGCCTGGCGCTGGCGGGTTTCAGCGGCACCGC
>JAYUCP010000398.1:0-4158 GCA_043740245.1 Acidobacteriota bacterium | reverse complement strand
GGGTCGAAAATCCATCTCGCACCGTTCCGAGGGCGCTGCCCCCGGCTATTAAATCCAGCCCTTTCAGGGCCTTAGGAACTTGTGTAGAAACGAATGCTGTCTAGTTTGCGCGGCCTCAGGAACTCCGACCATGGTGCGACTGCCACCCCGGGCACGACTGCTGAAGCCGCGCAAACTAGACAGTTTGCGCTACGCTTGCCACGCCGTCCGTTTCCCCTCTGCGCAAAACTTTGACGGACACCCGCGTGCTCAGGGTGTCTATCAAATTTTGCGTACTAACGACAATGGGCGGCTGGGCGTGAGTAGCGCAACCCACGCCCAGCCGCCCGTCCATTTGAAAGCGGCTCTTAGGCACTCCCAGCCTAGAAATTCAAGCGCGCCGCAAACTGGAACGCGCGCGGCCCGCCCGTGCCAAAGATCGTATTGACGCGGCCACCCGGTTGGCCAAAGGTCGCCGTCTGAACCGGAGCGGTGGCCTGTTCGGGAAGCTTAATCGCCAGCGAATTCAACCCGCTGCCATAACCAGTGAGGTTGGCAATGTTGAAGAGGTTGAACGCTTCGGCGATCAACGAAATCTTCACCTTTTCGCGCAGCGTAATTGTGCGTGTCAGGCGCAGATCCTGCGAAAAGAAAGGATCTCCGTTGGCGTAGCCGGGCGGCAGATAGATGAGCGGGTACGCCTGGTTTTGCGGCGTTCTGGGGGCGCACAGGCGCTGGCCATCAACAATCAGCGTGCAAGCCGCAAGCTGCGCTGTGGTCGGGTTGGCTGGAATCGGTTTCGACCGCGAGACGACATCGGCGTTGTACTTGTCTACGCCCACTTTGATGTCGCTCGCACTCTTGCCGCGTCCGAACGAGTTCCAGGGAATTCCCGGCAGCAGCAGCCTGGAGACGCCATCGCCGTCAGCGTCCAACCCCAAGGTTGGGTTCAGCGTCGGCCTGCTCCGCATATCCGAAATCAGCCCGAGCTGCCAACTGTTGGCCAATCCACGCAGCAGCTTGTTGTCGCCTTTGTATTTTGGCACTTCGTAAAAGCCGCTGAAGGTGAAGCGATGCGGACGATCACCGCCATCAATCCCGGCGGTTTCATATAGATTATCCGCCGTGATTCCGCCGACGCCGACATTCACATTGTTCGTGTAATGCGACAAGGCATAGGAGCCGGTGAACTGCCAGCCGTTCGCAAACCGCTTGTCGAGTTTTACCAGCAGCCCGGTGTACCGGGTGTTGATCCCAGACCAGTAACCGAGAATAGCGCCTGATGAACATTGGAATTTAGGGTCGTTCAATTGGGCGTTGGTAGTGCAGAAAGGAATGATCGGTCTGGCCAGGGGCGAGGTGGTTACCACCTGCGTGAGCGGATCGGTGGCGACGACCAGGGGCCGCGCGGCGCGATTGAGGTCTACTCCGAATCCGGCCTCGGTGCCGCCGAAGTGGACGGCGCGCCGCATGACGAAATCTGCCGCCAGAATCATCTTCCGGGCGATCTCCCTTTGGACTCCGCCGGTGATGTGGAAGGTGTAGCCCGTGGTCAGGTCGCTCGAGAAGATGCCTTCGCCCGCGGCCCCCAGCGCTTGCTTGGTCACTTCGATTCCGCGGATCGAGAGGTCTGTTCCGGTTCCCCAACGGGATAACAGCGCGGCTCTGACGCTGGGAAGCAGATTCACGGCATTTTGGCCGGTGAAAGAGCTTGGCACCGTAAAGTTCAGCCCCGCTGGCTGAAGCGCGGTCGTTCCAGGCGTGGCAGTTCCCGCAAACGGATTCGCCACCAACTGGGAATTGAACGGAACCAGACCATTGCCCGCCGGGCCCAGGAAGCCGCGCTCGCCCAGGCGCGTGTAGAACGAATTGGGCGAAGCGTGATAGATGCCGCTGCCGCCGCGAATGACGGTCTTGCCGCTCTTGCCAAGCGACCAGGCAAAGCCGATGGCTGGTTGGAAGTTGTTGTAATCGTAGCGGGTCGCGCTTAAGTCCGCATTGGCGCCGCCCAGCACGGGCCGCAGATACTCCGGTTTATTCAGATCGTGGCTGACGATGTTGCTGTCGAAAGACCAGGCCAGGCCATAATTGAAGCTAAAGCGCGGACGAACCTGCCAGGTGTCTTGAAAATAGAGACGGTAAGCGTTGTTGCGCGCGGCCTCTTTGCCGCGATAGGCGGGCGGCTGTCTGGCATCGCCCACGCTAACCGAAAGGCTGCCATTGACCGGCAGCTTCAAAATGTCTGCGAAGGTGGGCAGCCCAGCCGTGGTTGTGCGCAAGCTGGCAGGCAAAGCGGCATACAGCGTCGGATTTTGTGATAACAGCGTCTCCGGGCTGAAGAGATTGAACGTCCCTTGATAGATGCGCGCCCAACTGCCGTGACCGTAAAGGTGTTCCCAGTTCCCGCCGAAGCGGATACGGTGCGAACCTTTCTGCCAGTAAATGTTTTCATTCAACTGATAGGTGCGCAGCAGACGGTTCTGGGTGACGTTGTTGTCATTGCCCAGCGTCAGGCCAAAGCCGCCGATGCGCGGCCCGTTCAGGTTGAAGCAGTAGAGCGGGTTGCTGCACTCCGAAGAATTGGGCGGGCGCAGTTGGTTACTGAAGAACGAGTAGGAAACCCGAAATTCATTCACCAGCGTCGGTCTGAGAATACTGGTCAGACCCACATTGGTCTGATCCGCATAGTTGTTGCTGGATGTCCAGGTAGATTCCAGATTGCCGCCGCCTGAGAGGTTGGTGTTGCGATCCTGGCTGTAACGCAGGTAGAGGGTGTGTTTGCTGTTGAGCCGGTAATCGAGCCGTGCGTTAAACAGCTTTCCTCGGAAAGGCAGTTGCCCGACGTGGCTAAACCCGGCGTAGAGCGGATTGGTAAAGCTGATCGTCTGTGCGCCAACTTGATTGGTGTATTCAAAATTGGAGAAGAAGAAGAGCTTGTCCTTCTTGATTGGCCCGCCCAGGTTGACGCCCATATTGCGCCGGGCGAAGAAGGGGTCAAACAGCCGTTTACGCAAATCGGGGTTGTTGACGCCGGGATTGAAGGCGGTGGGATCGTCCGGACGCCTGAACGCGGGAAAGGCCGCGATGTTGTGATCGCGGTAAAAGTAAAACCCGCTGCCTCGATATTGGTTGCCGCCCGTGCGCGAGACGATATTCACCGACCCAAAAGCGCTGTTGCCGGTTGAGAGGTCAAAGTTGAAAGTCGAGATTTGAAACTCCTGCACCGTCTCTTGCGAGAAGTTCTGGGATGTGCCGCCCGTGATGCGGTCATTGACGTTGGCGCCATCAACCGAGATGCGCGTCTGTGATTGGGGGCTGCCGGCGATGGAGACGCGAAAATAGTTATTGACGCCCCCCGCGCCAGGGTTGGCATCGAAGGTCACATCCACCCCCGGTTCCAGCGAGGCCAGTGACAGAAAGCTGCGGCCATTCAGCGGCAGGTTCTCGATGCGTTCGCGTGTGATGACGCCGTCCACTTTGTAATCGCTGGTGTTGACCTGCGCCGAGTCTGAAGTGATGACGACCGTCTCGCTATTTGAGCCGACGGTCAGCGCGAAGTTTTCTTCGACGCTGGCGCCGGTCAGCAGGGTGAAGGGTTTCAGCGTCTTCTGAAAACCGCGCACCTCGATGGTGACTTCATATTCGCCGGGCGCGAGGTTGTCTACGGCAAAGCTGCCTTCTTCGTTGGTGACCGCCTTGCGCACGGCGTTGGTGTTACGGTTCTTGACGGTAACCGCCGCATTGGGCAGCACGGCGCCGTTAGGATCGGTGACGTTGCCGCGCAAGTTGCCGTTGGTGGCTTGCGCGTAAAGTAACGTGGTGCAGAAGAGTGAGAGAACAAGGCTGCTCAAAAGCAGCGTGTGGCGTATCCGCATGGTCGGCCTCCTGTGGTTTGTACGGGCGTTTGCTGGTGCTCTTGCTTGCCGTTCTCACACGGAGAACGGGTGAAGTTGCAAATGAAAGATGACGTGTTATTGCCGTGCGCCCAGCGCTGCCAGCTTGTGATTTGATGAGAAAAGGAACGCCGCTTGACGGATCTGCGAGGCAAAGCTACTCTCGCTTTACCGACCACTTACCGGTCGGTAGGTCGTCAAAAGCGGGGGCATTATAGGCTCGTCATCAACACAAAACAATTTTTTCCGGTGTCAGTAGCCCGACCGTGAGGGAGGGCTGGTAGCG
>JAYUCP010000397.1:0-4165 GCA_043740245.1 Acidobacteriota bacterium | reverse complement strand
TGCTCTCGTGGTTATTTTCGGTTGGTGAATCAATTGGGTTGCAGTGTCTGAGTTGAGCAAAGAGCGCGCGGGGTAGCGCGACCAAACAGAACCCCGCGCCGCAATTGCGCTGGTTGAATAGTGCAGACTCAACCAGCACTGCCGCGACGCAGGGTTCTGTTTTCCTCAGCGGTCAATTTCCACGATCACACCGCGAAATGCCTGGCCCCGGCCCAAGTCCTCCAGCCGCCCGATCAAGCCGCCACCAAGCGCGTTGTAGATGCCGCAACTGTATTCGTTCTTGCAATGCGGCCCATTGTCAATCACCAGTTTGTTGCCTTTGAACACAGGCTTCGGCTTTTTCACGCAGCCGTTGTTGGGGGCCGACGGATTCCAAATGGTCTCATTGAGCAAAACCGGCTCGCCTGTCACGGTAGTCCAATATGATTGGGGCTCAGTTTTGGGCGCGCCATCCAGGCGGTAAATCCCCACGCAATACAAATCCAGCGCGGGGAAGTTCAACCCCACCCGCACCCGCTCGAATTCCTCTGACGAACTCGGCACGAAAGCATGGGACTTGCCCGGCTTCAGATTGCCCGCTTTGGCAAATTGTTGATCGCGATTCCCGGTGCCGGGCAAGGCAACGTAGACTTTGCCAGTGGCAGGATCAGTGAAGCTGCGCGCGCCAGCGGGCAACGCCAATCCGCCCGGCGCCGCCGGACGTGACGTAGCCGGTGGATGGTAGATCGTAGGGCGAGAACGGGGCGAATACCCTTGTGCAAACGCAGCGCTGAAGCTGGTGGCGACTGTAGCGCAAGCCACGACCGTCAAAGCCAGCGTGTTGATAAAATTCGCTTTCATATTCTTCATGCCAATGTCTCCTTAGTTTGGTTTAGCGAAGCTGAGCAGCATCATTCGGTAATCCTGCCCAGCTTCACGTCTGGGTAAAATTGAGGGCAGCCGTAACAACGTGCGGGCTACTTTTTTTTGCCGAAAGCGCCCAAGATATCCTTGAGCGCGCCGGCCACCTGCTGGCCTTTAATCACAAGCTGGGTCGTCTTTTGGAGCGGCCCACTGCTCGTAGCGCCGGCGTTGGGGCTGGCGGGCGTAGCAGCGTTTGGAGCAGCGGCAGGATCGGTTGCAGGCGGCGGTGGAAGCGGTTCAACCGGTGTTAGAGGCAAACTGCTTCCGCCATAACGGGACTTACAAACTTCGGTGTTCGCCTCTATGCGCCGTAGGGCTTCTGTGTGGTAAGCATCCTCGCGCGCACGAGTGACATCGAGTTGCTCAGCGTAACGACGTTCGCGCCCTGCTGCGCCAGCTTCGCAAGCCGCTTGATAGTTCAGCGCGCGGTGCGAGCAAGAGAAACGGGCGCGCTGGATCATTTCAGCGTTGCGTTGCGAGGTGTAATCGAGGCGTTGCAGCGCCTGCCGGTTACGAGACTCTTCACGCGCCAGCGCCACGGACTTGGAATCCTCACAGCGCAGGCTGGGATCAACTCGCGTGGGAGGAGCCGGAACTGTCGGCGGTTGATTGACTGGCATTGGCGGCGTTGCCGTCTGTGCCAAAGACACAGATAAGAACGCCAGCAAGGCCAGCATCGTAGCCAACGAAACTTGCGTTGCTTTTTTGAATCGAAGGTACATTTTGATCTCCTAGATTGAATCGAGTTTTGTTTGCGCCCGCCACACCAGCGTGTTTCGGGCACACCTTGCCCAACACCTGAGAAAAGCCTTCGCCGCATCGAAAAAGACAGTTTCAGAACTTTCGATAACAGCGCTCAGATACCAGGCTGTTCTGTTGCAGTCACTGATGTTTTCTGCTGGCGAGTTATTTTGGTTGCAGCGGGGAACCCGAATTCCAAAAGATTCCGTCCAATCAAACCATGCGCGGCAGTAGCTTGGCGTTTGCCGGCGCTTAAGTTATCGGTTGGCATACGGCTTTGGTTGCAGTAAGGTGCGAGAACAACCGCGATTTTTATGGAACTGCCGATTTTTAACGACAACCTCAAATCGTCGGCGGCGTGGAACCAGCGGCTGGCGCAAGCCCAGGCCGCGCGGACTTCGTCTGTCGCTGCCGTGCGCGCCGAACAGGTTGCGCAACTGGGGCGGCTGGCCGGTTGGACGAATGATGCGGTGGCGCTCGCACGTTTGCACGCAGCGGCAGAGTTGGTTTCTGGCTGGGCAGCGGAAACCGCGCCAACCTTTGGCGTCGAGCGGCTGCTCGCTATGCAACGAACGCTGACCGGCGTTGCGGCGGATGCCGCTGTTTTGCGGCAGACCGCGCCCGTGCCGCTCAATGCCTTGCACGATCCGGCGCCAGCCAGTTTGTTGCCGCGCTTTCTTGACAATGCCTTCGATTGGTTTGCGACGGAGGGCTTCAACGAATTGCACGCGGTCGAACAGGCTGCCGTAGTCTTCTTGCGGCTGCTTGATCTGCATCCCTTCACGCAACACACCGAACTCGCGGCGTTGCTGGCCGCCAGCTTTTATGTCGAACGCGCCGGGTGGCCGCCGCTGTTTGCGTTCAACGATGACATCACGCGGCAGCGTTATGCCGCCGTGACCGAAACGGCCTTTCGCATGCTGACGCAACCGCTGGTTGAATTTTTTGCCGAACAACTGACGCGGGCTTTGCTGTTGGGTGAAGCGGCATGAAGCGCGCCGTCTTCGCCTTGCCGCCGGAAGCGGTGCGCGTCTTGCAGCCGTTCTTTCCCGGCTACGATGTGCGGCGCGTGCGCGTGCGCGAAGGCATTCCGCGTTACGTCATCGGCGACCCGCTGGGTTATTGCGACCGCGACAACATCTATTTGCAGAAAGGCGCCTACCAGCCCGAAACCATCGCGGGCCTCGCCTTGCTGGCGCACGAGATTGCGCATTGCCAGCAGTATGATCGTTACGGCACGTGGCCGTTTCGCGCGCGTTATTTGCGGGCTTATTTTCAAAACCGGCGGCGCGGCATGAATCACGCGACGGCCTATTGGCACGTGCCGTTCGAGATTCAGGCGCGCGCTGTCGAAGACTTGGTGTTCGAGACTTTGCAAGAGCAGGCCGAATTTTCGGCGCAACTGGCGACGATCAATGCCGGCACGCTCAAACTGTTCGAGGAATAGGATTCGCACCTGAAGCTGTGACGACAGGATTGACAGGATTTTTTTCAGGATGCACAGGATTAGCCAATCCCGGCCTATTGTTTTGCCAGCACTATTCCTGTAAATCCTGTAGCAATCCTGTTCATCCTGTCTAAAGTTCTGTGGACTGAAAACGTTTATGTCCGACCAACCACTGCATCTTTTGCATCAAGCGCCCGCGCATTCCGCCCTGCTGGAATTATTGCCCGGCGCGTTGCAACAATTCGCCGCCTGGCAGGCCGGCCGCTGGCACGCTTACGACACGGACGAAACGCTGCGCGTGCCCGCAGACAAAGCGCGCGCCGTGCTGGCCGAATTGCTGGCGCGGCTCGACGACAACTATCCCTTCTTTCACCCCAGCTACGCCGGGCAGATGTTAAAGCCGCCGCACGCCATTGCCGCCATTGCTTATATGCTGGCGCTGCAGATCAATCCGAACAATCACGCGCTGGATGGCGGCCCCGCGACCGCCAAGATGGAAATCGAAGCCGTGGCCGAACTGGCGCGCCTGTTCGGCTACGTGCAGCACCTGGGCCACCTCACGTCCAGCGGCACCATCGCCAACCTGGAAGCCCTTTGGGTCGCGCGCTCGCTACATCCCGACAAAGCCATCGCTTTTTCCGAGCAGGCGCATTACACCCACGGGCGGATGTGCGAAGTGCTCGGCGCGAAGAACGTCAAGCTGCGCAGCGACGCGCGCGGGCGCTTGGATATTGACGATTTGCGCACTTACCTCAAGACCGGGCGCATCGGCACCGTTGTCGTCACGCTGGGCACAACGGCGCTGGGCGCGGTTGATCTGTTGCAAGAGGTCGTCGCGTTGCAACGCGCCTATGACTTCCGCATCCACGTGGACGCGGCCTACGGCGGCTTTTTCAAATTGCTGGCCGAGGTGCCCGACGCCTTGCGCAACGAAGACGCGCTGGCCTTTCGCGCGATTGCCAAAGCCGACAGCATCGTCGTAGACCCGCACAAACACGGCTTGCAACCGTATGGCTGCGGCGCGGTGCTCTTCCGCGATCCGACGGTCGGGCGCTTTTACAAACACGATTCGCC
>JAYUCP010000396.1:0-4165 GCA_043740245.1 Acidobacteriota bacterium | reverse complement strand
TGACGGAACCGATGTGAGCGGCGACCTGGCCAGCAGTGTGCGCGTGACCTTTGATGGCGAAGCCGGGAATGTTTTATACGCGGGCCGCGCGCCGGGCTTTATCGGGCTGAATCAATTCAACGTGCAATTCCCGGCGAATCTCGCAGCGGGTGCGCGCACGCTGGTGATTACCCGCATTGGCATACCGAGCCAGGCTGTGACGGTGACGATTCGCTGAGACAGCTTGATGGCAAACTCGTGCATGATGGGAGTAATGGGAGCGATGGGACTTATAGGAAAAGAACTCCCATAAGTCCCATCGCTCCCATTACTCCTATTGCCGAGGGCCTGATTATCCGACATCATCGGCCGGCAACTTATCCTGAAACTGATCCTCGTCCTTCAATTCTTTTTTCAGCCGCTGTAACTCGCGTTTCAACTGCTCAACGGTCTTGGCGTATGCCGGATCATTGTAAAGGTTCTTCATCTCACGCGGGTCGGTTTGCAGGTCATACAGTTCCCACTGCTTGAGCTTGTTAAAGAAGATCAGCTTGTACCGCTGTGTGCGCACGCCGTAATGCGCGGCCACGTTGTGGTGGCCCGGATGGTAGTAGCGGTAATACATCGAAGTCCGCCAACCGGGCGGCGTCTTGCCTGAGAGCAGCGGCAGGAAGCTGCGCCCCTGCATATCGGCGGGCACTTTCAGCCCGGCGGCCTCCAGCAGCAACGGCGCGAAATCCACGTTGAGGATCATGCCTTTACTCACGCTACCCGCCTTGATCTTGCTCGGCCAACGGATGAGGAATGGCATCCGCAGCGACTCTTCGTACATAAACCGCTTGTCGAAAAAGTTGTGCTCGCCGAGGAAGAAGCCCTGATCCGAGGTGTAAATCACGATGGTATTTTCGGCCAGCCCGCTCTTATCAAGCCACGCCAGCACGCGCCCGACGTTGTCATCCACCGCCGCCACGCAGGCCAGGTAATCGCGCATGTAGCGTTGATACTTCCACCGCTTCAACTCCGCGCCGCTCAACCCGGCGGGCGGTTTCATCTTCAAATCGCTCTCGTTCAGATCAACGTCAATGTGCATCGTGGACTGGCGCGCCGCGTCCGCCTTGCCTTGGTAATCGTCGTCGAAGGTCGCCGGGATGGGCACCTCGAAATTCTCGAATTGCTTGCGATGCTTCTCGTCGGGCTGCCAGTTCCGGTGCGGCGCTTTGTGGTGGTACATCAGGAAGAAGGGCTTGTCTGCCGGGCGCTTTTGCAAAAACTCGAGCGCCAGGTCGGTGATGATGTCGGTGGTGTAGCCGGGATATTTCTTGCGCTGTCCCATTTCGATCATCACCGGATCGAAGTACGCGCCCTGGCCCGGCAGGATGTTCCAGTAATCAAAGCCTGCCGGTTTGCCTTCGTCGGGCCGTTGCGGATCGTTCGCGCCCAGATGCCATTTGCCGATCATCCCCGTGTGATAACCGGCCGCTTGCAGATACTTCGAGAGCAGCGGTTGCGTGTTGTCTATGTGATTGAAGACCGGCACGCCGTTGATGTGCGCGTACTTGCCCGTCAGGATGGCGGCGCGGCTGGGCGTGCAGATCGAATTGGTGACGAAGCAGTTCTCGAACTTCAGCCCCTCTTTCGCCAGCCGGTCAAGGTTGGGCGTCTGAATCAAACGGCTGCCGTAGGCGCTGATGGCGTGCGCGGCATGGTCATCGGACATAATGAAGAGAATGTTGGGCCGCTGGGTTTGCGCTTGTGTGAACAGCGGGAAAGCGAGCGACAACAGCAATACAGCAAAGCGTTTCATCGGTAGCTCCTTGGTCGGATTACTTCTCGTCCTTTTTGTTCAAGCCCCAAAGGTCTTTCACGGCTTCAGCGCCGGGGATCAACTTCTCCCACATCTGCGGCGCGCTGGCGGTCATCTCCAACAGGCCGCGAAAACGTTTGTCGAACTCTTCCTTGGTTTTCAGATAGGCCTCGAAGCTGCTGCTCAGATAGTTGCGGAAGAAGTCCTGCGCCACGCCTTCCTGCGAACGGATGAGTTGGAAGAGGAAAGGCAGCGGCAGCAGATTCTTGTCGTTCTTTTCTTCTTCGAGGATGGCCTGGATGAGCACGGCTTTGGTGACATCGGCCTTGCTGGCCGAGTCGAGCACCTGAATGTCGTTGCCCGCGCGGATGATTTGCAGCAGGTCTTGATAGGTGACGTAACTCTTCGTCTCGGTGTTGTAGAGCCGCCGGTTGCCGTAGCGTTTGATGACCACACGGTCGCCGGTTTCGCTTCTTGCTTTGGGTTTTGCCATAACGCGGCGGAACTTAGCACACGCGCGGCAAAGCTGTCCATTGTTTTGCTTATCTATAGGCAAAGCAAAGCTTTAGTTATAGTGTGCAAGTGCGAAGAATAGGCGGGCGAGAGCCGTACCGTAGACTGTCTAGTCTGCGGTGATTTGGCCTTTTAGTGACTGGCTTTTCAGTGGGTCTCAGGCCGAGTCCTGCGCAGACTAGATAGTCTACGCTACATTTGTGGTGCTGATTCAAGGTAAACTCTTTTGCTCAAATATAGAAATAATTGGACTTATCATCTTTTCTTCGCAGATGCGAAAAAACACTTGACAGACTCGTCTTCGCCGCTTATCCTTCGCCCCGTTCCAAACCAAAGAGGAGAGCACGGCAATGATTCGCAAAGTAAAAGGCACAACCGTCGTCATCACCGGCGCGACCAGCGGCATCGGGCGCGCGACCGCCTTGGAGTTCACCCGCGCGGGCGCGCAGGTCGTCATCGCCGGGCGGCGCGTCGAACGGTTAAAGGAGTTGGCCGCCGAGATTGAAAAGCAAGGCGGCAAAGTTTTAGCCGTGCGCACCGATGTGGCCGAACAGACGCAGGTCGAGGCGTTGATTGCGCAAACGCTGGAACGCTTCGGACGCATTGACACGCTGGTCAACAACGCTGGCGTCGCGTTGGCGGCGAAATTCGATGAGCAATCATTGGCCGATTTCCGCCGCGTGATGGAGATCAATTTCTGGGGCGCGGTTTACGCCTGCAAGGCTGCGGTACCGCTGATGAAGCGGCAAAAAAGCGGCGTCATCATCAACGTCTCATCGGCCTTCGGCAAACGCGGGATGCCGTTCGAGACGGCCTATTGCGCCAGCAAATTCGCGCTGGCAGGTTTTTCAGAAGCCCTGCGCGCCGAGGTCTTGAGCGACGGCATTGACGTGAGCACGATCTTTCCCGGCGCAGTCGAGACCGAAATTTTCGAGCAGGCGGCGAATCAGACGGGCCTGGAACTGCCCGCGTTCATTCCGAAGTTCCCCGCGCGCGAACTGGCGAAAGTGATCGTGCAGGACGCGCGTTTTCCGCAACCCGAAATCGTGCTGGCGGCGGACGCCATCGGCATTGACCTCGTGAACAAATTCGCGCCGGGCTTGCTGGATTTGGCGCTGGGCTGGACGGTGCCCTTCGTCGAAGGCGTCAAACGCGCGCAAGGGCAAGCGCCCGACGCAAACAAGCGCGGCAATCTTTACGACACAACTTCCAACCAACAATAAAAGGAGAACAGTTATGGCAACCAAAGCAAAAGCAGCAAAGAGCAAAGAACAACCCACGAACGACAACAACATCCCGCAAGCCACCGCATGGGCCGGCCAAGTGGTCGAGCATCTGGTGGACGCGCAGAAGAAATGGATTGCGCTGACCCAGCAACAGAACGCGCTGGTCGTCAAAGCGATTGAAGAAGGCATGACTTTCTATCGCACCGCCCCCACGCCCGCGCTGGGCGATTGGGCGCGCCAGGGCTACGAAGGCTTTGTCGAAGCGCAACGGCGCTGGTCGGAGATCGCCTCGCAACAGAGCCGCCAGATGTTCGACGCGCTGCGCGAAGGCGTCAGCATCGATCCGGCGGCAGCGCTCGAAACGGCGACCGACACGATGAGCAAAGGCCTCGGCACGGTCATTCAAGCGCAAACCCAATGGCTGGATTTCGCCGCGCAATCGAATGCCCAGGCCATTCGCGCAATGAAAGACGGCCTCAACCTCGACGACAATTCACCCGCCGCCGCGCTGGCCGATTTCGCGCAACAGGCTGTGACCAACTACGTCGAAGTGCAGAAGCGCTGGCTGGAGTTGGCGACGCAATTGCCGTTCATGCGTTCGAGCAAGTAAAGCGATTGGTGCGGTACCGGGAGCGGTAGCGAC
>JAYUCP010000395.1:0-4170 GCA_043740245.1 Acidobacteriota bacterium | reverse complement strand
CCCCCCCGCCCGGGCCCCCCCCCACGCCGCTTCAGCACGTTGGAGGAAAGACCGGCACGCTCAAACTCGCCTCGGTCGTCAGCGTCAGATGATGCAGGTTGTGGCCTTGATTGAAGGCATTGCTGCTCGTCCCGCTGTTCGGATTGAAATTGATGGCCGCGCCGACGAACGCGCCATCGCTGCCGCGCGCCAGTTTCAACCAGCCAGAGCGGCCTGCCGGAAGAACGCTGGGCACGCGCGGGGCCGTGCGTGGGAAGGTGCCGTTGATGATCGCGCGGAACTGGCGGCGCGTGGTCGTGAATTCAAAACTGAAGGGCGCTTCGGCATCGTTGTAAAGCACGCCCGTGATCGAACCGAGCGTGTTCAGCCCCGTTGCCAGATTGCCGCTCAAACGATCCACGATCAGCAAAGTCACATTGCCATCCACAGGGCTCGGCAGGTTGTCCAACGCCAACGTGCGCGGCGCGGCGTTGTATTGCACGCCATCGAATTTCAATTCCGCCGTGCTGACCTGCTCATCACACGGCACCGCGCCCAATGCCGCAAAGGCGATGGCAGGCAAGTTGGCAGCGTGGCCGGCCGCCAGTTTTACAAACTCATCTCCAACCAGATAGTTGAAATTGATTGGACAGCCCAGCCGTTCATCGCTGGCGACCGCGATCAAATAACCCGCCACACCGGGATCGAGATCGGACAGCAAGAAGCTGACCGTCTGATTCGGCGTCAGGCACAAATAGCCGTCCGCCACGCCGGTCGTGTCATCCGCGATGAAAAAAACATGCACGGTTGCGCGACGTTGCGGATGCAGGTTGGTCAGGCTGATGCGCGTGTTCTCTCGATTCAGCGCGGCGGGATCGGAGCTATAAAACGGAAAGACCAGCACCGAACCCGCGCGTTGATCGCTCGCCTCGGCTTTGGCCGGGAAGAGTTGGCCGGGCGCAACCGGCTGGCAATTGGCTTGCTGGCATTGGCTGACGGCCAGTGTGGCGTTGTTTGTGCCGTCGTTGTCCGAATCGTAATTGATCGTCGCATTGACGCAGAGCAAGGGATCGGCAGCCGCTGACTCTTTGACTTGGACTTGAAAGCGCAACGTGACGGTTTCGCCCAAGGGGATCACGCCGTTCCAATCGAGCTGGCCTGCGTTGGTGATGGTGCATATGCCCGCGCCAATCGTGATGCAACTGTCCGGCACAAAGCCGAGCGTCGGCGTAAGTCTGGCAATGAATTCGGAGCCGGGATTGTCGAGTTGGTTGCGCGTGCCGACGTTGGTCAGATTGGCTTCGACCAGCAGTTTGTCGCCAATGCCGGTGCAATGCGGCAGTTCCTGCACGGTGAGCACGGCGGCGTTGTTATCGAAAAGCGCTCCGCTGCCACAGATGTTGAAACCCGTCGCCGAATTGCGCGGGAGCGGCGCGGCAGTGGCGAAGTTGGCCGCGTTGTTATTCGTATCGCCGCAGCCATTGCCCGCGCGCCGAATGGCATTGGTGGCGCTGGGCGCGGGCGCAGGGGCCGCGCCTTCAAAACAGGTGGCTGTGCCGCCGTAGCCTACGAAATCAACCAAGCCACCGCCAGACGGACAACTCGTGCCGTTGGCAAGCAAGGTCGCGTTGTTCAGCAGCGCGACCTTGCCGGCTGTTGCCGCCAAGGCGATTGTGCCGGTGGCGTTGGGCGCGGGCAGCGGCACGCCGTTCGCACCGCCTGAATCCTGCTGAATCAGAAAGTACTGCCCCGGTTGCAAGGTGCCCGTCAGATCGGTCTTTTGCCACGTCCCGCTGGTCGCCGCCGCGTATTGCAACGACCAGCCGGTGATGTCTACGGATTGATTGCTGCGGTTGAAGAGTTCGATGAAATCGTTTGCGAACGGCGCGCCGCTGTTGCCGCCGCCGCCATAAATCTGACTGATGACAATGTCGCCCGCGACGATGGGCGCGCGCACTTGCAAGGAGATGTTGGTTGCGCTGGTGCGGCTTTGCGCATCGCTCAAGGTGATCGGCAGCACTTTCAAACCAGGCGCGAGGCCCACGGGAATTGCGGCCTGCAACGAAAAGACATTGTCATTCGCCGTGGCATCGCCGTTCGTGCCGTTGTCGAAGAACGTTTGATTCGCCGCGCCGCCAATGCTGGTCAGATCGCCGCGCACCATGATGCCTGTGCTGGGCGGATTTGCGCCGGGCGTGACCGTGACGGTCAGCAAGGTGCTTGTGCCAGTAAGCACCGGATTGGGTGTTGCCCCGCCAGTTCCGGTCGGCGCAGTCGAACTGCTGCACGGTGCGAGCGCTGACGCTGTGTTGCGCGGATTGGCGGCGGCGGCGCTGAAATCAGCCGCGTTGTTGTCATTGTCGGTGCAACCATTGGCCGCGCGGAACACGGCATTGGTCGCGCTGGGCGCGGGTGTCGCGTTGCCGCCCTCAAAACAATTCGTGCCGCTGCCGTAGCCCGCCAGATCAACCAGCTCCGCGCCGCTGGGGCAAGTCGTGCCGCTGGCAATCAACGTGTTGCTGTTGAGCAGTGCGACCTTGCCCGCCGTCGCGGCCATCGCAATCGTGCCGGTCGCTTCCGGTGTAGGCAGCACCGTGCCGTTCGCGCCGCCGGAGGCTTGTTGAATCAGCAGATACTGGCCGGGTTGCAAGGCGCCGGTCAGATCGGTCTTTTGCCAGGTGGTGCCGGTGGATGCTGCGTATTGAATAGACCAGCCGCTCAGATTGACGGGCGCGGGGCCGCGATTGAAGAGTTCGATGAAATCGTTGCGCCAGGTCGCGCCGCTGTTGCCGCCTGCGCCATAGATTTGACTGATGACGATGTTGGGTGAAGCGGCAATGCGAGCGGCGGCCATCTGGGCGGCTGATGGCTGAAACTGAAAATTCAACGCGAAGAAAAGTAAGGCAAAGGCACTGGCCCAAATGCCAATGCGAACGGAAACATGCTGGCGCATGGCGATCCTCCTGGTTAAGTTGGTTGTGTGGCGAACCGGGTTTTCGGCTGAACTGCGAACGGTAAAAAACAATGACCGAAAAAAATTGGCTGGCAATACATCGTTGCCGAGTTGATTTGTTGTAGTTGAGTGCCGGTGTCGAACGCGGCTTCCGCGTTGAATTGGCTTGGAGGAAGTTCGTTCAACGCGGCGGAGTGTAGCTCTGACCGAAGTGTCGGTCAAATTGGGTAGAACCCGGCAAATGGTGCAAGGGGTCGTGCGGTTATGCCGGTTGATTTGATGATGGAGGTAGATAGTTTGATTGATCGAAATCAAGCAGTGGCGTATTCTCTCGGTGTCTTGCTGCGCGACAACCGTAAAGGAGCAACCAATGAACACCACTATCTATGCGACCATTCTGACAGGCCTCGGAATTGTCATTACGATCATTGTGGCGATGCATAACCTGGCCAAGATCAATCAGCAGGAGACCAATCGCCGAATTGACGATTTGAAGAAAGACCTGAGAGAGCTATTGGACGCTCGCTTCAAAGTGATTGACTCGCAATTTGATGTAGTCAGCGTCAAGATGCAAAAGCTTGAAGGCGATGTCTCCGAAGTGCGGTTGGAAGTACAGGATGTCAAGCGTGTGATCTTCAAACCCGCCACTTAGACTTGTGAAAATAAAAATGGCTGGCAAGCTCATCGCCTGCCAGCCGCCAAGTTCCCTTCACCTCTCAGGAGGGTTCACCAATGGACAGTAGTAACTCGCTTGTTACTTGCGGACTCACCTGCAAGTTAGTCTTTTTCGATCCGCAAGTTATTCTTCACCGAGAAAACGTTGGAGACGCCATTCGCCGCAAGATAAGCGCGCGACGCCTCGCCTTTGTTATTCACTACGCCTTCCAACGTGACGTTTCCGTTTTTCACGATGATGTGAATCGGAGGGACGGCCTGCAGCGCCAGCCGATCCAAGCCCGGTTGGCGGTAGATCGCGCGATAGGTCGCCAACCGAATCCGGTCATCAAAGGACGAGAGCGGGAGCACCTCGATCTTATTCACCACATCCTCCACCCCCGCGACCTTCTCCACCACCCGCTCTGCGTCCTTGCGCAGCGTGGGACGCGCTACCTGACCGTAAAGCGTCACCACACCATCCTCGAACTTGAACGCCAGGTTGTCGAATACGCCGTAGAACGGCAGCGTCACAAGCTCCTTGCGAATTTGCTTGAGCGTCTTGTCAGTCTCTGCGGGCGTGC
>JAYUCP010000394.1:0-10115 GCA_043740245.1 Acidobacteriota bacterium | reverse complement strand
GGCGCGAGCCTGTCGCGGCGGCGGCGCAACATTTTCAACGTTGACACCATCAACGGCACCTTCAACTTTCAATCGTCCATCACCTCCAACTGCGGCGGCACGACGACGGCCTGCACGATTGATCCGAACACCGGATTTTCGGTTGCGACTTTCATGCTGGGTTACCCGACCAGCATCGCGCGTGGCTTGCAACTGGGAGTCACGGGCGAACGGCGGCCCGAATATGCCGTGTATGTGCAGGACGATTGGCGCGTGAGCAGCAAGCTGACGGTCAACCTCGGCATGCGTTATGACCTCTTCGTGCCTTACGTCGAAGTCAACAACCGGCAGTCGAATTTCGACACCAGCACGGGCAAGTTCGTCGTCGCCGCTGACAACGCCACCATCAACGGCATCAGCGTCGGACGCCAGTTGCAGACCACGCCGAAGAGAGATTTCGCGCCGCGTCTCGGCTTCGCCTACGACGTGTTCGGTCACGGCAGGACGGTGGTGCGCGGCGGTTACGGCATCTTCTGGAACAACCCGTTGACCGGCACTTCGTCGTCGAAGCCGAGCAACCCGCCGTTCCTGTTGTCGAACGCGCTCTCGACCACGCTGCTGCCCACGCTGCGCTTACGCGACGGCGTCCCTGCGCCGCCAGGCGTGAATGCGAACGCCGCGCCGACCGGCACGACGCGCTCGATCTTCGATCCCGAATTCAAGGACGGCTACGCGCAGCAGTGGAATCTGAATCTCTCGCAACAGTTCCTGAAAAGCTACGCGCTGGAACTGACCTACGTCGGCTCCAAAGGCACGCACCTGGTGGTCAAACAGGACATCAATCAGGCGCGGCCCGTGGTGGGCGTGTCGAATTCCAACACCAATCGTCCGTTTATCGTGTTGGCGCCGGGCCTGCGCGCGCTCTCGCAGGTGCAGAGCCGCGGCTATTCCAATCACCACGCCATGTTGATGAAGTTCTCGAACCGCTTCTCGAACGGCTTGATGTTCGTCAACTCCTACACCTTCGGCAAGACGATTGACATCGTCTCCGATACCGAAGGCGCGACGCAGAACGCTTACGATTTCAACCGTGATCGCTCGCATTCGGACTTCGATGTCAAGCACACGTTTAGTTCGAGCTGGTCGTATGACTTGCCCATCGGCAAAGGCAAGCTGATCGGCAACAACCTGCATGCGGCCGTGGATAAATTCGTCGGCGGCTGGCAATTGAGCGGGATTTTGCTCAAGCGTTCGGGGCTGCCCTTCAGCGTCAATCAATCGCAGGGCGTGCTTTCGACCGGCACGGGCAATCGCCCGAACCGTTTGGCTGACGGCAAGCTCAGCAATCCGACGATTGACAAGTGGTTCGACCTGGCCGCGTTCGCGGTGACGACGGACAACACCGGCACTTACGGCAATTCGGGACGCAACATCCTGCGCGCGCCGGGCCAGACCAACGTGGACATCTCGCTGGTCAAGAACACGCGCTTCAAGGAACGCTTCGAGCATCAGTTCAAGCTCGAACTGTTCAACGCCCTCAATCACGCGCAATTCGCCGCGCCCGGCAACACCATCGGGACGGGCACGGTGGGCGTGATTTCGAGCCTGTTGTTTGGCGCGACGGCACGCCAGATTCAGGCGGTGATGAAGCTGAGCTTCTAAACCAATAATGGTAGGACGGACTTTAGTCTGTCAGGCGGTAACGGACAGACTGAAGTCCATCCCTACCAGCTAGCGATTGAAGAACGCTTTGGCGCTGACCCATTGGAATTTGTAGTAACGCTGAATGAGCGGGAAGTCTTCGTTGTCGGAGATGACGGTGACGCCTTGTTGTTTGGCGGAAACGGCGATCAATACGTCACGGATGATGCTTTGCTTTTTGTCGTGGGTGAGATGTGGGCGGCGACGTTGCGGGTCTGACAGGCTTTGATCGCGCAGGTGATTGAAGAGGATTTTTCCCGCTTGCACCCATTCATCAATGCCGGGCACGAGCAGCCGGTTGGTTTTGCGGTGCTGTTCGATTTGATCAACCAGCGTCTTGATATCTTTGCCGGTGTTGACGCCGGCGATCCGTTCCTGAAAAACGACGAGCGAGATGTAATCAGGCATGGGATGCTGTGGCAACAAATGCCGGTAGCTGATGTAAACCGAGGTATCAAAAACGACTTTCGACAACTTCACGCATTTGTCCTCCGTTTTGATAACTTTCGTAGGTGTTCAAGCAGTTGATGTAGTTAAGATCAGTCGGCGAGAGCTTGCGCCGCTCGCGGTCAAAACGCGCGTCGGGCAAGGCCCACAACCAGTCACGCAGTTGCACAATGTATTCGTTGTAGAGCGCCGCTTCTGCTTCGGTGAGCATGCCGTTTTTCCAATGCAGTTCCGGCAAGACCGGTTTGGGCGGCAGTTTCGGTTTGGGCGCGGCCTGTTTGGCGCGCGCGCTGTTGCGGGTTCCGTTTTGTGTTCCGTTTTTCATCGTAGCCTCACAATGCATGAGTTGTTGTGACGGACTTGATCTTACTTGAAATTCATGCGGCGCGTAAACAGGCACTGCCGCATCAGGCGTGACGCCTTCGTCCCACCTCACCTTCAGGAGCAATGACGTGAAACGACGCGCATTCATTCGCACCGCCGCCGCTAGCGGCCTGGCCTTGGCAACGCGCAGCAGTTTCGCCGCGCGGCAATCAAAGCTGGCTGACGCGCGGATTGAAGTGTTGCTCGATGAACCCATCGGCCGCATCGCGCCCGAAATTTACGGCCACTTTGCCGAGCACCTGGGCGGCGTCGTTTACGACGGCATCTGGGTCGGCGAGAACTCCAAAGTGCCCAACATCGGCGGCCTGCGCAAAGCCCTGGTGGACGCGCTGCAACGCATCAAACCGCCCGTCATTCGTTGGCCCGGCGGCTGTTTCGCCGACAGCTATAACTGGCGCGACGGCGTGGGGCCGAAGCCGGAGCGCCCGCGCCGCCCCAACTTTTGGGTGGACGCGCAGGAGTGGCCGAAGGGCGCGCCGGATGGGCCGTGGAAGTACGACACCAATCAATTCGGCACCGATGATTTCGCGCGCTTCTGCCAATTGACCGGCGCGCAACCTTATCTCGCCGCCAACCTGCGCAGCCTGACGCCGAAGGATTTTTATGAGTGGGTGGATTACTGCAATTCGCCAGCGGGCACGACCACGCTGGCCGATCTGCGCGCGGCGCACGGTGCGCGCGCGCCTTACAACGTGCGTCACTGGGGCATCGGCAACGAATCGTGGGGTTGCGGCGGCCAGTTCTCGGCGGACGAATACGCGATTGAGTATCGCCGCTTTGCCGAGTGGGTGCCGCGCTACGGCTTGAATCTGGCCTTCATCGGTTCGGGGCCGAACGGCGGCGATCTGGGCTGGTCGCGCAAGTTCTTTGGCAAGCTGGCCGAGAAGGGCGGCTTCGGGCGGATGTGGGGCTGGGCGCTGCATCACTATTCGTGGAATGTCAGCCAGGGGCGCACGACGAATTGGTATGAGGGCAAAGGCGACGCGCTGAATTTCCCCGACGCGGAGCATTACGAATTGCTTGCGCAAGCCGATCAGATCGAAGCGCTGATTACCGATCACTGGTCGGTGATGGGCGAATTCGATAGGCAGCATCGCGTCAAATTGGTCGTTGATGAATGGGGCGCGTGGTTCAAGCCCGGCAGCGAATTGCATCCGACGCATTTGCTCGGCCAGCAAAACACGCTGCGCGATGCCGTGCTGGCCGGGCTGACGCTCGACACCTTTCATCGCCACGCCGACAAGGTGGCGATGGCGAACATCGCGCAACTCATCAATTGTTTGCAGGCGCTCTTTTTCGCGCACGAAGACAAGTTCGCCGTCACGCCGACCTATCACGTGTTTGATCTGTATCTGCCGCATCAGGGTGGCGAATCCTTGCGTACGCTGGTCAGCGCGCCGCGTTCGCAATACACGCGCGCGGGCAAAGCGGCGTCTGTGCGCGGGCTGTCGAGTTCGGCTTCGCGCAAAGACAAGGTCGTGACCGTGACCGTGACCAATCCCGATCTGACGCAAACGCGCGAGACCGAAATCGCGTTGCGCGGCGCGGCGATCAAAGAAATCAAAGTCACCACGCTGGGCGGTGGCGACGTGAAAGCGCATAACACATTCGAGAATCCGCGCGCGGTTGAATTGAAAGAAGGGAAGGCCGTGTTGCGTGGCGATGGCGCGGTGACGTGCGGTTTTGCGCCTGCGTCGGTGACGCGCTTGCAATTCACGCTGGCATAGCTGCTGGGCGCGAGTAGCGCAAACTGTCCAGTTTGCGGGGCTCCCGCAGCGAAGGCCAGGGCTACACAAGACCTGTTGGCTCTGCGGTGGAAGCCGCGCAAACTGGACAGTTTGCGCTACTCGCGCCGTGCTGCTTGTTACTGCTGACGCGGAAAAAGCCAATGAAAATTGCCTGGGTTTACATCGTGTTGATCGTTGCTGCGCTGGCAACAGGCGAGGCGTTTGCGCAACGGCAAATGGAAAGGCTGGGGCGCGGCGTGATCGCCGTGCGCCAAGCTGATGGCAAAGTCTTTGTCAGTTGGCGGCTGTTGGGCACTGATTCGGAAAGCATCGCCTTCAATTTGTATCGCAGCACCGCGGGTGGTAAAGCGGTCAAGCTGAATGCGTAACTCATCACCACCGCCACCAGCTTTACCGATGACAAAGCTGATTTGAGCCAAGCGAACGGCTGGTTCGTGCGCCCCGTCTTCAACCGCAAAGAACAAGCGGCGAGCGCGCCGTTTACGCTGTCGGCTAATACGCCGGTACGGCAATACTTCTCGATTCCGTTGCAAACGCCGCCGGGTTACGCGCCCAACGACGCGTCGGTCGGCGATCTGGATGGCGATGGCGAATATGAAATCGTGCTGCATCAGGCGGGCCGGGGCCGCGACAATTCGCAAGCCGGGCTGACCGATCCGCCGATTTTGCAGGCGTACAAGCTGGACGGCACGCTGCTGTGGACGATCAATCTGGGCAAAAACATCCGCGAGGGCGCGCACTATACGCAGTTCATGGTTTACGACCTGGACGGTGACGGGCGCGCCGAGATTGCCTGCAAGACTGCCGATGGCACGGTGGATGGCAAAGGCCGTAGTCTCGGTGACGCCAACGCCGACTGGCGTAATCCCGAAGGCACGTTTCTGACTTCGCTTGATCGCAATGGCAACGAGCGCAAACAAAACGTGACCGGCTATGTGTTGAAAGGCCCGGAATACCTGACGATTTTTGACGGCTTGACCGGCGCGGCGTTGGCAACGACGGCTTTTATTCCGCCGCGCCATCCCGCGAAAACCGATCCAACCGCGGACGAATTGAAAGCCGTCTGGGGCGATGGCTACGGCAATCGCGTAGACCGCTTCCTGGCGGCCATCGCGTACCTCGACGGCGAACAGCCGAGTCTGGTGATGTGCCGGGGCTATTACACGCGCTCGGTGTTGGCCGCATGGAATTGGCGCGGCGGCAAGCTGGCGAACGTTTGGACATTCGACAGTGACGCGCCCGGCAATAAGGCCTATGCAGGGCAGGGCAATCACAACCTCAGCGTGGGCGATGTGGATGGCGACGGTCGCGACGAAATCGTTTACGGCGCGGCGGTGATTGATGACAACGGCAAAGGCCTTTATTCGACAAGCCTCGGACACGGCGATGCCCTGCATCTGGGCGATCTCGATCCGACGCGGCCTGGGCTGGAAGTCTTCGATATTCAGGAACGCTTTGACGACGCGGGCATGCACTTCCGCGACGCGCGCACCGGCGAGATTTTGTGGAAGAAGCCATCCATCAAAGCCGGCGCAGATGGCGAAGGGCCGGGGCGCGGCTTGGCGCTCGACATTGATCCGCGCTATCCGGGCAGCGAATGCTGGGTCAAGGGCGCGGGCGTCACGGGATTGTTTAGCGCCAAGGGCGAATTGATCGCCGCGCGCGAACCGCGTTCGTGCAACTTCGGCGTCTGGTGGGATGGCGATGTGCTGCGTGAGTTGCTCGACCGAAACGTGATCGCCAAATGGGATTGGCTGACTGGCACTGAAAAGGTTTTGCTGACGGCGGAAGGTTGCACGTCGAACAGCGGCACAAAGGCTACGCCGGTGTTGAGCGCCGACCTGTTTGGCGATTGGCGCGAGGAAGTCATCTGGCACACGGCGGATAACAAAGAGTTGCGCATTTACACGACGACGGTGCCGACTGAACACCGGATTTATACGTTGATGCACGACCCGCAATACCGCTTGAGCATCGCGTGGCAAAACGTGGCGTACAACCAGCCGCCGCATACGGGCTTTCATTTGGGCGAGGGGATGAAGCCGCCGCCGCGTCCGGCGATTGTGGTGACAAGCCGGAAGAAACGTCAGTAACGTCATGGCAAGGTCTTGGGGAAGTAACGCAACCGTGGGACAAAAGCATGGAGTTCAAGCTTCAGCTTGTTGGGCGCGCTTGGCGCGCCCGGACAGCCTAAAGGCCTGAACTCCATGCTCTTACGCCAAGGTGTTTCGTTCGTTTGATTTAATCACTGGTGAAGTGAGATTGCTTATGAAAACAAAACTGAGCTTGCTGTTCCTGTTGTTGTTGGCCGTTCCGCGCGCGGCGCAACAACCCGTACCCACAAGCGAACCACCGCTCGACTGGATAGACCCAGACACCGGCCATCGCGTCATCCGCCTGTCGCGCGATGCGGGCAGCCAGAGTTTGTACTTTCATCAAAACGCTTATTCGCCCGACGGACAAAAGCTCATCATCACGACGCCGAGCGGTTTGGCGACGATCAACCTGAAAACGCGCGCCATCGAACAGGTCGTCGCAGGCCGCGTCAACGTTATCGTGACGGGACGCAAGAGCGGGTTGGTTTATTACGTCAAAGACCGCGCCGTATTCGCCACGCACCTTGAAACCAAAGCGACGCGCGAGATTGCCAAGCTGCCGCCGCGCGGTTCGGTCGCTTCGGTCAATGCCGACGAAACGTTGTTGCTGGGCAGCATGATCGAAGGCGAGGCGCAAAGCACATACTTGCAAGGCCCCGCGCCCGATGCGCCGCGTCCGCCGCAACCCGAAGTGCGCGGGCCGCAAGGCCAAACGCTCACCTTCGCCGAGCAAAAAGAAGTGCGGCTGAACACGCGGCTGGAGCAGCGCATTCCGATGGCGTTGTTTACGATCAACATCCAAACGGGCGAACAGAAGATCATTCATCGCGCGACCGACTGGCTCAATCATTTGCAATTTTCGCCGACCGACGCGGGGCAGATTATGTTTTGTCACGAAGGGCCGTGGCACAAGGTTGATCGCATCTGGATGATTCGTACCGATGGCACCAAGCTGACGAAAATTCATACGCGCACGATGAATATGGAAATCGCCGGGCACGAGTTTTTCAGCGCCGACGGCAAGACGATCTGGTACGACCTGCAAACGCCGCGGGGCGAAGATTTTTGGGTGGCGGGTTACGTGATCGCCACGGGCACGCGCACCTGGTATCACCTGCAACGCGACGAATGGTCGGTGCATTTCAACGTCTCGAATGACGGCAAACTTTTCGCGGGTGACGGCGGCGATAACGAGATGGTCGCGCACGCCCAAGACGGCAAGTGGCTTTATCTCTTCCGCCCCGAAGGCATCCCTGATGTCGCCGGCATCAAAGCGCCCAACGCGCAAGAACTCATCGTTCCCGGCTTTTTCAAAGCCGAACGGCTGGTGAATATGCGCAAGCACGATTACCGGTTGGAACCGAACGTGACATTTACGCCGGACGGCCAATGGCTGGTGTTCCGGTCGAATATGTACGGCGCGACGCACGTTTATGCGGTTGACATAATGAAGAAGTAGCTCAAGGCTGTACGCTGATTTCGTCGAAACTCATAGCATAGAGAATGCCCAGAATGCGGTCCAATTCGTCGCTGGTATCGAAGAGTTTGGTTTCAATGATGGCCGTATTTTCACGCAACATCAGAAAGCGCCAAGCATTGCCGGTGGTGACGCAACCATAAAGATGAGGAGCGATGACTTTGCGTCGTTCGTTGAAAATGCGCGCCGCCACTATTTCCGCCAGGCACTGGTTGGTGCCTTGCTCGAAGTCATCACGCTTCGCTTCGACAACGATAACTACAGGGGCTTCGAGTGCGGATTGATAAGGCGAACGCGAAATCAGAAAGTCGCACCAACCGTCGAGTTTTTGTTTTTTATCCACGTCGAACCGAATGCCGGAAAAGATGCTGATCTTTTCTTCGGCTTGTTCGCGCAACTCGAAAAAGACCGGCGCGATGATGAATTCGGAACGCGCTTTCTCCGTGCCTTGCGCCAACGCAAAGGGAATTTGTTTGGCAAGCAATCTGGTCAGCGTCTTGCTGGCCGGACGTGAGGCGACGTTCCCGAATACATCGTTGCGGAAGATTTGTTGAATGCCGAAACGTTCCTTCAAATCCAGATTGGTAAAATTGTGATAAGCCATAGCGGCAGTATAGTTCATCCGCCGCCCGGCTCAAATTTTCGTCTGGTTCTTTTCACCTGACTTTGAAAGAGAGACTACCTATGAAACAGAGCAAATTCATGCAGCTTCGTTTGTTGTTCGCATTGCTTTTCACGCTGTTCATCGTGCCGCCGGCGCAAGCCCAGATCGGCGGCACGGGCACGATTCAAGGCTTGGTTACCGACGCTTCGGGCGCAGTGATTGCCAACGCCAGCGTCGTCGCCACGAATGCCGGCACCGGCACTAAAACGATGCGCACGACGACGAGTGCGGGCTTGTATGTGATTGCGCCGTTGCCGCCCGGCACTTACACCGTGACCGTGACGGCGACTGGCTTTCTCACCTTGGTGCAGGAAAAGGTCGTCGTGGACGCGCTGCAAACCGTCAGCGTCAACCTGTCGCTCAAAGTCGGCGACGTGAAAGAAACCGTCACCGTGTCAGAGGCTCCGGCGCAATTGAATACTTCCGATGCGCGGCTCGGCACGACGATCCGCAATGAGTTGTACACCAATCTGCCGCTGGCGATGGGCACCGCCGTCGCCGGTTCCGGCATTGGGCAAGGGCCGCGCAATCCGGGCGCGTTCATTTTCCTCTTGCCCGGCGTTTCGGAAGGCAATCGCTGGGGCACGATCAACGGCGCGCAGGGTTTCTCGAAAGATGTTTTCATCGAGGGCGTCCCCATCACCGACCCGATTCAGCAGGGCGAAGGCCGCACCATCAGCCTGGGCGTTTCGGTCGAAGCCGTCGAACAGTTCCAAGTGGAAACCAGCGGCACGGGCGTGGAGTTCAACGGGCAAGGCTCAGAGAATTACACGATCAAATCAGGCAAGAGCGAGTTCCACGGCTCCGGGTTTGAGTACCTGCGCAATACCTCGTTGGACGCGCGCGGCTTCTTCCCGAGCATTCGTCCGGTCGAGCATCAGAACGAATTCGGCGCCACCATCGGTGGCCCGATCATCAAGAAAAAGGCCTTCTTCTTTTTCTCCTACGACGGCTGGCGCTATCGCGTGACCAGCCCCACGCAATTCGTTTCGCTCCCGACGCTGAAGGAGCGGACGGGCGATTTCACCGAATTGCCGGTGGCGATTTACGACCCGCTGACGACGGTCGCCGTGACCGGTGGCTTCAGCCGCACGCAGTTCAGCGATCTATCGCGCGCAACCGCGGCCAATCCGCTGGGCCTCAACATCATTCCGGCCAACCGCATTTCAGCGATTTCAAAAGTCTATCAATCACTCTTGCCCAATCCGACCTCGACGGGCATCGCCAACAATTATCTAGGCTCGGTGCCGGTCGCGTACAACAACAACAGCTACAACGCCAAAGTGGATTACAACCTCACGGCGAATCAGCGGCTGTCGGGAATCTACACGCACGGCAAGCGCAGCCAGCCGGGGCCGTACCGCGAAATCAGTTCGGGCACGCCGCAATCGGCTTTGCCGCTGCCTTACACCGACACGCGGCTCGTCGAAGAAATTCCGACGGTGGTGCAAGTGAAGCACAGTTGGACGATCAGCCCCGCGCTGGTCAACCAGGCCAGCTTCGGCTTCAACCATTTCTTCGTGCCCATCACCAACGCCACCTCTGACGGCAAGTGGTCAACCAAGTCCGGCCTCAAAGGCTTGCCTGCCGGTGATGCCAGTGACGCGTTTCTGGAAGCG
>JAYUCP010000393.1:0-4181 GCA_043740245.1 Acidobacteriota bacterium | reverse complement strand
AATCTGGCCGGTGTATTCGGCATCGCTCACATCGGCGCGCCCGCTCAGCAATTGGCCTTCGGGCGTGCCGGCGAGGTTGAGCGTGCCGTTCACGGTCGCGCGCACTTCGGCGTAGATGATGTCAACGTTGGCGGCCTTGAGTGTGTAGTTCCACTCCTTGGGCCGCAGTTGCGCCAACAGCAACGCGCCGTTGACATCGAGCGTGCCCTCGTTGATGCGCGCCTTGAAACTTTCGAGCGTGGCTTTGTCGCCGTTGAGCACCACACGCCCGCGCCCGTCTTCAACCGCTGCCGGGGCGTCAGGCGAGAAGATGCCGATCTTGTCGAGCAGGATTTCGCCGCTCAGGCTCGGTTCGGCAAAGGTGCCGCTAATGCGCGCGTTGTTGATCGTGACGACGCCATCCAAACGCAACTCAGGACTGACCGGCGGCAAATTCGCCAGCGTTACCTGCCCGTTCAACGCAAACGCCATCTTGCCTTCCGCCTGCAAGCCGAGTTCGCCGCCCAGGCTCAGATCAATTCCCTGCCCGGTCAGCTTGGTCGGCGTGATTTTGAGTTGCGTGCCTTCCAGCGCGACGACCAGCGGCGTTTGCACAGCGACCGCGTTGCCTTGCACCTGCAATTCAATCGCGTCGAAGGTCATGCCGCCGCGCAACAAATCGGCCGTCGCCTCGCCGCGCGCGTTGACCGTCGGCCCCGCGATGCGCAGCTTGCCGTTGAATTTGCCCGCGAATGACGACGCCAAGTCTGGCGCAAACGTATTGAGCACCGAAACCAAATCGAGATCGCGCACATCGCTCTCAATCACGACCGGGCGGCCATCTTTGCGCACGTCGAAGCTGGCTTTGACCAGTTGCGGCTGGCCGCCCGCCGCGACAAACAAGCCCGTCAGCAATTCGGCGTCAATGCGTCCGCTGGGGTCCGTGCGCGCGGTCAGTTTCAAATCACCGCTATCGCGCCCGTTGACATTGACGTTGGCGGCCTGCGCGGTCAGTTCAACGCGCAAATCTTCGACACGGTCGAATGAGCCGCTGACGTTGAAGGTGGCGTCCGCCGCGCCTTTGACTTCGGCCTGCGTCAATTCCAAAGCTTCGGCCAAACGGTCTAGCGCGACCTGTTTGGCGGCACCGCTGAGCTGATAGCTTTTCTTTTCGAGATCGAGTTCGCCGCGCGCCACGAGGCCGCTTTGCAACAAACGCGCTTCCAGCTTTTCGAGCAAGACCTTTTGCCCGTCGAGTTTGAAATCAACCTGCGCCAGTTCCGCCGGTTGTTTGGCGATCATACCGTCGAGCAGGTTGATGCGCCCGCCGCCCTGCAACGCCTTGGGCAAGCCGGTCAGGTGCGCTTCGCCGCTGACGTTGCCCGCGATGAATTCCAGCGCCGAGGGCGCGCCCGCCGCCGCGAGAATTGATTCGAGTTCGAGCCGGTCAAGCACCGCGTCGAGCTTGCCGCTGTTGTCATTGCCCTCTGTGGCGAGCGGCGTCACCAAATCGAATTTCAGCGAACCGCCGTTTGACGCGCTGAGCACGCCGTTCTGCAAGCGCAACTCTTTCGGCCCAAGATAAAGCTTGCCGGTCAACCCGCCCAGCAACGCATCGCGCATCCCGACGCTGCTGGCATTGAGTTCGCCTTCGACGACGGGCTGATCGAGCTTGCCGGTCACGCGCCCGTTGAATTGCAGTTCGCCAGTCAGCAGCGGTTCGTAATCTTTCAGGAAGGGCGCGGCGGCGGGAAAGGCCTTGGCAATCGTCAGGAACTGGCTGGCGTCGGATGAAGTGAGCGCCAGTGACAAATCAGATGCACCATCCACTACCACACGCCCGCTGGCATTGAGCTTTGTGACATCAGTGTTGAATTGCGCCTGCTCCAAATTGAACGTGCCGTTGTCGGCTTGCACGACGACCGCCCCGTTGACGGGCAGCGCATCCATGCTCGCCGCGCCCTTGCCGTCGAAATTGGCGCGAATCGTGCCGCTCAACTTTTGCGGCGCGCTGTTGACGAAGCTGATGTCCGCCTCGCCCTTGACCGTGCCGCTGACGGGCACTTGTTCAGCTTTGACGGTCGAAAGCGCCAGCAAATTCGCCGTCGGCAAAGCGGCGAAGCTGGCTTTGATTTTGGTGACGCCATTGCGCGCCAATTCCACCGTAGCCTCAGCCGTCGCCGTGCCGCCCAACATGCTGACGTTGACGTCGTTGAGCGTCAGCAATTGATTATCGGCTTTGGCCCGCGCGGTGGCGCGCCCGAATTCGACGCCATTCGCCTTGCCGCCATTGACGCTGGTCTCGCCCTCCACCGTGAACCGTTTGCCGTTGAGCGTGAAGCTAACGTTGCGCAACGCGCCCTCATTCGCTTGGCCTTCAGGCCATTCGACGCGCGCAACATTGGCGGCCTGCGCGGTCAATGAAGTTCGCTTGTCCTTGAATTCGCCTTTGACGCCGGTCAGCGTGACGTTGCCAAGTTTGACCGTATCAGCCAACACCGTCTCAGTTCGCACACGTTCGACGGTGTAAGCGGTTTTGCTGTTTTGCACCGTGACGGTCACGCCGCTCGCGTTGACGCTGCGCAAGTGCGTTTGTTCGACCGCCAAATCCGGCAAGTCGGCGTGGCCTTTGAAAACAAAGCGCGCGTTGTCGCCCGTCATGCCTGCGATCTGGCCCTTGGCATTGACCGCGCCCTTCCATTCAACCGCCGGCGCAAAGACGCGCAGCGTTTCGCGCAAATCGGCGCGCGTCTCAACGTCGAAGGCATAGCGCAACGCCTGCCACTCATCGAGCTTGCCGCTGGCCGTCACTGCGCCGAGTTGCGAATTGAGCCGCAGGCTTTCGATCTGTGCGCCTGCATCGTTGAGCGTGGCCGTCGCGGTCAGGTCATCCAGCTTAGCCGCGCGCGTTTCGTAGCTAAGGCTGCCGCCTTTGGAGGTGAGCTGCGCTTTGAAATTTGAAATTTGAGATTGGAAATTGGAGGCTGCAACGGCGGGCTCAACGCGCGCCTGCAACGCCTCGAGCGTCGTGGTGTATTGATGCTTCCGGTCGTTGTAGCTGAAGCGGCTGTCGCGCAAGGTTGCAACCAACTGCGACGTATCCACCTTGACCGTCTCGGACTTCTTTTCCGGCTGGCGCAAGCCTTCAAAGTTGTGGCGGCCCTGCGCGTCAATTTCCACGCGCAGGTCAACGCCGCTGAGCTTGAGGTCTTTCAGAATGACATTGCGCTGCATCTTGGCGGCGTATAGGTCAGGGATTTCCGCCGTGATCTCGGCCTGTTTGATTGTGGCGATAAGCTGGCCCGTTTGTTGATTGACGATTTCCAGATCGCGCAGCCGCGCCGTTTTGGTTGACCAGGTGAAAGCAAAACCGCCCACCTTGACGCGCACGCCGTAATCACGCGCGCCCTGTTCGATCTTTGCGATAACGAAGCGGTTGAATTTTTCCGAGCGCAGGTAAAACCAGGCGGCGAGGCTGAGCGCGCCCAGCAACAGCAGCAGCACCAGGCTCAGGCGCAGCAAGCGCCGGGGCCATTTCCGTTTGACTGATTCCGCAGGTGTGTTCATCCCAAGCCAGCGTGTCCGTTTGAAAGTGCGCAAACCGTCGAGAATTGAAGCAGTAGGTCAGCGTTGTTTATCAGGGGATGGGGGTATTGTTGACGATGCCTGATTGATCTTCAAGCGGCTGGCGACAGATTGATCTGTGGCTTGCCCGATGACAAGCGATCACGTAGGCTGCGCCGCATGAAAAGGACGCCCGGCAAAACGCCACCGCCGCCCGTTGAAACAACCGGCCCAGTGGCGCGCGACACGCTGTGCAAGCGGCTGGCGGAAGAATATCCGGCCCAGTTCGCGCGCTGGCTCTTTGGCGCGCGCGGCCCGGTCAAAGTCGAGAAGACCGAGTTGAACCGCGAACCGGTGCGCGCTGACGCCGTGATCTTTGCCCACGCCGGCAACGAGACGCTGCACACCGAATTTCAAACCTCCAGCAAAAGCGCCATGCCAGTGCCGCTGCGGATGTTGGATTACAAAGTCGGTCTCAAACGGCTCGCCCCGCAGCGCCGCGTGCGCCAGGCGCTGGTCGTGCTCAAACCCACCGGCACGCCGATCCCCGACCGTTACGAAGACGAGTGGACAGTGCACCGTTACGCTGTCGTGTTGCTCTGGGAACAAGACCCGGCGGAGTTGTTGCCTTACGAAGG
>JAYUCP010000392.1:0-10140 GCA_043740245.1 Acidobacteriota bacterium | reverse complement strand
GGCGCAACCGCGATCAACTGCCTTACGCCTGGCGCATCCTCTCGCAAGGCGTCTGCGACGGTTGCGCGTTGGGCACGAGCGGCCTGCGCGATCACACGATGGAGGGCGTGCATCTTTGCATGGTGCGGCTGGAGCTGTTGCGGCTGAACACGATGCCTGCGCTGGATGTGCGCTTGCTCGAAGATGCCGATAAGCTGGCGCAAATGACAGCAGCCCAATTGCGCGAATTGGGCCGCCTACCCTATCCAATGTTGCGGCGGCGCGGCGCACGCGGCTTCACCCGCGTGACCTGGGATGAAGCCTTGCAACTGGCCGCGAGCAAAGTTGCCATGACCGCTCCAAAACGAATGGCCTTTTACGTAACCTCGCGCGGGCTGACGAACGAGGCTTATTACGTCGCGCAGAAAGTCGCACGCTTCCTCGGCACCAACAACGTAGACAACTCCGCCCGCATCTGCCACGCGCCCTCAACCGTAGCGATGAAACAGGCCCTCGGCGTCTCGGCCTCGACCGTGTCATACAAGGATTGGATCGGCACCGGCCTGCTCGTCTTTTTCGGCAGCAACACGCCGAACAACCAGCCGGTGACGACCAAATACATTTACTACGCCAAACAACAGGGCACGCGCGTCGCCGTCATCAACCCGTACCGCGAACCAGGCCTTGAACGCTATTGGGTGCCGTCGGTGGCTGAGAGCGCGTTGTTTGGCACGAAGCTGGCCGACGAATTCTTTCAAGTTCACACGGGCGGCGACCGCGCGTTTATTGCGGGCGTGCTCAAACACCTGCTCGAACAAGGCTGGACGAACGATGAGTTCATCAATACGCATACCAACGGCTTTGCTGAATTGAAAGCCAAACTGCGCGGCTACGAATGGGAGTTGCTGGAAGCCGCTGCTGGCACGACGCGCGAAGAGATGCTGCGGTTCGCGCGCATGCTGGCCGAGGCCAAAACAGCGATTTTCGTCTGGTCAATGGGCATCACGCAGCACGCCGATGGCGTAGCGAATGTGCGCGCCATCGTTGACCTCGCCTTAGCGCGCGGTTTTATCGGCCAGCCTCACAGCGGCCTCGTCCCGATTCGCGGCCATTCGGGAGTGCAGGGCGGCGCCGAAGTCGGTTGCGTGCCGAATCAGTTTGCAATGGGTATCGCCGCCGATGCCGCAGGCGCTGAGCGTATGCGCGCAGTCTGGGGCTTCGATGCGCCGGTGGAGAAAGGCTTGAACGCCGTGCAGATGATTGAGGCGGCGCACGCGGGCGAATTGGATTGGTTCTATCAGAGCGGCGGCAACTTTCTGGAAACGCTGCCCGAACCGGATTACGTGCGCGCCGCCGTCGAACGCATTCCTTGCCGCGTGCAACAAGACATCGTGGTCAGCCCGCAAATGCTGATCGAACCGCGCGATTGGGTGCTGCTCTTGCCCACACGCACCCGCTACGAACAAGTCGGCGGCGGCACCGAAACGACGACCGAACGCCGCATCCTGTTCAGCCCCGAAATCCCCGGTCGTCGCATCGGCGAGGCAAAAAATGAATGGGAAATCCCGATGCTGATCGCCGAACGCGCGCATCCGGCCCGCGCACACTTGATTCATTTCGCCGACGGCCAAGCCATTCGCAACGAAATCGCCCGCGCGGTGCCAGCTTATACAGGCATCGAGACGTTGCAGCAGACCGGCGATCAAGTGCAATGGGGCGGCCCGCGCTTGTGCGAGTCTGCGTCCGGCGCGCCAGCCTTCGCCACTGCGGATGGACGCGCGCAGTTTTCGGTGATCGAGTTGGCTGCCAAAACCCAACCATGTCTGTTCCGCCTTTCGACGCGGCGCGGCAAACAGTTCAACAGCATGGTGCAGCACGACCGCGATCCGCTGAACGGCGCGCACCGCGAAGACGTGCTGATGAACGCGAACGACGCCCAGCGGCTGGGCTTGCAAGAAGGCGCGGTCATCCGCTTGCACAACGAAATCGGCGAACTGCGCGGCCGCTGCCGCTTTGCGCCCATCGCCCCCGGCAACGTGCAAGTGCATTGGCCCGAAGGCAACGTGCTGCTCAAACGCGGCGTGTGCGATCCCGAATGCGGCATCCCGGATTTCAATGCGCTAGTCGAAGTCGAATGTATCGCTTGAGTTGCCGCGGACATTGGTTGATTGCCACGGTTTTCAATGATGCTTATACTCCGGCTATGTCACGGCGAGACAAAATTCACGACACGGTCAAAAACGCGCTTATCAAGGACGGCTGGACGATCACGGCTGATCCTTATGAAATCGAGTACGAGGAGGCGCGGCTGCGCGCAGACTTGGCCGCTGAGCGTATGCTGGCCGCCGAACGTGCGGAGGAAAGCATCATCGTCGAAATCAAAAGCTTTCTCAGCCCTTCGCCACTGCACGAACTGCAAGCCGCCATCGGACAATATCAGATGTATTTGATGTGCCTCGAAACGGCGGCCCCGGAACGACGCTTATTTCTCGCCATCAGCCAGCCGGTTTGGGAGAGCTTGTTTACGCTGAAGATCACCCAGGATTTTGTCCGCCGCTTCCCGCTGCGCCTCTTTGTCGTTGATCTGCAAACCGAGGAGATTGTGTTATGGAAAGAGTAACCGAGTACCGCCGCCTCATACGGCAAATTATGGAAGCCCACGCCCGCCCCGCCGCCGCCAGCTTCCCCGCCACAGGCGTCGAAAAGCTGCTGATTATGGATGAGGAGCGCGGCCATTACCTGCTGCTGAAATTGGGCTGGCAAGGGCACCAGCGCATCGAGTGGACGCTGCTGCACGTCAGGCTCAAGGACGGCAAAATTTGGATCGAACGCGACCTGACCGAAGACGGCATCGCCACGGAATTGCTTGATGCTGGCGTGCCACAGACTGACCTCGTGCTGGCTTTCCACGTGCCGGAACTGCGGCCGCACATTGAATTCACCGCAGCCCGCAATGCCACGGCGACGGCTTTTGGCGCTTGAAGCTACTGGCTTGCCGCGTCTGCTGTACCACTGCGCCTTTATTGCTACCGAACCGATATAGCCGGTTGAACCGCTCCACCAACCAGGAAGCTTACGATGAATCCCTCAACAACTCTTTCCGCGCTTGCGTTTCCCTTAACCCGAAGCCTTGCTCGACCAAAATTTGCGCTCTGCCTGCTGTGCTGGTTGCTGCTCTGGCTGCTGCTGCCGTCGCCGCTCGTGCAGGCGCAAACCGGCGCCGTCCCGCAGGCTGCCGCGCAGCGTGACGCGGAGGCGCGCAGTCTGAAGCTGGGCGAACCGGTCGAACGTGAGTTGGCGGGCGGCCAGCAGCATGCTTACCAGATCACGCTGAGTGCGGGCCAGTATATGAACGTGGTGGTCGAGCAGCGCGGAATTGATGTAGTGGTGACGCTGTTTGCGCCCGACGGCAAACAACTCCTGGAAGTGGACAGCCCCAACGGCGATCAAGGGCCAGAACCGCTGGCCTGGATTGCGGCGCTGAATGGTGCGTATCGGCTGGAAGTCCGCTCGCTGGAAAAAGACGCGAAGGCCGGGCGCTACGAAGCAAGGCTCATTGAGTTACGCATGGCCACAGCGAATGACCGCGCTCAGGTTGCAAAATCGCTTGCCTTGCTGGAAGTGGCGCCATTGGAGGCTGAGGTGAGTACACTGAGTAATGCAGGTCAATACGACAAAGCCTTGCCTTTGGCCGAACGCGCGCTGGCGCTTCGTGAGAAAGTACTGGGCGCGGAGCATCCCGACACCGCTGCCTCGCTCAACAGCCTCGCCTTGCTTTACGACAACAAAGGCGACTATGCGAAAGCCGAGCCGCTCTATCAACGCGCGTTGGCGATCCGCGAAAAGGCGCTCGGCGCGGAGCATCTCGACACCGCCGCTTCGCTCAACAATCTCGCTGCGCTTTACTCCGCCAAAGGCGACTATGCGCAGGCCGAGCCACTTTATCGCCGCGCGCTCGCCGTCAAGGAGAAGGTCCTTGGCGCGGAGCATCCTGCCACGGCCGCTTCGCTCAACAATCTTGCCTTTCTTTATAAAACCAAAGGCGACTATGCGCAGGCCGAGCCGCTCTATCGCCGCGCACTCGCCATTTGGGAGAAGGCGCTCGGCGCGGAACACCCCAATACCGCCACTTTGCTTACCAATCTCGCCTCGCTTTACACCGCCAAAGGCGATTACGTGCAGGCCGAACCGCTCCAGCGCCTCGCGCTCGCCATTCGCGAGAAGGCGCTCGGCGCAGAGCATCCCGACACCGCGATGTCGCTCAATAACCTCGCCTTCCTATACCAAGTCAAAGGCGACTACGCGCAGGCCGAACCGCTCCAGCGCCGCGCGCTTGCCATCCAGGAGAAGATACTCGGCGCGGAACACCGCGACACTGCGGTGTCGCTCGACAATCTCGCCAATCTATACGACGCCAAAGGCGACTACGTGCAAGCCGAGCCGCTCTATCGCCGCGCACTCGCCATCCGCGAGAAGGCGCTCGGCACGGAACACCCCGACACCGCCACTTCGCTCAATAACCTCGCCGCGCTTTACTACGCCAAAGGCGACTATGCGCAGGCCGAGCCACTCTATCGGCGCGCGCTCGCCATCCGCGAGAAGGTCTTCGGCGCAGAGCATCCAGCCACGGCGAGTTCACTCAACAACCTCGGCGCGCTTTACAAAGCCAAAGGCGATTACGCGCAGGCGGAGCCGCTCTATCGCCGTGCGCTCGCCGTCTGTGAGCAGGCACTCGGTGCGCAGCATCCCGACACGGCCAGAGCGCTCTACAACCTCGCCGGGCTGGCTGAAGCCCTGGGCGATATTCCTCGCGCAGTCAGCTTTCGCGCGCGCGCGCAAGCCATTGAGGAACATAACATTTCGCTCAATCTCGCCACCGGTTCCGAACGGCAGAAACTCGCGTACCTAAACACTCTAGGGTCGGCGACGGCTTACTCCGTCAGGCTGCACGTGCGCCTGGCCGCTGCCGACCGGACGGCGCGCGACTTGGCCTTGACCGCGATTCTGCAACGCAAAGGGCGCGTGCTCGAAGCGCTCAACGATGGGCTGGCAGCCTTGCGCCGCCGCGCCAATCCGCAAGACCGCGCCTTGCTCGATCAACTGCAAGAAGCGCGCGCCCAGCTTGCCAAACTCGTGTTCGGCGGCCCGCAGCGGATTTCACCCTCCGCGCATCAGCAAGCCGTCGCACGGCTGGCAGAAAACGTGGAGAAGCTGGAAGCGGAGATCGGCAGCCGGAGCGCGGAGTTTCGCATTCAAGCGCAACCGGTCACGATTGCCGCCGTCCAAGCGGCCATTCCATCCGCCGCCGCTTTGATTGAGTTCTATCGCTACGACTACAAGGAAGAATCGCGTTACGTGGCCTACGTCTTGCGGCAAAGCGGCGTGGCGCAATGGGTTGATCTGGGCGAGGCGAAAGTGATTGATGAGGCGGTGGGAAAGCTGCGGCTGGCCTTGCGCGACAAGCGCCGCAGGGACGTAAAGCAACTCGCCCGCGCAGTGGATGAAAAAGTGATGCGGCCTGTGCGTGCGCTGCTCGGCCAAACGCGGCGCGTTTTCATCTCGCCCGATGGCGCGCTCAATCTGATCCCCTTTGCCGCGCTGGTGGATGAACACAATCGTTACCTGGTGCAACGCTATGACTTCAGCTACCTGACCAGCGGGCGCGATCTGTTGCGCTTGCAGGTCAAACAACCCGGCAAACAGACGGCAATGGTCGTGGCTAATCCCGACTTCGGCGAAGAAGCCAACGCGGGCGCGGCGCGGCAACGCGGCTTGGTCTATCATCCCGGCTCCAAGGCGGCGACGGGCGAAGGCGCGGTGCTGGCGGGTTATTACTTCCCGCCGCTGCAAGGGACGGCGGGTGAGGCGCGCGCGCTCAAAGCGATGATGCCCGGCGCGACGCTGCTGACCGAGGGACAAGCGACCGAAGCCGCGCTGAAACAGGTCAGCGGCCCGCGCATTCTGCACATCGCCACACACGGCTTCTTCCTCGAAAATCAGCAACCTGCGGTGGCGGAAGAGCGCGGATTGAAGATGGTCAGCCTGGGAGAACCCGCAGTGGTGGGGCAGATCGAGAATCCGTTGTTGCGGTCGGGCTTGGCGCTGGCGGGCGCGAACCGGCCCACGAATGGCGCGGGCGATGATGGCATCCTCACGGCACAGGAAGCCGCCGGGCTTGACCTGTGGGGCACCAAACTGGTCGTGCTCTCGGCCTGCGACACGGGCGTGGGCGAGGTCAAAAATGGCGAAGGCGTTTACGGCTTGCGGCGCGCGCTGGTGCTCGCCGGGAGCGAAACGCAGGTGATGAGCCTGTGGCCGGTCTCGGACAAGGGGACGCGCGATCTGATGATTGATTACTACCGCCGCTTGTTGCGAGGCGAAGCGCGCAGCGTGGCGTTGCGGCAGGTGCAATTGCGCATGCTGGCGAGCCAGGGGCGCAAAGACCAGAAGCAAGCGCGCGATTACAGTCATCCGTATTACTGGGCCAGCTTCATTCAATCGGGCGAATGGCGCAAGCTGGATTGAGCTTGGCCGCAACCGATGATGCCGCCCCTGGGTACGCACGCATCCCTGCGTGCAGTCTTGGCGGCAGACGGATTGAAGCTGAGCAGACGGATTGAAGCTGAAAGGATACCCTTCGGCATTTTTTCGTCTTCCGCCACGCGGCACGCTGGGAAGCGTACGTACCCAGGGGCGGTGCACAAGCTCGCGCTCGCTGTACTGTGCTGACGGCAGCGCCGCTCAACCCTTGGTAGACCGCTCATCCGCCCTCTGCTAATATCCGCCTTCATTTTTTCATCCATTCAACTGTGACAGAGAGGTAAAGCAACAACGATGGCAGCATCGAGCATGGAAAAGATCGTCAGCCTGTGCAAACGGCGCGGTTTCATTTTTGCCAATTCGGAAATTTACGGCGGCATCGGTTCGACCTGGGATTACGGGCCGCTGGGCATCGAACTCAAAAACAACGTGATGCGCGCGTGGTGGCGCGCCGTCGTCTATGACCGCGAAGACATGGAGGGCCTCGACGCTGCCATCCTGATGAACCGGCTCGTCTGGAAATACTCTGGTCACGAAGCCACGTTCAGCGATCCATTGGTTGACTGTCGCGAATGTGGCAAACGCAGCCGCGCCGATCACCTGAAAGACGGCAAGTGTCCGAGTTGTGGCGCAGCCGATTTGACCGAGCCGCGCAACTTCAACCTGATGTTTAAGACGACCGTCGGCCCGGTCGAGAGTGATGAGAACAGCGCCTATCTGCGCCCCGAAACCGCGCAGGGCATCTTCGTCAACTTCGCCAACGTGCAACAGGCGATGCGGCGCAAACTGCCTTTCGGTATTGCGCAAATCGGCAAGGCCTTTCGCAACGAAATCACACCCGGCAACTTCACCTTCCGCACGCGCGAGTTCGAGCAGATGGAGATCGAATACTTCTGCAAGCCGCCGCAGTATTTGCAGCCGGATGAAAAGAACGATGTCGAATTGCACGCCGAATGGGTGGAGCAGCGTTTCAACTGGTACGTCAACCTCGGCCTCGATCCGGCCAAGCTGATCAAGCGCGAACAGGCCAAAGAGGAACTGGCGCATTACGCCAAAGCGACGGTGGATATTGAATACAAATTCCCCGGCTCGCTCGGCTACAGCGAACTCGAAGGCGTTGCCAACCGGCAGGATTACGACCTATCAGCCCACAGCCGCGACATTCCTGTCGAAGACTTGCAGCGGTTGAAGCTGGAGGCCAACGCGCACACGACGACCAAGCTGGATTATTTCGACGATCAATATGTTGATCCAGCGACGGGCAAGAAGGGCGCGCGCTATGTGCCATACGTGATCGAACCTTCGGCAGGTGCGACGCGGGCGACGCTGGCGTTTTTGTGCGAGGCGTATCACGAAGAGCTGGTGGGCGCGCCGAGCGAAGAAGCGTTGAAGCCGTTGCGCGAGGCCATCGCTGCCGCCGTGAAAAACTTGTCGAAGAAAATCGGTGAAGCTGAGAAGGCTGCACAGAAAGGCGAACCGGTTGCGCCGACTGCTGAACAGTTGAAAACGATTCAAACCGCGTTGGAAGCAGCCGACGCGGGCTTGCCGCAAACGCTGCTCGATGTGGAAGACGCTTGCAATCTGCCCGGCGCGGATCGCGTGGAGTTGCTGAAAAAGGTGCGCCCCCTCGCCGCCAAGCTCTGCGACGAATTCACGCGCGTCGTGCTCAAGCTGCATCCGACGCTCGCGCCGATCAAGGTCGCCATCTTCCCGCTCAAAAAGAACGAACCGCGCATCGTCGAAATCGCCAAGCAGATCAAACGCGACCTGCAACCGGCGATACGCGCCGTCTACGACGATTCGGCAGGCATCGGCAAACTTTACCGGCGGCAGGACGAGATTGGCACGCCGTTCTGCATCACGGTGGATTTCGACACGCTGGGCGAAGGCAAGGACGCCAATAGCGCGGCGCACAAAGACACCGTCACCGTGCGCGCACGCGACACGATGCAGCAGGTGCGCGTGCCGATTGCGCAGCTTGAAAGCTATCTGCTGGGCAAACTGCGCTGAGTTCCACTCACAAAAATTGACGGAGAAACCATAATGCGAATCAAGTTGTACGCCTGTTTGTTTTGCTTATTTATCCTGGCGATGCCCGCGCTGGCGCAACGGCCAGAAATGAAAAGTCCGCCCGCCACCGCACGCGGCGCAAATCCGAGTTTTGATTTCCGCGTGCTGGCGACGAACAAGACTTCGACGATGGAAAAAGAGATGAACGAAGCGGCGGCGGCGGGCTTCCGCTTCGCCAGCGTGATGGGCGGCGAGACCAGTTTCGGCGGCAACGAAGCCGTCGTCGTCATGAGCAAAAAGCTGGATGACGCGCCCGCCACCGGGCGGTATCAATACAAGCTGCTGGCGACAAGCAAGACTTCGACGATGCAAAAAGAGATGAGCGAGACAGGCAGCGCCGGCTACACCTATGTCGGCCAGAGCGTCTTCAACTCCACCTTCGGCGGGCAGGAAGTCGTGGTCATTATGGAACGCGACAAAGAAGCGGGCAGCGCGAGTTATGACTTTTTGCTGCTCGCCACCAAACGCACGAGCACGATGCAAAAGGAAACCGCCGAGGCTGGCAAGGAAGGTTACGACATCGTCGGCATGACCGTCTCGAAAACAGCCTTTGGCGGCACCGAATTGGTCGTCATCCTGCGCCGTCCCAAATCCCGCTAATCCGCAATTGATATTTGCAATGAACCTACTCCAAGCCCTCATCATCGGCATCGTCCAGGGACTCACCGAATTCATTCCCGTCAGCAGCAGCGCCCACATGATCCTCGCCGAACGCGCGATGAAACTGGATCAGACGCTGACGCCCGAAGCCATGACGGCCTTCAACGCCGTGTTGCAACTCGGCACCTTGCTGGCGGTGGTGCTCTATTTTCTGCCGGACATCTTCAACATCACGCGCGATTTCGTGGCCGGGAATCTGGCGCTGCTGCGCGGCAACCGCAATCGCACGACACGTGAAGGCTTCCGGCTGGGCTGGCTGATTATTTTGGGTTCGCTACCCATCGGCACCATCGGCTTGCTGGCGAAAAAGATCATCGAAGGCAATCTGACCAAAAATCTTTACGTCATCAGCATCAGCATGATCGTCTGGGCGGTGCTGCTGGATTTGGCCGAACGCTTCGGCAATGCGCGCAAGGCGATGACCGATCTGGGCGCGCGGGAAGCCTTGATCGTCGGCTTCGGACAAATCTTCGCGCTGATCCCCGGCTCTTCGCGTTCGGGCACGACCATCGCCAGCGCCCTGTTTGCGGGCATCAAACGCGACACGGCGGCGCGTTTCTCATTCCTGCTTTCGATCCCGGCGATTGCCGCCAGCGGCTTGCTGGAATTGAAAGAAGCCGTTCATCACTTGAATGCGCTGGGCACACTGAATCTATTGGTGGGTACGGTGGCGGCGGCTATCGTCGGCTATCTGAGCATCGCGTTTTTCCTGAATTATTTGCGCCGCCGCTCGCTGGATATTTTTATCGGCTACCGGCTGGTGGTGGGCGTGGCGATTTTGATTTTGGTTTATCAGGGAATCATTCGGCCCTAAAGTTGGTGCGGCGTGTCAGTAGCCCGACCGTGAGGGAGGGCATGCATTCGCAAACCAGCCCTTCCTCACGGTCGGGC
>JAYUCP010000391.1:0-4192 GCA_043740245.1 Acidobacteriota bacterium | reverse complement strand
CGGTTGACGACTTGCCCGGCGTTGTAATTCGAGGTTGCAATGGTGGGCTGCGTGGCGCTGCTCGGCCAGACCGTCAGAAAGCCGCCGCCTACCGGCAGCACTACTGTCGCATTGCCCACCACGCCCAGCGCGTTGGCCGGAATCGTCAGCCCGTCGCAAAGGCCGCGCGCCGCTTGCGTGTAGACCTGATTGCCATTGAGCGGCGCATTCGGTTTGAAGCAACCGGGAAAGGCCGCGTTGTTGCGCGTTTCGAGCAAGCGCACCGGATGCGCGAGCGGCGTGAAGAGCAAGCCCGTGCCGTTGGCGTCCACCGCCTGCGCGCCGTAATAACCCAGCACGTCAATCACCAGATCGGTCGTCGCCACAGTGAAAATCTTGAACTGCCCGGCCGGCGATAACCCCGTCGTGAACGGCCCATTGATGATCTGCCCCGCGTCGTAGTTCGAGCTGGCGATCAAAGGCCGCGCGGCGTCCGCCGGGAAGAGCGTCAGGTAACCGCCGCCTTGCGGGCCGACCGTCGTCGCATTGCCAACAATGGCGCGCGCTGTGGCTGGAATGCCGCTGCACGCGCCGGTGGCCTGTTGCAGGGTGTCTGCGTTGCCCGCGAGCGGGCTGCCGGGCAGAAAGCATCCGACCGGTTGTCCGGCGCGCGTTTCGAGCAAGCGCACCGGCGCAGGCAAGGGATGAAAGTAAAGACCCGCCGTCGCGGGCGGCGCGTAATAGCCGGTCACATCCACGACCACCTCAGTCGTCGTCAACGCATAAATGTTGAATGCGCCGTCCGCCACGCCCAGACCAACGGTGAAGACGTTGTTGATGATTTCATTCGGGCCGTAGTTGGTGCTGGCGACGGTGGGCTGTACAGCGCCGCTGGGGTAGAGCGTCAGGTAGCCGCCGCCGGATTGGACGGTGGTGACATTGCCGGTGATGGCTGCGGCATTGGCCGGCAGGCCGCAGAAATTGCGCGCAGGCTGGGTGCGCGACGTGCCACCCGCGATGGGCGCGTTGGGTTGCGAACAGGCGTTGGGACTGGCGCCGGGGCGCGTATCTAGCAAGCGCACGGGCGCGGGCAAGGGATAGAACTGCAAGCCAATCAGCCCGGCCTCCTGATTTACCGTGAAGCTCTGCCCCGCAATGGTCAGCGTGCCCGCGCGCGCCGCGCCGAAATTGGCGGCGCCGGAAAATTGAACGAGGCCAGTGCCCGTGCCGGCGCTGCCTGCCGTGATGCTGAGCCAGGGAGCGTTGCTCGTGGCCTGCCAGGCGCAGGCCGTGCCGGAGGCGTTCACCAGGACGCCACTAGCCCCACCGCCCGCGGCGAAATTGCGGCTGTTCGGCGTAAGCGTGAAGGTGCAAGTCTGGGCGGTCGCTAGCGGCCAGCCCCAAAACAAGAATCCAACCAGCAGCAAGGCCAGCAGCAAGGCCAGCAGCAGGCCCAGCCCACCGCCGGCCGCCAAGCAATCAACGTGGACAATTCTTTTCATCGCAAACTCCCTTCTCGAAGGTTGAACCCAAGCTGGTTTCCCGGCGGCCAGGCAACTCGCTCAAGCGGTGGCCGGCTCCCTTCGCAACTCGGTCAGCGCCCGGACTTCGCGGTCGCGGCGCTTGGCGATGTTGCGGAGTTGAGCAAGCGTATCAAACAAAGGTAACAACGCCCAAGCGGGACGCTGGCGCATTGATGACCGCGCAGGCGAGACTTGCCGGAAATGTGCCGCGCGAATCCGCCGCCACGGCTCGTCAGCGACGAATCTATGAATTCACACGGACAGCATCGTCAATCAAGGCTTCGCGCCGGCTGCCGCAGCATTCACAGCGGTGGCTGCCCCCCCAGTAGCCACAGCATTCACAGCGTTGCCTGCCTGCCCATTAGTCAAAGCCTTCAGGACTTCGCCCGCAGCCTTTAGCATTTCGTTCCAATCAAAAGGTTTAATCTTCGTGTCATCTTCCGGCTTAGGTGCCGGAGGCGGAGTAGGTGTCGGGCATGGTGTTTTTTGCTGCAATCCAGATGGATCTGTAAAATTCACTGGATCATTAAACACATACCGATACAGATTGGCATCACCAGCGGCAAATAAAATTGGGTCTTTAGTTGTCCAGCGGCCCGTTTCAGCGTCGTAATCCCGTGCGCCGAAACGAGTAAGTTTTGTTTGCGGATCGTACAAGCCGCCCGCGAAGCCGAACGGCTGGAAGCCCGGATTGGTATCCATCGTCACCACGCCAAATTCGTCGTAATCCAGCCGCTGCGCAATTGCGCCGGTCGCCGCATCAACCACCAGCCGTACGCTGCCCAAATGATCGGTGAGGATGCGATACGTCACGCCGCCTTTGACAACGTAATCCGGCGTATTCGTGCGCGTGCCGTAGACAAAGCGACTGATGATGTTATTGCCGCCATCGAGTTCCGCCACTGGTTCGAGTTGATCCTGATAGAGCCAGCCTTGCGCGAGTGTGCCGTTCACGCGCTTGCCGGCGCGGCGGTTCAAACCGTCAATCACGTATTCGACCTGCGTGCTGTCAGGCAGCGTCGCATTCCGCAAATTGCCCAGCGCGTCATAGCTGTACGTGGTCGTCTGCGCGCCAACGGTTTTGCCGCTCAACTCGCCATTGGCCGTGTAGGCATAGGTCGCCGCGCCGTAAGCCGTCACCCGGTCTTGATTGTCATAAGTTCCGGTGACCGTTCCGCCGGATGTCGTGCGCGTCAGGCGATTGTCGTTGCTGTCGTAAGTGTAGCTGCTGATCGTCACCGAATTCAGCTTCACCTCCTGCAAGCGTCCGGCCAGGTCGTAGGTGTAATCGTAGGTCGCGGGTGCGCCGCCGATGGTTTCGACCTTCTGCGTCACGCGCCCCAGCTTGTCGCGCGTGAAGCTGAACGAATAGAGCGGCGTCGCATTGAACGACGCGCTGAAACTGGCCAGTTCGCCGAAGCCGTTGTAGTTGCGCGTGTCAGTGACGCTGCTCAACGTCGCGCCGGTCATCAGCCCGTTCATCGCGTTGCGCGTGATAGCGAGACTGCCCGCGCCGGTCAGCAGGTTGTCGTTGTCATAGGTGAAGGTGACAGTGTTCGCGCCGTTGACGCTCTGCGATGCGGGCAGGAAGAAGTTGTTGAAGGTATGGCTGACGCTGCCCGCGATGACGCCACTCCACGTCTGGCCGGTCGGCAGGAAGCCGTCATACGCGAAGGCCAGCGTTGGGCCGCTCGGCGCGGTCAGGCCGGTCAGGTTGCCGGTCGTTGCGCTGTAGCTGAAGTTATACGTCCCGGCGGCAATCGTCCGCGTGCTCAGCCGTCCCGCCGCATCGTAGCCGTAATTGATCGTCACGCCGCCCGGTTGCGTGATCGTCGTCAGTTGCCGGTCGAGGTTATAGGCGAATTGCGTTGCCCCGGTGCCCGCAACCGCAGGCGGCGTATACATCGCCACCCAATCCACCGCGTTGTACGTGAACGCGTGCGCCGGACGGCCCGGCGGCGTCAGCGAAATTAAGTTGCCTTTGGCGTCGTAGCCCAAACCGATGATGCGGCTGTCGGGCGTGGTCTGCTGCGTGACACGGCCGGCCGCGTCATACGTAAACCCGGTCACGCGGTTGAGCGCGTCGGTGAAGGAAGCGAGGAAACCGCCCGGGTTGTAAGCGAACAAGCTCATGCGCGCGCCGCCGCCCGTGCCGAAAACGGTCGTTGCCAATCGTCCGCGCGTGTCATAGGTCGCGGCCAACGGATTGAAGTTGGCAAGCTGAAAATTGGTCAAGCGGCCTTGCGTGTCAATCGTGGCCGTCGCTTGCCGGTTGAGCGGCGAAGTATTCACGAACGTTCGATTCGCCGCCGTGAAGGCGGAAGTGAACGCGCGCCCATTGATCGTCAACGTATCGTTTTGCGTGGCGAGACTCAGCGGGTCGCCGGGCGTCGTGAGCGTGGCGGCGCGGGCGAAGGTTTCGGCGTAATTCAGACCGCCGGGCGTGGCAATGCCGATGCTGGTCGTCAGCGGCGCTTGCAGTTTCCAGCGCGGGTCGCCGCCGATCTGTTCGTTGGTGATTGTGCCGTCGGGGTCGGTGAAAGTCTTCAAGCCGTTGCCGCGTTCGAGCAATAGTTCTTGCGTGCCGTCGGGCAAGGTGTTGATGCGGTTGCGATCCAGGGTGCCAAGCGTTTGCACGCGGAAGCCCGTCTGCCGGTTCAGCGCCGTGTTGTGCGTGACGGTGAAATCAA
>JAYUCP010000390.1:0-4196 GCA_043740245.1 Acidobacteriota bacterium | reverse complement strand
TTAACGCTACGTTGGCGAAGCCCTTCAAGTGGACTTACAAAGGACGACCGCTTCAGGTCTAAACCAGAGGTAGAATTTCAGGAAAGCTCCACTAGTACTCCGTCAAGCTGGAAACGATGGATGTAGGACAAGATGCCATCTTGTCCTACGGGGCTTGCGCAATTTCGGTATCCCTCAAATTCAGCTTGCTGGAGTACTAGGCCTCTTGATCGAAAAGTTGTCCTTGCGTCTTGCCGAGCGCCGCTGACAGCCGCAGCAAGGCCTCGGAAGGAAACTGCCGGACGGTTTCGCCCGAGCGTTGGTCAACCAGCTTGATGACAATCGTGCCGGTGTCGTCATCGCGGCTGAATTGCAATTCGATCTGCTCAGCCTTGACGGCGTCGGCCACTGCCTGCGCGGCGGCGGCGGCGGTTTCGCCCTGACCGGGCGGGAAAGTCAGTTTGATTTCGCCTGCGTTTTGATTGATGCCGATGGTCGTGCGGGCGGCTTCGCTGCCGGCCAATCCGGTACCAGTTTGACCGCTACCGGTTTGTGACGCGCCTGCCTGATTGCGCGTGCCAATTGTCGCCGCCGGCAGGATGGCCGGACTCTCGGCCAGGGGATTGAGCAGGTTGATCGAGTTTAGCGGAAGAATTTGCATAACTACCTCCGGGATAGTGGGCGGGTCGTGCGTGGGCCGATGCAATGGCTTAAAGGCGAGTCCTCCTGCGAGAACTCGCCTGTTGATTTAAGCCAGTGATTCAAGCTTGCGCCAAGCTTACCGCAGCAGTGACAAGACTGCCTGGCTCGCCTGGTTGGCCTGGGCCAACGCCGCTACGCCCGCCTGTTGCAGCACACTCAACCGCGAGAGGTTCGACGCTTCCGCCGTGATGTCCGCATCGCGCACGCGCGATTCGGCGGCCTGGAAGTTGTTGATCTGCGAGGTCGCCAGATCAATCGCCTGTTGCAAGCGATTCTGACCCGCGCCGACCACGCCCTGCACCTGACCCAGCGTCTCAATCGCGCCGACGAGGACATCCAACGCGGCTCTGGCTCCGGTTGCGCCGCCGCTGCCGGTGCCGTCGGTCGAGTTGGTCACGCTATTGCCGAACGAGTTGTTCGCGGTGGCGTTGCCCGTCGGGCTGTCCGCTGGATTGATGCTGAAACCACCCACGCCAATGGAAGCGAGCTGGACATTCGCGCCATCCGAGACCGCGAAAATGCCCGAAGCTTGCAGCGTCGTGTCAGCATTGACCGCCGCCACCAGGTTGCTCGCCGCCGTCGTCGCGTCGGTGCTGGTCGCGACGTCCAGTTGCACATTCTGGATCGCGCCGGCCGCATCCTGATAGGTGAAGGTTACCTTCTGCGTAGAGTCAGCCGCCGCCGCCGTCGCGGTGAAGCTTTGGGTGACAGCCGCGCTCCGCACCGCCGTGGTCGTGCCGATGCCGGTCTGGTTCGCCGCCGCCTGATCGGAATCCACGCTGAAGAAATTGGAGCTGCTCAGCGACAGGTTGCCGCCACTATTGGCGGCGCTGATCCCTGCCGCCTGTAGCGTGGCGTCGTTATTGATCCCGGCGAGGATGTTGGTCACTGTTTCACCGGCATTGAACGAGACCGTGTGACTGGTCAGCGCCCCGCTCCCGTTCACGAAACTGAACGTCAGGTTTTCGGCGTTGGTAATGGTGTTGGCGCCGACGGCGAAATCAACCCCGCCCGCCCCCGCGATGTCGCCCGTCGTGGCCGTTTCGGTTGTGCCCACGCCAGTGCTGCTGGCGCTCGAGGCCGCCAGGTCGGACTTCACCGAGAAGAACGCGCCGCCCGTGCTATCGAATGACAACGCAGAGCCCGTCGCCGTCGCGCTGATGCCCACCGCCTGCAGCGTCGTGTCGTTATTGATCGCGGCCAGCACCTGAGCCTGGCTTTGACCGGCGGTCAACGCCACCGTGTGCGTGGTAAACGTCCCGTTCGAGATGTATTTGAAAGTCAGGTTTTCATCAGCGCCCAGGGTCGCGCCCGCGTCCGAGAAAACGTTGCCTGAATCATGAACGGCCGTGGCCGGGGTCGCGTTGAGCACCGCATTGCCAATGCCGGTGGTGGTTGCGCCCGCTGCCAGGCTGGACTTCACGGTGAAGAAATCAGCGCCGCTGATTTCCAGGTTGCCGCCGTTATTGGCGGCGCTGATGCCCGCCGCTTGCAACGTCGCGTCATTGTTGATCGCGGCGAGGATGTTGGTCACCGTTTCACCGGCGCCCAGGCTGATTTCGTGACTGGCAAGCGTCCCGAAGCCCGACTGGTATTGGAAGGTCAGCGTTTCAGCCGCCGTGATGGTGTTGGCGCCCACCGCGAAACTGACGCCGCCCGCTGCCGTGGCGGTGCCCGCCGTGGTCGTTTGGGTGGTGCCGACACCGGTGCTGCCCGCGCCTGACGCCACATCGGAAACCACTGAAAAGTAGGTGTTGGCGGCCGTGCTGGTCAGCCGCAAGTTGCTGCCACTCACCGTCGCGGCGATGGAAGCGCCGGCGGCGCCCAACTCGGTATTCAACTGCGTGACGATTTGCGCCGTTGTTTGACCCGCAGTCAGTTGGGTCGTATGCGTGGTCAAACTGCCACCCGCGTCTATGTACTGGAAGCTCAGAGCTTCGTCAGCGGTGATGGTGGCGGCCGCATTCGAGAAATCAACACTGCTGACGGCCGTGACACCCGCGCCGCCGGTATTGGCGGTCGAATTGAGCAAGGTGTTGCCAAACGAATTGTAGCTGGCCGCGTTGCCGGCGGTGACGCTATTCTGCGCGTTGACGCTGAAGCTGGCGGTCTCGGTCGAAACGATTTTGACGTCCGCGCCCGTGTTGATCGCATAGATGCCTGAATCACGCAGCGTTGAATTGCCGTTGATGGCCGTCACCAGGTTGTCAGCCGCTGTTGTCGCATTCGTGCTGGTGGCGACGTTCAAGATGAAATTCTGGTTCTCGCCATTCACTTGATAGTTAAAGGTCAGGTTCTGGCTGGAGTTGGTAACCGCCGCCGTCGCCGTTAAGGAAATCGCGTTGGCCGCGCCCGTGGCTAACTCGGTCGTGCCGATGCCGGTGCTGCCGGCGACCGCCGCCCGGCTGGATTCCGCCGTGAAAAAGCTGGCGCTCTCCAGGCGCAGGTTGCCGGAGCTATCTACCGTGGCGCTGATGCCTGCCGCTCCCAGCGTGGCGTCGTTATTCAATTGGTTGACAATGGAGTTCGCTGTTTGGCCGCTGGTCAGGCCCACCGTATAGCTGGACAGCGTCCCGCTCGCGCCCACGTATTTGAACGTCAGGCTTTCATCGGCATTGATGGCCGCGCCCGCCGCCCCGAAATTGAGACCGCCAGCGGCTGTGACGGCGCCGCTGGTCGCGCCGATGTTGAGTGAACCCAAGCCCAGGCTCACCGCGTCCACACGATTCACCGTCCCTGAGAGATCAATCCCTACCCCGTTATTGGTGCCGGCGGCGGCAAAGAGATCGCTCCCGCCACCGATGATGGTCGTCAGGCTTTTGTTATTTACGCCCCCGTTGACCAGGCCGATATTCTGCGCCTGGCGCGAAATTTCGTTGAGCACCTTGCTGAACTCGGAGTGCAGGATGCCGCGGTTGCCGGTGAAGGTGTCCGAGGCGGATTGCGCGGCCAGTGTGGCGGCGCGGTCGAGCAGGTTCGAGATCGTGTTCAAACCGCCGTCAATGATTTGCAAGTTCGACAGACCGTCATTGGCGTTACGCACGCCCTGATTGATCACCGCGATGTCGCTGCGGTATTTGTTGGCAATGGCCAGGCCCGCCGCGTCATCGCCGGAATTGTTGATGCGCAAGCCCGACGACAAGCGTTGGATCGTTTGATTCAGTTTGGCGCTCGAAGCGGCCAAACGGGTTTGCGAATTCGTTGAACCGAGATTGTTGATTAATGAAACTGACATGATGTTCCTCCGTGAACTTTGGCCTCAGCATCCTTGCCTCGGCAATGCGAAATTTGATTGAGTGGAGACGCCCACGACGCCCCGGGACATACCCTCTTATCGAATGTGCGCGGCGGGAACTTTAGGCCGCCGCAAAAAATTGAGGGCGCGCGCCGGGGAAAAGATTTGGGTAGTGGGGAAGTGGGGTGGGATGATGAACCCAGCGTAGGGGCAGACCTGCGTGTCATTGGTGTCAACTTACGACTTGCCCCAAATTTCAAGGAGTATCTTTTCCTTCTCC
>JAYUCP010000389.1:0-10170 GCA_043740245.1 Acidobacteriota bacterium | reverse complement strand
CCTCACGGTCGGGCTACTGACACCGCAGATCGCGGTTTCACGGCGCGAAGAAGCCGGAGATGTCAACGACCAGGTCAGTCGTCAGAGACGCAAAGCGTTTGAAGCTGCCATCGGCGGCCAGGCCCACCGTGAAGTAGCGGTTGATGACCTGTCCCGCCGTGAAGTTCGAGGTCGCCACCAAGGGCTGCGCCGCATCGCTTGGCCAAAACGTCAGGTAGCCGACGCCCGTTGTGTTGACGACCGTCGCGTTGCCAATCAGCGCCCGCGCCGTCGGTGTCAGGTTCGTGCAGGGGCTTTGCGTTTCCTGCGTGTATATCGTGCCGCCTGTCATCACCGCACCCGGCGTGTAACAACCCTGCTGCCCGGCCCGTGTGTCCAGCAAGCGCAACGGCGCTCCCAGCGATGAATAGAGCAGGCCCTGACCATTCGCGTCGCCTGCCTGCGCGCTGTAATACCCCGTGATGTCTATCACCAAGTCGGTCGTCCATTGCGGGAAGATTTTGAATTGACCGCTGAAGGATAAACCCACCGTGAACGGGCCGTTGACCGTTTGCCCCGCCGCGTAATTCGAGCTGGCGATCAAGGGTTGCGCCGCATTGGCCGGGTAAAGCGTCAGGTAGCCCAACGCCACCGGATTCACCGTCGTTGCGTTGCCGACCAGAGCCAGCGCTTCGGGCGGAATGGTCAACCCGCCGCAGCTTCCCGTCCCTTGTTGCACGGTGTTGACGCCGCCCGGCAAAGGCGTCCCTGGCGCGAAGCAGCCAGAAAACCCCGCGCGAGTTTCCAGCAAGCGCACCGGTCGTGGCAAGGGATGGAAGTACAAGCCCCCCATTGCAGGAGGCGCGTAATAGCCGGTCACATCAACGACCACGTCGGTGGTAGTGGTGACGGAGATTTTGACCGCCCCATCCGCAGTGCCGACGCCGACCGTGAAGGAGTTATTGATGATTTCGTTCGGCAGGTAATTAGTATTGGCGACCAGCGGCTGCGGCGCGTCGCTGGGATAAATCGCCAGAAAGCCGCCGCCGGATTGCACCGTCGTGATGTTGCCGGTGATGGACACAGCGTTGGCCGGAATGGTCAACCCTTCGCAGGTCACGCGCGCCGGTTGGGTACGCACGATTCCACCGGGAATGGGCGCGTTCGGCTGGAAGCAGGCGTTCGGGCTGATGCCGGGCCGCGTGTCGAGCAAGCGCACGGGGCGCGCCAGCGGGTAATACATCAAACCCGTGCTGCCGATCAGCAGGGTGTAGCCGCGTTCGCCGAAACAGCCGTTGTTGTCCGTGGCGCGAATCGTGAAGGTGGAAGCTCCGGCGGTGTTGGGCGTCCCGGAAATCGTGTTGCCGCTCAGGCTCAGTCCGGCGGGCAAAGTGCCGGAAGCCAGACTGAAGGTGTAGCTTCCACTGCCGCCGCTGGCCGAGAGCGTGGAACTGTATGCGACGAAGGTCAGGCCGTTGATCAGCGTGGCGGGCGTGACGGTGAGGCTTGCGCAACCGACGTTGAGCGTGAAGCTGGCATTGGTGGTTGCGCCGCAGTTGTCGGTGGCGCGGACCGTGACGGTATGCACGCCCAAGGGCGCGGCATTCGTCACCGAAACCACGCCGGCGGCGTTGACGGTTGGCGCGGGGGTCAACGGCGGAACCACGCTGACGATATTGAATCCGGTGATCGAGCCGTTGTCCGTGGCCGCAGTTGGATTGATCGTCGTGGCCGCGTTGAGAGCGACGCCGGTGACTGGATAACTCAAACTCGGTGCGGCGTTGGCGGTGACATTGACGGTCAGGTTGCCCGTCGCCATTGCATTGTTGCTGTCGGTGACAGTCAGAACGATGGTGTTCGCGCCAACCGCCGCTGAACAACTCGCCGCAACGCTGGCGGTGATCGTGCCGTTGTTGTTCAAGATGTTGGTGACGCTGATGCCTGGCGCTGGAGCCGTGACAATGACGGTCAAATTCCCTGCCAGTGTTAGGTCATCGTTGACCGTCGCAATGTTTGCGGTCGAGGCCGGACTGCCTTGTATCCTGGCAATCGTCGCAGCCGTGATCGTCGGAGGCTGATTGGTCTGTACCAAGCCATTGAAATAAAGCTGCGTGTTCGTACTGCTATCAGTTTGGCTCAGTCCACCGATATTCGTGGCGCTGACGAAGCAGCGGATTTTGACCAGCGCGTTGGGCGGCAGGGTGCCAAGCTGAAACCCAAGCGCGAGTGACACGTCATCCGGCACATTAGCCGGAACGCTGTTGGTCTGATCCAGCGCACCGTTGGTCAGGTGCTGTGCCAGATTGCCAAAGAGAAAGCCAGGTTCGTCAATCTCCCACTTTGAGGCTGCCACATCGCCCGGCAGCGCGCCGGGCGGCAGTGCGAAATTAACCAACGCGCTATATTCGTTGAAAAATGTGGTCGTCGCGTGGTCAAGCTCGGCATCCAGGAAAACCACGAGCCGCGCATTTTGCAAAGTATTTGCCGGCGGCGCGTTGAAATCCCAACCAAAAGTGCCATAGCCATTGGCATTGAAATTGGACATATAGCCAGTCGAGGCGGTTGTCAAAGGCTGGATATAGCCGCCGTCCGCATAGATGAATGCCCGTAGTTCGGTGACTTGAACTTGACCGGGTTGCTGCGTAAACGCCTTGAGCGTGGGAAAGAGCAGGCCCAACCCCAGCAATATGGCAGTCAAAAACAGTTTGCTCATCGGTTCAATCCTCTTGCGTCCGCACAAAGCTACCCAACTCCGTAGAGGTATCGTGGCGGCAAGCTTAAGTACCTGCTATTGGCAGTGGCATTGGATGACTGGCGACTGCAACACAAATCACCCAACTGCCGCACGGCTCGATGCCCAGTGAAACCGAGCCAACACTTCGTCAGCATAACTGACGTAAGGCCATTTGTAATTGATCTATATCAAGCGGCTTTTTGTACTGTGACTAAAGATGACGACTCCAATCGGCGCCCAATCATTGAAGGTGATTCATTGCGTGCGTTGTTCGGCATCCTCCAACGCAACCTGAATCGCTTTCATCAACTCTTCACGCGACACGCTGGAACGCTTGAACTTTACTTCCAACATGTACTCGCGATTGGCGGCCTGATAGCGGTAAACAAAGGGCTGGGTACGGGCCTGTTTTTTCGAGCGGGCTTTGCGCGCTTCATCACGGGTCAAGCCTTGCTCTGCAATGCGTGTGACGAAATGGCGCATCGTCTCGACATTAGGTTGTCGAACCACTTGCAAGAGCAGCGACTTAGAGTTGATGTCGGCGCGACGACATTGCTCTTTGACATCATTCGGGAGGGTGGCAATCGTGAGGGCTTCGGTGACGGTCGAGCGCGACTTGCCGATTTTTTTGGCGATTTCGTCGTGGGTGTAATCAAAGCGCTCGGCCAGCACCTGCAAACCTTCGGCTTCCTCAAAGGCGGTCAGGTCTTTGCGCTGCAGGTTTTCGATCAGCGCAATCTCGGCGACGGCGCGGTCGTCCACGTCCATCTCGATGCAGGGGAGTTCGGTCAAGCCGACCTCGCGCGCGGCACGGAAACGCCGTTCGCCTGAGATAATCATGAACCGTCCACCCACTTGAGATGGCCGCACCAGCAGCGGTTCCAAGACGCCCTTCTCACGCACCGAAGCGACCAACTCTTCGAGATCGCCGAATTCGATGCGGGGCTGTTGTGGGTTGGGTTCGAGCCGGTCAAGCGGGATCATACGGCCGATGGGCGCGCCGCGCAGGGAGGCCAGCTCTTCGACATAGTGGCGGTCGGCACGCATTTTCAGATTTATAGGCAAACCACGTTTAACGGATGACACGGCGTAACACCTCTTCGCAAAGTTTGGCGTATTCGATGGCGCCACTGGACGTGGGCGCAAAGGTAAAAATGGATTCGCGGTAGGCGGGGCTCTCTTCCAACCGCACTGACCGCGAGATAGCGGTCTTGAAAACCTTGTCCCCGAAAACCTGACAGATCTGATCAAAGATGTCTTTGGACAAGGTCGTGCGTTTGTCGTGCAAAGTGACGAGCACGCCCAAAACTTCCAATTGGGGATTGGGCCGCGCCTTGATGCGCTCGACTGTTTCCAACAGGTCATCCGTGCCCTCTAGCGCAAAGTATGAGGATTGAATCGGAATGATCAGATGTGTCGCGGCCACTAAGGCATTAACCGTTATCAGACCGAGGGTGGGCGGCGTATCAATCACTACGACGTCATAGTTGCGTGCAACAGGATCAAGCCGGTCTTTCAGCCGAAACGGCGCATCGAGTTCACCGACCAGTTTGCCTTCGAGTTTGGCTAGGCTGATGCGTGCGGGCAAAACGTCGAGGTTCTCGATTTTGGTCTGTTTGACGATTTCAGAAAATGGCAATGACGGCTCTGTCAACAGGTCATAGGCGGAAAGCTCAACGTCCTGCATGTCCAAAAAAGAGATGGTGCTGTTGGCCTGCGGATCGAGGTCGGCCAACAGGACGCGCTTCCCTTTCTGGGCCATGGCGGCAGCCAGGTTGATGGCGGTCGTAGTTTTGCCGACTCCGCCTTTTTGATTGGCGATGGCAATCTTTAATCCTTGCAACGGCTTGCTCTCCCGCAACGCGCTAAGACGGACATCCTTGGGAACTTGCTTTTACTGCTATGTGAAATTGAAGGTTGGGATTCAAAAACGGCGCAATCCTAAGTCAGCAATGAGACAACTGTCAACCAGCCTCCCTAGCAGGCAACTATCTCTAAAGCAGACTACATTTTATAGTCGCTAATATCACCTATCTCTTCAGGCCAATCAACTTCTTCATCAGGGTCTAAGTCGTCATCCATGCTTTCCACTTGGTTGTGATGCGAAGCCAGGATCACTTCTTCGCGCACGAAAATTGGGCAATCAGCCCGCAAGGCCAGCGCGATGGCGTCGCTGGGGCGCGCATCAATGAAGACATCCGAATCATTTACGGCCACCTCAATGACGGCAAAAAAAGTATTCTCTTTTAACTCTGTGACGATGACGCGCTTGATGTAGCCGCCCAACTCGGTAATGACATTTTTTAAGAGATCGTGTGTCATCGGGCGCTGGGGCGCAATCTTCTCAATTTCGGCAGCGATTGAATTCGCCTCGAACGGCCCAACCCAAATCGGCAGCATCATCTCGCTTTCCAGGTCCTTGAGCAGAACTATCGGCGAATTTGTGGTTGGATCCATCAACAAACCGCGAATCTTCATCTCTCTTTCCATATCAAGCACTCCTTTTACCTTCCGCTACCAACAGCCTGCCTAATCATAGTTTATAAATTGCTTAAGCCGCAGCTTTAGCTATCTCTTTGTTGACCGAGTTCTGGACAGAAACCCCGCGCAAACTGTTTTGGGTGGCAGCCGTAATCGTGACCTGCACTAAATCTCCCAGTCTTTGCGTGCCCATGGGAAAATTTACGACCTTATTGCAGCGTGAATGGCCGGTGAACTCCGCCTCGGAACGGGCGCTTTTCCCTTCAACCAACACTTCAACAGTCTTGCCTAAATATCTCGCATAGCGTTGCTTCTGAACTCGCTGTTGCATCTCTTGCAGGCGCAGGAAGCGCTCCGTCTTGACCTCTTCAGGCACGCTGTCGGTATAGGTGGCAGCCGGTGTTTTTGGCCGCGGCGAATACTTGAAGATATACAAACCGTCATATCCGACCTCGACCACAAGGCTTAAGGTTTGCAGGAAGTCCTCTTCAGTCTCGCCGGGGAAGCCTACGATCATATCGCCCGTAATCGAAAAATCGAGCTTGGAATTCCGCAACAGGGCCAGCTTCTCCAAATAGCCGTTGCGCGTATAGCCACGCCGCATGGCGCGCAGGACGCGGTCACTGCCAGATTGCACAGGCAGATGAATCCATTTGCAAAGGTTCTCGTGCGCTTCGATCACTGAAACGATGTCGGCGCCAAAATCGCGCGGGTATGAGGTCGTGAACTTAATGCGCGGCAGACCGCTTTCTTTGGCCACGCGCTCAAGCAAGCGGGCAAACGTGATTTGATCTTCGGGCAGTGGCTGATTTTTTTTGACGAAAGGATTTGTCAGATGCCCGCTCAGCCCGTAACTGTTCACGTTCTGTCCCAACAGGTGAACCTCTTTGTAGCCCTGCTGCGCCAACTGCTTTGCTTCTTCAACAATGCTGTCGGCGGGACGGCTGCGTTCGCGCCCGCGCGTGAATGGCACAATGCAGAATGAACAGAATTTGTTGCAGCCTTCGGTAATCGTGATGTAGGCAATGTGTTCAGTGCGGCGCGATTCGGCCTGCAATTCAAAAAACTCAGCGTCTTTGCTCAAGCGCACGTCAATGGCGCGCGGGAAGCCTTGTTCCAACTGACCAATCAGTTCCGGCAATTTGCCGATGGCCTGCGTACCGAGCACTAGACGAACATCCTGGCTGCGTTCAAATAGGCGATCCGCTTCGGCCTGCGCCACACAACCCATCACGCCAAAAATCGGAAGAGGCTTTTTCGCGGACTGTTTGCGCCGCGCGGATTTCAACGCGCCGATGCGGCTGAAGACTTTGCGCGCGGCCTTTTCTCTGACCATGCAGGTGTTGAGCAAAATCAGATCGGCATCAGCGGCTTGCTCGGTCAGCTCATAACCAGCGCCAGACAAGGCGAAGACAGCTTTCTCGCTGTCGTGCACATTCATTTGGCAGCCGTATGTTTCCAGATAAAGCTTCTTCATGATTTAGACCTGTGAATCGCTTGAGATCGGTACGCCGCGATTATGCAAAACCAAATTCGATCTGGCAACGCGCGTGCGCATCAACGTGACTTCAATAACTCGCGCGCATGCTTTTTGGCTGTCTGCGTTATCTCATTGCCAGCCAGCATACGTGCCAGCTCTTCGACTCTGCCTTGCTGATCAAGCCCGTCAACCGAAGTTTTCGTGCGCTTGTCACCCACCTCTTTGCTGACCAGAAAGTGCGTATCGGCATAGCGCGCAATCTGGGCCTGATGGGTAACGCAAAGAACCTGGTTGGTTGCCGCGAGTTTTTTCAAACGCAGCCCAACGGCATCGGCGACGCGCCCGCCGATCCCAGTGTCAATCTCATCGAAGATCAGCGTGCGCGGAAATTGGGTCGGCGCAATGATCGTTTTCAACACCAGCATCAGCCGCGAGAGTTCGCCGCCTGATGCGACGCCACGCATTGGCCGCAACTCCTCGCCCGTGTTGGCTGAAAAATAGAATTCAACCGCTTCCTGCCCGTAGCGGCTAATTGATCTTCCTGCGGCCAAACTTGGGCTAAGGCCTTTGAGGCGTTCAATCAAATCAGCCAAGCCCGGCGTGTCAAACCTGACCTTGAATTGGGCGTGCTCAAGTGCCACTTGAGCTAGCTCGCTAGCAGATAACTTCTCAAATTTCTTAGTATTAGCCTTGCGCTGCTCACTCAGCTTATCAGCAACGGTACGGTATGATCTCAAGACGGATTTGATCTCGTCTATCAAGCCTTGGGCTCTAGCCTCGTTATTCGTTAAGCCTGCATATTTGACCTCCAGTGCTGCAAAGGTCTCAAGTACGGCATCAACTGACCCGCCATATTTCCGTTTCAGCCGGTCAATCTCCACCAAGCGTTCTTCGACCGCACGCAATCGCTCAGGCGAAGCCTCAACTGAGTCTGCGTAACCTCTTATAAAATAAGCGACATCTTCCAAGATATACTTCACGCTGATTAATTGCTCGCGCTGCGCGGCAAAGGTTGCGTCTACTTGCGCGAGTTCATCCAAACGCCGTTGGGCGTGGCTGAGTTGCGCCAAAGCCGAAGCTTCATTGTCATAGAGGATGCTATAAGACTCATCGCAGAGCGTGGCTAGCCGCTCGGCATTGGCCAGGATGTTCCGCTCCTGCTCCAGGGTGACATCCTCGTTCGGAACCAAGCCGGCTTTCTTGATTTCCTTGATTTGGTATTCGAGCAGGTCAAGCAGTTGCAGGCGCTCTGATTCTGAGCGTTGCGAGGCATCCAGTTCGCTCACCAAGCCCAGAATCTGTTCATACGCCGTTTCAACCGCTTGTCTCAGCGCGCCGGCATTGCTGAACGAATCGAAAATTTTCAGATGGTTTTCCGCGGCAAGCAGGCTTTGCTGGTCGCCCTGGCCATGAATGTCAATGATGTGGGGCTGAATCTGTTTTAGCAGCGAGATGGTCGCGGACTGGTTATTGACGAAGATGCGCCCGCGTCCGCTGGTGGTGAGTTCGCGTTTGATGACGATGTCGTCCTCATCAATCTCGATTCCGGCTGCGGAGAGCAAAGCCAACAGCGGCTTATTGCCTGGAATTTCAAACACACCTTCGACAAACGCGCGGTCTTCACCGGTGCGAATGAAGTCTTGGGTGACGCGATTGCCGGAGAGAATGCCCAGCGCATCAATGACAATAGATTTGCCGGAGCCGGTTTCCCCGCTCAGAATGTTGAGGCCGCTGCCGAATTCGATTTGTATGCTGTCTACGACTGCCAGGTTGGAGATATTCAGTAATTTGAGCATGGTTAGATTGTCGTGGATGTTCCCTTTGTTGATCTGCACCACTAACCAAGACCGCACAAATCCAGCTTCTGTTTGTCACTTCAATTGGAAGGTTCTTTTCATAAACGAGACAAACCATTTACGCAACCCTTCAGAGCGATTATACTGGCGACCGTCCGGCAAAAATCTTTTACCCCCTGATTTAGAAGCTGTCCATCAATCAACCACGTAGTAACAGGCAAACACGTAGTCACAGGAGTGAGGGAATATGAAAGAACACGCGCCGTGGATTTTAGTATCAGCGTTGGTCGTCCTTTTGGGCGCCAGTTCTCCGGCCAGCGGAGAAAAAGAATTGATCATCCGTTTGCAGGGCGAAGTGCTCGTGCTGCAACGCCAACTGCGGGATTTGCAAGAATCACTCGATAAGGGCCAGGGCCAATCCAATGCGGCTCTGCAAAAGCTTGCCGATTCTTCTGACGGCTCGCAGCGCATCCTGGCCGGGATCGAAGAGTCATTCAAGACGACGCAAACTTCGCAAACCAACAACCTCGCTGGCACCAATGCCCGCCTCAACAAAATCATCGAGCAACTGACGGCCAACGAACAGAAATTCAATCAACTTGGCCAACAAGTCCAGGGGCTGCGCGGGACTGTCGAACAATACCAACGCCGCATCGAATCGGTAAATGAAGAGCAGCGCGAACGCGAGAAGAAACAGGCAGACGCTGTGCCGACGATCACCGGCCCTGAGCAACTCTACTCCTTCGCCTATAACCAGTTCAGCCAGGGCAAGTACGATCAGGCGATTGCCAATTTCCGCCGCTATCTCGACGGCTACGGCCAGACGGAAGCCGCCGACAATGCCCTGTTTTGGATCGCTGAAAGTCTGAACGCTCAAGGCAAGACGGCCGAGGCGTTGCGCGAATACGAGCGCTTGCTGACTGACTATCCCAGGACAGACCGCGCAGCATCCGCCACATTTAAGAAAGGCGTGTTGCTGCTCCAACTTGAACGCCGTGAAGAAGGCGTGAACGCTTTACGCGCGTTAATCGCGCAATTCCCCGCGGCACCCGAGGCCGCCCAAGCGTCGCAAGAATTAACCCGGCTGGGCGAAAGCTTGACGGCTCCGGCCCAGCCCGCAACCAAACCCAACACCCGCATCAGGAGTGGAAAGCCCACGCCCTAGAAACTCAGCGGATAAACTTCAACCCACTTAACAGAATCGGAGAATAACCAATGGCATCCTTCAACAAAATCACCATCGTTGGCTATTTGGGGCGCGACCCAGAGATTCGCTACACCCCAAGCGGCGAGGCTGTCTGCAATTTCTCAGTGGCCACTACCGAACGGCGCAAAGACCAAGCGGGCGAACTCCAGGATCAGACGACTTGGTTCCGCGTCACCGTCTGGGGCAAACGCGGCGAAATTGCCAACCAATACTTGACGAAAGGTAAACAGGTTTACATCGAAGGCAGACTCAGATCGCACGAATACACCGCCCAGGACGGCACGCGCCGTACCTCACTGGAAGTCACCGCCACCGACTTCCACTTTCTTGGCGCCAAAGGTGACGAATTGGGCGGTGGCGAGACGTCCGCCGCGCCGCCCGCGCAAACCAAACCGGCGGCTCGCCCACAACCAGCCGCCGACCAGCACGACGACGCGCCCGTCAACGACGACGAGATTCCTTTCTGAAATCAGAGGTTTAGTCCGTATGTGGG
>JAYUCP010000388.1:0-10184 GCA_043740245.1 Acidobacteriota bacterium | reverse complement strand
CGTCCTTGCACACCAGCCGGTCGTCAAAGATTTCGTAGGGCACCGAAAATTCGAGCATCACATCCGAGACCGCCATGCCGCCTTGTTTTTGCACCACTGCGCCCAAATTAAAGAACGGGCCTTGCGAGACAAAGACGTTGTTGACGCAATTGAAACACGTCGGCCCCGTCTGTTCGGGCACGGCCAGCCGGGCGTTTGGCTGAACGCCAAGCAAAGTATTGCCGCCGCCGCTGGTCATGTTGAACGTCGCGCTGCGGGGAAAAAACTGAATCGCTTGCCCATTCAGACCCGCGCTGGGCGTCACTTGATAGCGGCACACGCTGGGCTGGATCTGCTCAGGCGCGGCACTCAGTGTCTGCGCCGGGCTGGCAGCAACCGTATTGAGCTGAGCCGTGCCGCACCAGCCTTGCGCGTGCGCAGGCACAGGCGCGACGACGGGTTGTTTGCCGTTGAAGCCGATGACGCTTTGCACCGTGACCGTAAAGCTGCACGTGTTGCCAGGGTTTTGATTGACCGCACAATTCACCGTCGTAACGCCCAACGGAAAACTCGCGCCGGAAGGCGGCGTGCACGTCGCGGTGAAGTTGCTGGGCGAAATCGTGGGCGCGGGATAAGTGACGACGACACTGTTGCCGCTGGTCGAACGCACGATGTTTTGCGGGCAGGTCATAAACGAATAGACGATGGTAAAGCCGCACGAAGAACTGCCGCTGGCATTCGTCGCGGTGCAATTCACCGTCGTCGTGCCCGGTGTGAAGAACGCGCCAGAGCCAGGCGAACAAGTGATCGGCGTACCCGCCGGTGTAACGGCGGGCGCTGTGTACGCGACATTGCAGCCATTGGCCGAAGGCGTCGAGATGCATTGCGCATTGCGATTGCCCGCGCAATTGATGACGGGCGCATCCACTGGCGGTGTCGGTGTAGGCGTCGGGCTGATGACCAAATCGCGAAACACAAAATCGCCGTTCGGCGCGGTCGTGATCGTGCGCGCCGCCGAACAATTGGCCGGTGAGTTGGCCGTCGGCGCCAAGGTCAGATTCGCCGTGATGCCTTCGCCATTGTGGAAGAGCACGCGCCCGCTGATCGTGCCCGTGGGCGCGGCGGTTGTGCTCAAATCACCGCCGTTGCCGCCCACCACGCGCGCGGCACTGGGAATGCCGTTGGCGAAAATCGTCAATAACGCCGGGCCTGCGGGGAAGCCTGAAAGCGGATTGAAGCTGAACGCATTGTTCGTCCAGCCCGCGTTTTGATTCAGCGGAATGATCAGCAACTGTTCGTTGTCCAGACTCTGTAGCAACGCGACAGGATAGTTGCTGGCCGAACTTTGCGCGCCGTGCCCGGACGCTTCGGAAATCCCTTGGAAGTGCGCACCGTTGACCGTGTAGTAATTGGCTGTTACCGACAAGAAACTGATGGATGGCCGCCAGCTTTCCAGAAAGCCCAGCCCTGCATTGAATAGCTCTGAGTGGCGCAACAGCGGATCAGCGCACGCGGGCTGCACCTCTGCGCCAAAACCGCCGGTGATCAACACCTCGCCAGTCGCCAGCAGTGTGGCCGCGTGCACATTGCGCGCTTGCAGCGGGTCGGCGATCTGCGCGACCGAAGTCGGCGAACCCAACGGCACGAAGGGATCGAAAAGTTGCGCGGGCGGATTCGCTGAAGGTTCGGGACAGTTGGCCGCGCTGGCCCCAATGGTGCGCCCGCCGCAGAGCAGCACTTTGCCGTTGGGCAACATTGTCGCCGTATGGTTGATGCGGCTGGCGGTGATCGCGCGCGCGCGTTCAAAAGTGCGCGTGGGGATGTTGTAAAACTCCGAATTGCCAATCACCAGGCCCACGTTGGCGGCATTGACGCCACCGCGCCCGCCCGACATCAACACCTTGCCCGTCGGCAATAACGTCGCGGTGTGCCCATAACGAAAATTGGGCGCGGCCGAGTTTGCGCTGTCCATAAAATTCAAGATCGTCCACGCGCCGCTGGCACCGCTCGGCGTAAAGAGCGCGCCGGCATTGGTCGCGGCATTCGTCGCGGTCAAGCCACCGAAAACGAGCACATTGCCATTGGGCAACAGTGTCGCCGTGTGACTCGAACGCCCCGGCGTGAGATTGGCCGTGCTGCTCCACGTGCCATTCGCGCCCGCGCTGGGATTGTAGATTTGCGCGCTGGTCACTGGCGCGCCGTTCGCGCCGATGCCGCCCACGACTAAGACCTGGCCGTTTTGCAACAGCGTCGCCGTGTGGTTGTAACGCGCGACGCCCGTTGGTTGCGAAGTGAAGAAGCCCGTCGCCGGATCGTAAAGCTCCGCCGTATCCAGCGGCTGCCCGGTCGTGTTGCCGCCCACGATCAGTACTTTGCCATTCGGCAACAATGTGGCGGTGTGGTTGTAACGCTCAGTGACCAGCGAACCGGTAGCCGTCCACGCGCCCGTGTTCGGATCGTAAAGTTCCGCGCTATTCAGTGCCACAAAGGTCGTGCCCGTCATGCTTTGGCCGCCCGCCACCAGCACTTTGCCGTTGGGCAGCAGCGTGGCCGTATGCGCGGCACGCGTGGCGTTCATCTGCGTCGTTGCGCCCGCCGCATTTTTCGTGACGCTAAAAGTTGGGACGGCATATTCGTATAGTTCTGTGCTGCCAAGCACGGCGTTGCCGCCGCCCAATCCGCCCGCGATCAGCACCTGCGCATTCGGCAGCATCGTCGCCGTGTGATCGCTGCGCGCGTCATTCAGTGTAAAGACTTGGTTGGCGGGGAACGGTGGCCCCAGCAGCGCATTGCTCCAAGTGCGATTGGTGTAGTTATAAATCTCGGCGTTGTTCAACGAATTGCTGTCTGTCCCCTTGCCGCCCAACGCCAGCACACGCCCGTTCGGCAACAGCGTCGCCGTATGCGAACGCCGCGCCGTGAAGCTGCCCGCCGCCGTCCACAAGCCGGTTGCAGGGTTGTAGGTTTCCGCGCTGCTCAAGGCCGTCCCGCCGCTGAGGCCGCCCGCCACCAGCACTGTGCTGTCGGGCAAGAGCGTAGCCGTATGCAAACGCCGCGCGGTCAACAGGTCGCCAGTGCGCCGCCAGCGATTCGTGTTCGGTTCGTAAAGCTCGGCGCTTTTCAGCGCGGCGGTGCCATTCAGGCCGCCCGCCACCAGCACGCGCCCATCAGTCAAGAGCGTCGCCGTGTGTTCGGCGCGCGCGTCCGTGAGGTTGCCGAGGTTGTTGTTGTTCGCATCGGTGCGCGTCCAGGTGCGCGTGGCCGGATCGTAAAGCTCTGCGCCGCGCAGGAAGCCGCCGCCATTCACGCCGCCTGCCACCAGCACACGGCCATTGTTGAGCAGCGTCGCGCTCGCGTGATAGCGCGCCAAATTCATCTGACTGCTTTGCGCGGGCTTCCACGTGTTGTCGCTGGGGTCATAAATTTCAGCCGAACTGACAAAGCCATTCGTACCCTGTCCGCCGATCAGCAGCACCAAGCCTGAACGCAGCAGCACGGCACTGTGGCCGTGGCGCGCGGTGGTGAGCGTGTTGGTGGTGGGCGACCATTGGCCCGTCACCGGATCATAAATTTCTGCGGTGTTGAAGATCGTGCCGCCGCTGCGTCCGCCCGCGACCAGCACTTTGCCGTTTTGCAGCAAGGTGGCGGTGTGGCCTTCGCGCGCGGTGTTGAGCGCGCCGGTGTTGATGTCGGGGGCGAGGTTTTGGCTACGCGATTGAACGCGCCCGGGCAGCAGTTGCCAGGCCAAGCACACGAGCACGAGCGCACACAACGCAAAGCGGACTGGCTGTTGCAGGGATACGGGGAATTTCAACATCGCATTCTCCACGGGAAAGTGTCATACAGGGGAGAAGAGCATGGAGTTCAGCCTTCAGGCTGTGTCCCCGCCGCAGGCGGGGCTGGCAAGCTAAAGCTTGAACTCCATGCTCTTGCTCTTGCACGTTCATTGAATCGCAATGACGAGCGCATTTGTAACGCGGCCCTCAACGTTCAAAAGCACATTCACATTGCCGCGTCCGATCAGGGCGCGCGGCAACGGGCCTAGATTGACTTGATCGGTGCCGATCAAACTGCCTTGCGCCTGGGCAAACCCGATGGGCGTGCTCAAGCCATCCACCGTGCTCGTCACACCTGCTTGATTGATGCGGCGGCGGATGCCGGTGCCAAACAAAATCAAATAGACCTGTTCGCTGGCTGGCCCTAAATTAATTGGCCGTGGCACATACTTGCCAGCGCCATCCAGGACGGCCGCATCCTCGGTTGACTGACCGCCATTCGCGGCCACGCGCAGAAAGTAAGCGGCCGGGACGCCAGTCCCATTGGCATTTCTGCTGAAGACGCCGGGCGCGATGCGTTCGACTTGCAGTTGCCCGACAGAAACTACGCTGTCGCCGGTCGTGATCGTCACGGTTGCCGTGCCCAGCGCCGTGTCGGGCGGTAGCAGAAAATTGACTTGATTCACCGAGACGAAAAAGAGCTGCGCCGGGCGCGCCACGCCCAGCATGTCGCGCACGCTGACCGTGGTTCCGTTCAGCGTCAGGGGTAGAGGCGTTGTGTTTGCCGAAGCAAATCCCGTAGCCAGTTTCGCGCCAAAGGCGGAGACGATGGAATCAGGCGCTTGCCGGTCGGCAAAGAAGCTGGCGGCTGAAACATTGATGACAGACGGCGTGGCCGACGTGCCGGGTTGTGTGACAGTGAACGTCTGCCCCGCAATGCTGAGCGTGCCGCCACGCGCGCTGGCCGCAGTGTTGGCTGCCGCCGTGAATCCGACCGTGCCATTGCCCATGCCCGTAGCGCCGGAAGTAATCGTCAGCCACGACGAATTGCTCGCGGCGCTCCACGCGCATTGCCCGCCGTTGGCCGTCAGATTGACCAGGCCCACGCCGCCGCCCACCGGCACGCCCAGCGCCGTGGCGGCGAGCGTAAACGCACAGGTGGTATTCGCGGTGATCAACAGGTTGGAGTACGTCTGCGCGACTTGATCTATCTGGATGAAATTTTCGAGCATCGCGCCGGGTGGCGTCAGCGGTTGTACCGCGTAACTGTATTGCGTGCCCGCCGGCAAATTGAAAGGCGTGATGACGGCGTCGGCGCCGTTGGGGATATTCGCAAAAGAGAAGAGGCCGCCCGCCGGCATCGAATGCGGGCCCAGCACAGTCTTTTCGCACGTTCCATCCACACGCAACGTGGTACAGGAACATTTGAAAGTTGGGTCAGTAATCAGCGGGTTCGTGCTGACTTTGGCGCAAGCGTCGCCAAAGACCGTCAGCGCGCCCCCAGTGCAGGGAAGGGCATTTTGGCAAGTCAGCCGGTCGTCAAAGATTTCATAGGGCACTGAAAGCTCGAGCGTGAGATCCGAAACGCCCGTGCCGTCCGTGCGTTGCACATTGCCAGCCAGCGTAAAGGTCGGCCCGGTCGAGACGAATACATTGTTGATGCAATGTTGGCAGGTCAAGCCGCCCTGTTCGGGCGCGGCAGCCGCATTTTCATTCAACTCAGCTTCATTCAACTCAGCCGTGCCGCCGCTGCTAATGCCGGTCATCGTGAAAATTGCCGAGGCCGGAAAGAATTGAATCAGGTCGGCTGACGGCGTGACTTGATAGCGGCAGAAGGTGCGGCCCTGATCGGGCGTCACCATCAGATCGTGGAAGCTGAATTCACCGCTGGGCGAAGTCTTGAGCGTGAGTGCGGCAGTGCATTCTCTGGGCGTGCCAGTGACCAGCGTGAGCGCGATGGTGGCGACTGGGACAGCATTGTTGTGGTAGAGCACGCGCCCGCTGATCGTGCCCAGCGGCGCGGCATTGGGCAAGCCGAAGCTGCCGCCCGCACCGTTGACGACGCGCGCGCGGCTGGGGATCCCATTGGTGAAAACGGTCAACAACGCCAGTCCCGGCGCAAAGTTATTCACGGGGTTGTAACTGAAATTGTTATTCGACCAGCTATTGGGTGAGACGAACAGCACCTGTTCGTTGCTCAAACTCAAGAGTTGCGCGAGCGGATAATTGCTGGCGGAACTCGCCGCGCCATCGCCCCCCGCTTCTGAAACGCCCTGAAATTGCACGCCAAACAATGTGTTGGTGTTTGGCGTGCTAGCTACGAACGCGAGCGCGGGCCGCCACTCCTCCAGATAATCCAAGCCCGCATCGAACAACTCCGAATGTTTGAGCGCGACACCGGCACACGTTGGGCGCAACTCTTCGCTTAAACCGCCCGCCAGCAGCACCTGTCCGCCCGGCAAGAGCGTGGCCGTCTGGCTATTGCGCATTTGCAATGGGCTGGCAATCGGCACGACGGAGGTTGCCGAACCCACGGGCACGGATGGATCGAAGAGCAATGCCGCCGGTGTGGCAGCCGGATTCGGACAAGCCGCGCCCGCGACACCATTCACACGCCCGCCCGCGAGCAGCACTTTGCCGTTGGGCAGCAGCGTGGCCGTGTGCTCGAAACGACTACCGGTGACGGGCCGATTCGCTTCAAAGACGCCTGCTGCGTGATTGTAAATTTCGGATTCTGGCAACGCGGTGTTGACGTCGGTTTGTGTTTTGCCGCCTTGCCCGCCAGAGATCAGCACACGGTTATTTGGCAGCAACGTGGCCGCGTGCGCCCAGCGATAAGACGGCGCGTTATTATCGAAGTTGCGTGTCACCCAGCCCGTCGCAGGCGCATAGAGCACAGCGTTGTTGAGCAATTGCGTATCGAGCGTCTTGCCGCCAAAGGCGAACACCGTGCCGTCGGGTAACAGCGTGGCCGAATGATGCGCGCGCGCTTGCGGCAAGTCTTGAATGGTGGCCCAACTCCCGGTTGCGCCATTCGCCGGGTCGTAAAGCTGTGTGCTTCTGATCGGCTGGAAGTTGCTGCCATTGCCGCCGGCGACCAATACTTGCCCGGTGCGCAACAGCGTTGCCGTATGCGAAAAACGCGCGACGCCCGGCGTTGCCGTTTTTGTCCATGCGCCAGTCACCGGGTCGTAAAGTTCCGCGCTGTCGAGCATGCCCTGCGCAGTTTGTCCGCCCACGACCAGCACACGGCCATTGGGCAACAGCGTGGCCGTATGATTGAAGCGCGCGCTGCTGAGCGCACCGGTTGCGGCCCAGCTTCCATTGCTGGGATCGAAAAGCTCAGCGGTGCTCAGCGCAACCTGCGCCTGCGCGGCAACGAGCACGCCGCCCGCGACCAGAACTTTGCCGTTGGGTAACAATGTCGCCGTGTGCAGCGCGCGTTCGCTCGTCATCTGCGTGACGGCAGCGCCGGACGTGTTGCGCGTCAAGGCCCAAGCGCCAATTGCGTATTCATACAACTCAGTGGTTTTGAGCGCCGAACTGTTCGTGCCGAGTCCGCCCGCAAAAAGCACCTTGCCGTTGGCGAGCAGCGTGGCCGTGTGTTCGCTGCGCGCGTCAACCAGGACAAACGCTTGACCCGCAAACGGCGGCCCTTGCGCGGCAGTGGCCCAGCCGCGTTTGATCAGATCGTAGCTCTCCGCCGAATCGAGCGTCTTGCCGCCGGGATCAACACCGCCAACAACCAGCACGCTGCCGTTTGGTAACAGCGTCGCCGTATGCCCGCGCCGCCCAATGGTGAGCGCGCCTGTCGCCGCCCAAGTGCCGCGCAACGGGTTGTAAATTTCGACCACGTTCAGTGCCACCGTGCCATTCGCGCCGCCCGCGACGAGCACCGTGCCATCCGCCAAACGCGTGGCCGTGTGCTGCCGCCGTAGTGTTAGCAAATCGCCTGTGCGCCGCCAGCGATTGGTGTTGGGGTCAAATATCTCAGTCGTTTTGAGGCTGGCCGTGCCATTGAATCCGCCGGTCACCAGCACGCGGCCATTGTTCAACACCGTCGCCGTATGTTCGGCGCGCGCTTCGATAATGTTGGCGACAGGCGTCCAGACACGCGTCACCGGATCGTAAAGTTCAGCGCTGCGCAACGAACCGCTGGCGTTCTGTCCGCCCGCCGCCAGCACGCGGCCCGTGTTGAGCAAGGTCGCGGTGAAACGCGCGCGCGCAGTGTTCAATTTGCTGCTGAGCGCCGGTTTCCATGAGTTGTCGCTGGGGTCGTAAATTTCAACCGCTTCGAGAAAGCCGTTGCCCTGGCCGCCGATCAGCAAGACCTGCCCGTTGCGCAAGAGCACCGCGCTGTGACCGAAGCGCGCGGTAGTGAAATTGGGCGCGGCGCTCCAGGTTCCCGTGGTTGGATCATAAAGTTCGGCGGAGTTGTAGATGGTCGCGCCGCTGCGTCCGCCCGCGACCAGCACCTTGCCGTTTTGCAAGAGCGTGGCGCTGTGGCCTTCGCGCGTGAGGTTGAGCGTGCCGGTGGTGAATTCAGGTTCGAAACTTTTGCCGGAGGATTGAACGCGGCCCGGTTGTGCGGCCCAAACAGCCAGCAAACAAAGCAAAGTAAGAGGGAAGAATCGGTGCAACGGAATTGTGGATGGGCGTGCTAACACTGCATTCTCCTTCAACGGTGCGATTCAACGGTACGGAACCGGGAGCGATAGCGACCGGGTTAGTCGTTGCCTGTGCGATACTGAGCGATGCTCACCCCGTCGCTATCGCTCCCGGTTCCGTACCGCGCATCTAAAACTCATACTTCAACGCAAACTGTATGCGCCGCGCGGGCGTCACCGTGCGCGTGGCTTGTCCGAAGCCGGGCGCTTCGAGCCAGCGCACCGGGATGCCGAAATTCGCGCGATTGAAAAGATTGAAAAACTCGGTCCGCACGCCCAGTTTTTGCCCGGCGAATTGAAACTGCTTGATGACCGCCAGATCAACCACGGCCAGCCCAGCCGCGCGAAACGTGTTGCGCCCGACGCGGCCATCGCTGCCCAATGGCGCGAGCAGGCCAAAGGAATTTTCGGTTTGCAACCGCAACGGCTGCCGCCCGTCGCCCGTGACCGCCAAGCCGCTGGTCGAATCCAGACGATCGGTCAAATTGCCATCGCGGTTGATGTCGAAGAGGCTGTTGACGGTGAACGGCGCGCCCGTATTGAATTGCCCCGTCCCCGCCACTTGCAACCCATTCAACAGCCAATGACTGCCGAGCGCCGCAAAGTCGTAAATGAAATAGGTGCTGAAGCGATGGCGCAGATCGAAATTGGCCGCGCCGCGTTCGTTCAGCGCCACACTGTTTTGCGGCAAGGCCGACGCGCCCGCCAGGTCGAAGACATCCGACACGTCATCCATCGTATGCGCAAAGGTGTAAGCCAGATGGTATTGCAAGCCGCGCTGCAAACGCCCGCGCATTTGCAATTGCAACGAGTCATAGCGCGATTGCGCCGCCGCTTCGTAAAGATACACCGCGCCCGCGCCCGGCTTGGGCCGCGCCGGCGGCAAGATGCGGCCATTGATGGCCGGTACGCCGCCCGCAACCAAACTGAGCGGCGCGACGACCGCACCCGCACCGCGATTGGGCGAAGTGAAGCGCAACAGCTTGCGCCCCAACGTGCCGACATACGCCGCAGAAACGGTTGCATTCGTGTTGAGTTGTTGTTCGATGGCGAACGAATAGTGATGTGCGAGCGGCGTGTTAAAGACCCGCGTGGGCAACGTCAAGCCCAGCGCATCGGGAAAGGCTTGGCCGCCGGGCACGCCGACGCCGTTCAGATAGTTGAGCGTCGCGGTCAAACCGACCGCCGGGTTGAGTTGGTTTTGCGTGCCCGGTTTGACGAGCGGCTGTCCATTGAGAATCGAAAATTTTGCGGGCGAATTGAAGGTGATCTGGTCGTTGGTATTGGCAAAGCGGAAGCCACCGAAGTTGAGCGTCAGGAACGACGGAAACACATTGCGCGACTGGCTGACCACACTGCCGAGCGCCACATCGTAGTAAACGCCGAAGCCGCCACGCAGCACGGTCTTCCCAACCTGATTGCTCTTGCCAGCCAGCGGATCCCACGCGAAGCCGAAAGATGGGCCGAAGTTGTTTCGGTCAGGTTGGTAAATTCCGTCGCGCCCGTTGACGAAATTGCTCAGCGCCGCCAGCGTCGCATTAATCGCTGATGTGTACAGTTGGTTGTTTCGGCTGTTGGCCACGTCAATCAAGCTGGTATCGCCAAAATTGAAATCGAAGGCCGGATCAATCGGCGGCAGAATGCGGCCCAGATCGAACGTGCGTTCGATCCGATTGCTCACTTCGCGCGGGACGGTGTTGTACTCGTAACGCAGCCCGAAATTCAGCGTCAGCCCGCGTCGCGCCCGCCACGAATCGTGGAA
>JAYUCP010000387.1:0-25749 GCA_043740245.1 Acidobacteriota bacterium | reverse complement strand
AAGCCCATCGGAATTAACAGGCTCGCCGCTTGCCGCGCGCCAAAACCGCCCCAGCCGCCCATAAAGATCAGCGGCAAGGTGCCCCAGTTGACGAGTTGCCCTTTGGAGGCTTGTTCGACGCCGTGCCGCGCCGCTACGTGCGCAATTTCGTGCGCCATCGGCCCCGCCAATTCGGCCTCGTTGTCGGCTTCGAGGATGAGGCCTTTGTTGACGTAAAAGAAGCCGCCGGGCAGCGCGAAGGCGTTGACCTCGTCGCTCTCAATCACTTTGATCGTGAAGGGCACCTTGGCGTCTGAATGCAACACCAGGTTCTGGCCGACCTTGTTGATGTATTCGACCACGATGGGGTCTTCGACCAGCTTGGCTGACTGATCCACTTCGCGGGCGAACTGACGGCCAATGCTGACCTCTTTTTCAATATTGTAGAAATTGACCTGATGTTTGTTGATATTGCGCTTGCCAATCATCTCTGGATTTTCTTCTTCAGAAAGTGGCGCTTTTTGATTCCCGGTATTGGCAGCAGCGGCGGGCTTGTTGTTCGTGTTCTTGTTGGCGGCAGCGGTTTGGGCGAAGACGGGCGTAGCGGCGAGCAGCATGCTCAGAGCCAGACCCAGCCTATACGGCGCGTTTGGTGATTCCATGGCAACTCTCTCCTCGAACTGAATGCGTTTGAGTTGGTCGGTGTTCGTTACCGCGTGCGCGGCAGCGAGTAGAAGTTAGATATTGTTTGAATGGAAAGGCTGGTTGCCTTCCCGCAACTTGCTTGGCGTTTGCGCCAGTTACCAGATTGTTTGGTTGTGCTGTCACAGTGTCTCGACCTCGATACCAAGCGTGATTGACTGCGGGCATTATACTCAGCGCGAGTTATTTGGGGAGTCTGTTTTTAATTAATTACCGCTATGATTGCGGCTGTAAATAACCTGAAAATTAGCTACTTATCATTGCCGTGCTGGTTTGGTTGAGCAGTTGAAGCATGTCTTGCTGAGCCGTTACCAAGTTGTAAACGCAGTTTGAAATTCGCGGCTCAACTGGTTACATTGCCACTGACCGTGAATCCAGACGAGGCGCAAACCGCCCCGGCTCATGATAGATGCAACAAGCCTTTCCGCTTTCACCAAAGGAGCCTTACCGATGAAATACCTTTTCTCTCTGACGCTTTTGTCCGCGCTGGCGCTTGCGCCGCAGACGATTGGCAACAGCGCGCCCGACGCCGAATGGCCGCAATGGCGCGGGCCGTTACGCGATGGCGTTTCCAGCGAAACCGGCATGGTCAAACAATGGCCTGCCGGCGGCCCGGCGGTCGTGTGGACAATCTCGAATTTGGGCGAAGGCTACGGCTCGCTGGCTATCAAGGCCGACCGCATCTACGTGCAAGGCACGAGCGCTGCGGCCAGCGCAGTCTTCTGTTTGAACCGCACGGACGGTAAACCGATTTGGTCAACCTCGCTGGGGCCAAAGGTGAATGAGAGCCGCGGCAATGGTCCGCGCGGCACGCCGACACTGGATGGCGACCGCCTTTATGCCTTGACCGAAAATGGTGATTTGGCCTGTTTGCGCGCGCGTGACGGTTCGGCCATCTGGCGCAAGAACATCTTGAAAGAGTACAGCGGCGAAAATCCGCATTGGCTCATCAGCGAATCGCCGCTGGTGGACGGCAACCGTTTGATCGTCTCGCCCGGTGGCAGGGGCGCGGGCATCGTCGCACTCGACAAGCTGACCGGCGCCGAACTGTGGCGCGCAAAAGAACTCAGTGAGACGGCCGGTTATGCCTCGTGCATCGCGGCGGACGTGGGCGGCGTGCGCATTTACATGAACTTCACCGAAAGCGCGGCGGTCGGTGTGCGCGCCAGCGACGGCAAGTTGATGTGGCGTTACGACAAGGTCTCCAACCGCACGGCCAATTGCAGCACGCCGGTCTTTGCCGATAACAAAGTCTTCTTCTCGTCGGCTTACGACACGGGCGCGGCGCTGCTCAACCTGTCGGCGCAAGGTGGAGAGGTGAAAGCGCAGGAGGCTTACTTTACGCGTGACATGCAGAATCATCACGGCGGGATGGTCTTGCTGAACGGCTATCTGTACGGCTTCTCGAAAGAGATCCTGACCTGTTTGGAGTTCAACACTGGCAAAGTGATGTGGCGTGATCGCAGCGTGGGCAAAGGCGCAGTCACCTATGCGGACGGGATGCTTTACCTGCTGGGCGAGAAACAGATGGTCGGGCTGGCCGAGGCGAATCCCAAAGCCTATGTCGAGCACGGGCGTTTCCCGATTCAGGATATGGGCCGCGAAAGCTGGGCGCATCCGGTGGTCGTAGGCGGCAAGCTTTATATTCGCAATCAAGGGATGTTGACCTGTTACGACGTGAAGGCGAAGTGAGGAGGCGCGTGATGACTGCGTTACCAAAACAACAGCAGCGCTACACCTTGGAAGAGTACTTGGAACTGGATCGCACGTCGGAAGAGCGCTACGAGTACTTTGACGGTGAAGTCTTTGCGATGAGTGGCGGCAGTCTGAGTCACAATCGCATCGTCCGCAATTTGACGCGCCGGCTGGATACGCAGCTTGAAGAAAGCGGTTGTGAGATGCTGCCCTCCGATATGCGAATCAAAGTACCGATGGCGCTGCCTTACCGTTACCCGGATATTTCCATCTTTTGCGGTGAGCCGGTGCTTGAATATCTGGGCGGTGAGCAACTACTCCTCAACCCGCTGGTCTTGATCGAAGTGCTTTCGCCCACTACGGAAGCTTACGATCTTGGGCGCAAGTTTACGGCCTATCAATCTATCGAAAGCTTCCGCGAATATTTGCTGGTGGCGCAGGATCGCGTGCATGTCACGCATTATGTGAAGCAGCCGGGCGGCGGCTGGCTGCGCTTCGAGTTGGAGGGCTTGGGCAGCGTGCTGACGTTGCAAACCGTCAATTGCACATTGGCCTTGCGCGACATTTATCGTGCGGTCAATTTCGAGCTCGAACCAAACAGTTGAAACAGGCGGGACGCCGGTTCAATCCTCGTTTTCCGGCGTCTCGCTCAGTCCGGCAAACGCTTCGTAAACCTCCACGCCAGCCACTTCCTCGACACGCGGGAAAACCAGCCGCAACAGCAGCGGCGTCACCATTGTCGTCACCAGCACCATAATCACCATAATCGAAAAGACCGAAGGCCCGATCACGCCGCTTGTCAGCCCCACGCCAGCCACGATCAAGCCGACCTCGCCGCGCGAGATCATGCCGACGCCGACGCGCAACGCTTCCTGATTCGTGAAGCCGCACCAACGCGCGCCCAAACCGCTGCCCACCACCTTGCCCACAATCGCCACGGCCAGGATCGCCAGCATCAACCAGAGCTTCGACCTATCCGCCAGCAACTCGCGCCCGTTGGTCTCCAGGCCAATCGAGATAAAAAAGACCGGCACGAGGAGGCTGTACGTCAGCGGATGAATGCCCTCGTTAACCTTGTCTTTGAAGCGCGTCCGCGTGATGAGCACGCCCGCCAGATAGGAACCGGTGATCGCCGCGACTTGCCCGACGTACTGCGCGATAAACGCATAGAGCAACGCCAAGCCTACCGCGCCCGCTAACAATGCCTGGCTGGCCGGCGTGCGCGCGAAGCGTTCAAGCAAGCGGTCGAAATAGCGTCTGCCGAACCAGATGGCAACGACAAAAAACACCAGCATCAATACGACGACCAGACTGAGTTCGGCCATCTTGTTGCCGTTGAACAAATGCCGCGCCAGCCATTGCGGCAGCGACGTTTCAGCCTGCGCCTGCGGATTGCCGATAGCGGCGAAGGCCACGACGAAGGAAAGCACGATGATGCCCATCACATCGTCAATCACCGCCGCGCCCAGGATCGTCGAACCTTCTTTCGAGCGCAGTTGCTTCAACTCCATCAATGTCTGCGCGGAGATCGAAACGCTGGTCGCCGTCAGCACCGTGCCGATAAAGATTGCCTCGCGCCAACCGTAGCCAAAAGCTCGCGCCGTCCACGCGCCACCCAACATCGGCAGCACGACACCGCCCGCCGCCGCCCAAAAGGCTGCGCGCCCGACGCGTTTCATCTCGTCCAGATCAGTTTCCAACCCGGCCACGAACATCAGCAGGATGACGCCGAGTTCTGATAAGTCTTTGAGCGTGCCACCGAGCGTGGCGTGGCCGTTCTGAAAGATGCTCAGCCCTAGCAGATCAACCGCAGTTGGGCCAAGCAGCAAGCCAATCAGGATTTCGCCGAAGACGGCAGGCTGTCCGAAACGCACGCTGAGCGCGCCGGCGGCTTTGGCGCAAAATACGATGATGACCAACAGCAAAAGCAGTTGCAGCAAATGCGGCATTGTGTATGTCCTTGTATGTGTGATGAAGCAACTGGGGGAGCATACAGCGGCTGATTGCCTAAACCAACTGGCGGGCGCTGTGATGTACAGCGGGCTGTCAGCCCGCTGCTGGGCTTGGCAGGCGAACAATTCGGGGCGCGTGCAGACAGCGGCTCAACCACTGTCGAAAGTGCGAGTGCTGGAGACTGTCAGCGGGCTAACAGCCCGCTGCACATGTTGCGGCCCAACCTTCACACCATCCAAAAGCGTGTGCTAGTATCCGCCACGTTCTCGCACAGAACAGTTTCCGCAAGAAGTCGCCAACCGCGCTGCACAACCGGCTGGGCGGCTCTCCCTTCAACTCAACATTCCGCAAAGGAGCCAAGTAATGAAAACATACTCGACACAGGAGATCAGAAACTTGGGCATTGTAGGTCACGGCGACGCAGGGAAAACCTCCCTTGTCGCCGCGATGCTATTTGCCGCCGGAGTCGGCAACCGTCTGGGCCGTGTGGACGACGGTACCGCGCCGACCGATTTCGATGACGAAGAAATCAGCCGCAAGCTCAGCCTCAACCTAAGCACCGCTTACGCCGAATACAAAAACACCAAGCTCAATTTGGTTGATACGCCCGGCTATGCGTCGTTTATCGCGCACGCCAAACCGGCGCTACGCGTGACCGAAGCTTCGATGTTCGTCGTGGACGGCGTGACCGGCCCCGGCGTTCAAACCGAAAAGGCATGGGATTATTGCAACGATCTCAAACGCGCCCGCCCGCGCTTTTTTGCGATCAACAAGCTGGACAAAGAGCGCGCCGATTACGGCGCAGTGCTGAATCAATTGCGCGAGGCCTTCAGCATTCATTGCGTGCCCTTCACGCTGCCCATCGGTTCGGAAAAGAATTTTCGCGGCGTGGTGGATGTCATTCGCATGAAGGCGTATGAGTTCGACGCCAATGGCAAAGCGAAAGAAGTCCCGTTGCCCGAAGACGGGCGCGGCTATATCAACGAGACGCACGAGCGTTTGATCGAAGCCGTCGCCGAATCGGACGACACGTTGATGGAGCATTTCTTTGAAGCTGGCACGCTGCCCGACGATGAATTCATCGGCGGGATCAAGAAAGCGATTCTCACTGGCGTGCTGATGCCGGTCTTTGCAGTGTCGGCCAGCACGATGACGGGCGTCACGACGATGCTGGATATGCTGGTGGATTACGCGCCTTATCCCAGCGATCTCGGCGCGGTTAAAGCATTGACTTCGCCCGATGCCGGCGCGGAAGAAGTCGAGCGCGAAGAGACCGACAACGCAGGCCCGGCTGGTTACATTTTCCGCACGCTGTCGGAAAGCTTCGGCAAGATCACGATCATGAAAGTCTTTTCGGGCGTGATTAAATCCGACGCGACCATGCAAAACATGCGCACCGGGCAGGCCGAACGCCTCGGCCCGCTGCATGTCATCCAAGGCAAAAATGTCGAGAAAATCGCCGAGGCCCACGCGGGTGACATCGTGGCCGTGCTGAAATTGAAAGACACGACGACCGGCGACACGCTTTGCGACAAGGCCGCGCCGATCTATTTCGAGCCGGTCAAGTTCCCCGAACCCGCGATCAACTTCGCCATCGAACCCAAGTCGCGCGCGGATGAAGACAAACTCTCCGGCGCGATCCACCGCATTCTTGAGGAAGACCCGCAACTGCTTTACCACCGCAACGACGAGACCAAAGAATTCGAACTGGGCGGCAGCAGCCAGCAACACATCGAAACCGTCGTTGCTAAATTGAAGAACCGCTACAACGTCGAGGTCACCCTGCATCAACCCAAAGTCCCCTACCGCGAAACCATCAAGGCGCGCGTAGAGGTGCAAGGCCGCCACAAAAAACAGACCGGCGGGCGCGGCCAGTTCGGCGATTGCAAATGCATCTTTGAGCCGCTGGCGCGCGGCGAAGGCTTCCAGTTCGAGGACAAAATCTTCGGCGGCGCGATCCCGCAACAATGGCGGCCCGCCGTCGAAAAGGGCATCAAGGATTCCGCCGTGCGTGGCGCATTGGCCGGTTATCCGCTAGTGGATTTCAAGGTGCAACTGATTGACGGCAGCTTCCACCAGGTGGATTCCGACGATCACTCCTTCCAGATGGCTGGGCGCAAAGCCTTCAAGCTGATGATCGAGAAAGCGCAGCCCACCTTGCTGGAACCGATCATGCACGTCGAAGTCGTCGCGCCGCAGGAATACGCCGGCGATCTGATGGGCGATCTTAATTCGCGCCGGGGCCGCATCCAAGGCATGGACGCCAAGGGCAACAACCAAGTCATCAAGGCCCAAGTGCCGATGTCCGAGATGTTGACCTACCCGCAAACGCTGAATTCGATCACCAGCGCGCGCGGGTCGTACCACATGGAGTTCTCTCATTACGACGAAGTGCCCGCGCATTTGTTGCAGAAGATCGTGCAGCAGGCGGTGGCGGAAGGGCGTGTGCGGAAGGAAGAAGAGGACTAACGACGACTACTCTTGGATGGTTGATAGGCGCGGCTGTAGTTGCTACAGTCGCGCCTGTCGTTTTGAAAGGAGTTGTTTTTTATGATGACCGTTTCTGAAGTTCTGACGTTGGAAGAAACCGCCCGCTATCTGAAATTGCCGTTGGAAACCATCGAACGCGAGGCTAGGCAAGGGCACATTCCGGGACGCCGGATCGAAGATACTTGGCGGTTTTTGAAGAGCGCCATTGATGACTGGCTGCGCGCGCAAGACAGCCGTGACATCTTGTTGCAACAAGCAGGCGCGCTGAAAGACGATCCGTATCTGGATGACTTGCTGGCGACAATCTACCGCGACCGTGGCTGGTCTGAAGTTGAACCAGCGGAGGTAAAGCTATGAATCAAACTATTGAACTTTCAGAGACCGCATATCAAACGCTTGTGAAGGCGGCCAAGGTTGCGGGGAAGACGGTAGACGTCTTGATCCTCGAAAACTTCCCCAAGTCTGCCTCGCAGGTTACTGAAGAAGAACGTCAACACGCCAACGCCCGGTTGCGTCAATGCGTTGTCTCGCTCGGTTATCCAACTGGCAGCGATAACGAACAGATTGATGCCGATCTGGCGCGGGTTTATGCGGACTAACACCACTTTCAAGATCAGGCTGAATAACGATGCTACTCGATACCTCTGGCCTTTTCTGCTATCACCACCAAGCCGAGCCTGACCATCAAGCGGCAATCACTCTGTTTGAAGCGGCGGGAGCGAAGCTGACGCATAGCTTCGTGCTGGCCGAATTTGTGGCGCTGACGCATGCGCGCAAGCTGCCGCGGAAACCGGCGCTGAATTTTCTGAAAACCCTACTCGAACACCCAGAGGTTGAAGTCGTTTGGGTCAATGAATCTATTTATCAAGCAGCCTTCGCGTTGCTCGAAGCCCGTGCCGACAAGGGTTATTCCTTGTGCGATGCTGTTAGCTTTGTGTTGATGCGCGAGCGCGGTTTGGCTGAAGCCCTAACTACGGATCATCATTTCGAGCAGGAAAGGTTCCGCAAGCTGCTTTGACGCAGAAGCTATCCCGCTCTGCCAACTCGCAAGCCTGACATACGATGAAATCGTTAGCATCTCAAACGTCTTCAGCGATTCCAGCGACAAGCACTTCACCAAACCGCGTTCATCCTGTAGAATCCCATTTCATTCGGAGCACCAAACCCAATCAATCAAGAAACACTGGCAGGAACAACCGATGGAAAGTATCCAGACCGGCCACGCGCCACAGGCGATTGGCCCTTACTCGCAGGCTGTCAAAGTCAACGGCCTCGTCTTCTGTTCAGGCCAAATCCCGCTTGACCCGGCAACGATGCAAGTGATCGAAGGCGATGCGCGGGCGCAAACCGAACGCGTCTTGTCAAATCTGCGCGCCGTGCTCGAAGCGGCGGGCTCTTCGCTGGAGCAGGTCGTCAAAACGACTGTCTTCTTGCTGGATATGAATGATTTTGCGGCGATGAATGAAGTCTACGCTACGTTTTTCAACAACAACCGCCCGGCGCGTTCGACGGTGCAGGTGGCGCGGTTGCCCCGCGATGTGCGGGTTGAAATCGAGGTTGTGGCGTTGGCTTAGGCCCGACGAAAGGAATATGGCGACAGGAAACACAAAAAGCGCGAGCCATCAATGCAATACCACGATGAACTCGCGCTCTTTGAATCCGGAACTGAAAATGCGGACGCTAAGCGGCTTTTACAACTTTCCCGCCTTTGATACAGCGGGTGCACACTTTGATGCGCTTGCCGGCGCCGTTGATCAGCGCGCGCACGCTCTGCAGATTTGGGTTGAAGCGGCGGCGCGTCCGGTTATTCGCGTGGGAAACATTGTTGCCGAATTGCGGGCCTTTGCCGCAAAGTTCACAACGATTAGCCATAATTACCTCCAAAGTTCTCTTGGTTAGCTTGAAAATGATTGAGCAGTGCGAAAACGAAGCTGGGTTTATAGCAGACGCCTGCAGCAGCGTCAAACACAGGCGCGCCACGTGCGGGCCCAAGGTCTTCAATAGAAGTTATCATCAGATGGCAGAGTATCTAAGCAAAAGGAGCTAAGACTAAAGTGCGTAAATTTTTGATTGCATCGTCAGTGTTCGGCCTCGCGCTCGTTGCCTCATCGTGCGGTGGAGGGGGCGGAAGCACTGCCTCAAGCAGCGGCAAAGAGGCGGCGGCTACCGTCAACGGGAACAACATCACCGTTGACGACGTGGATCGCATCACCGCCCAGCGCGCCGGCGCGCAAAAAGGGCAGCTTTCGCCGCTGGAACTGGCGGCGGCGCGTTTGCAGGTGCTGGAAGAAATGATCCAGCAGGAAGTGCTTTTTCAACGCGCGCAAAAAGATGGCATCAACCCGACCGATCAAGAGATCAACGAATTCATCCAGAAGGGCAAACAAGAAGGCGGCTTGACCGAAGAGGAGTTCGACAAACAACTCAAAGAGAGCGGCCAGACCCAGGATTCCTTCCGTGCCGATGTGCGCAAGCAAATGGCGATTCAAAAGCTGCAGGACAAACTGGGCGCGACGCTCAAGGTGCAAGACCGCGAGATCAGCGACTTCTTCAATTCCAACCCCAAACAGTTCGTGGCCGAACCGGGCGTGGGCCTCTCGGACATCATCGTTGACCCGGCGGACAACGGCATGAAAAACGATGTCAAAGGCGACGTGGCCGCGCAGCAAAAGATTAACGAGATTCGCCAGCGGCTGAACACCGGCACCGATTTCGCCACCGTCGCGCGCGTGCAATCCGAAGATCAAAGCGCCTTGAAGGCCGGCGATCTGGGCTTTGTCAAGAAAGCCGATTTCGGCGGCCTCACGCAAGCCGGCCTGCCAGCGGAACTCGGCAATCAGATGATGAGCAAGAACGAAGGCGATCTGCTCGGCCCGGTCAAGGATGCGCGTGGACGTTGGCACATTTTCAAGCTGACGCAGAAGCGCAGCGACAGCCGCCAACTGACGCTGGACGACCCCGACGTGCGCAAACAGATTTCGGATTACATCCTGAATCAGCGCCGCTCGCTGTTGAATGAAGCCCTGCTGACGCGGGCACGCGACGAAGCCAAGATCGAAAACTTCCTGGCCTCACGCACGCTCGAAAACCCGAACAGCTTTGGCGTGTTGCGCCCGGTCGCCTCAGCACCAGCCGCATCACCAAATGCTTCGCCCAGCGCGGCGGCCAGCCCCGCTGCTTCGCCCGCAGCATCTCCGAAAAAGAAGTAGTTCGTCATTCAGCAGTCAGTAGCAGGTAATTTCAAACCGGCTACTGACTGCTGGCTACTGGCTACCGACAACCTATGCTTTTCCGTTTATCCGAAGTCACTAAAGCTTACGGCTCGCAAGATGTGTTGCGTGGCGTGACCTTTCAATTTAACCCCGGCGAACACGTCGGTCTGGTCGGGCGCAACGGCGCGGGCAAGACGACGATCTTCCGTTTGATCACGGGGGCTGAAAGCCACGACAACGGCGAGCTTGAACGCGTGAAAAACCTACGCGCCGGCGTGCTCGCGCAGCACGTTGATTTCACCGGGGCCGAGACGGTCATGGACGCGGCGCTGGCCGTCTTCAGCGAATTGCAGGCGCTGGAAGTGAAGATGCGCGAGCTGGAACACACGATGACCGAAGTGCATGGCGAGGCCCTAGACAGCGCCATGCACGATTACAGCGAGGCGCAGCAAACCTACGAACTGCATGGTGGATTCACCTTTCACGCGCGCACCGAAGCCGTTCTGTTGGGGCTGGGCTTCGACAAAGACACTTTTGAGAAGCGGGCCGAAAGCCTCTCTGGCGGCGAAAAGAATCGCCTCGGTCTGGCGCGCCTGCTGCTGCTCGAACCCGACATCCTGCTGCTGGACGAACCGACCAATCACTTGGACGTGGACGCGGTCGAATGGCTGGAAGAGTATCTGGCCGCGTACAAATCGGCCTACCTCATCATCTCGCACGACCGCTTCTTTCTCGATCACACGGTCACGCGCGTGCTCGATCTCGAATTCGGCAAAGTTGATAGTTACAAGGGCAATTACAGCGCCTACCTCGAACAGCGCGAGGAACGCCGCGAACAACAGCAGCGCGCTTACGAACAACAGCAAGACCTGATCGCCAAGACCGAAGATTTCATCCGCCGCAATCTGGCCGGGCAAAAGGTCAAGCAAGCCAAATCGCGCCGCAACATGCTCGAACGCATGGAGCGGCTCGAAAGCGTCAACAGTCTCGACACCGCCAACTTCAAACTCAAACCGACCGCGCGCACTGGCGATCAGGTCATGATCCTGGACAAGCTGGCGATCGGTTACGCGCCCAAAGTGCTGGCGCGCGATCTGACCTGGCTGCTCAAACGCGGCGAACGGCTCGGGATCATCGGCGGCAACGGCACGGGTAAGACCACGCTGCTGCGCACCTTGCTGGGTGAATTGAAACCGCTGGACGGCGAGTTGCGCTGGGGCACGGGCGTCAAGCTCGGCTATTACGACCAGCGGCTGAAGGCCGTGGATGAGCGCAACACGGTGCTCGAAGAGTTGCGCACCATCGCTTCGGCCACGACGACCGATGGCGAGTTGCGCGGCTTTCTTGGCCGCTTTCTCTTCAGCGGCGACGACGTCTTCAAACCGGTAGCCGCGCTCTCAGGCGGCGAGAAGGGAAGGCTGGCGCTGTCGAAGCTGATCTATTCGCACGTCAACGTCCTGATTCTGGACGAGCCGACCAACCACCTGGACATCGCTTCGTGCGAGACGCTGGAAGCGGCGCTGAACGAATACGGCGGCACGATCATCACGGTCTCGCACGACCGCTATTTCCTGGATCGCATCGCCACGCAGATTCTTTACTTCGGCCAACAGGGCGCGCAGTTTTTTGACGGCAGCTACAGCGAATTTTACGAAGAGCATCACCGCGCGCTCGCCGCCGAACAGGCGCGCCTCGCCGAAGCGCAACGAGCCGAACGCGACGCGGCGCGCAAACCCGTCGCGCCGCAGGTTACGAGCAAGACCTCTGGCAAGGCTGCCAGCAAGGCTTCTAGTAAAACCGGCAAGACCAACAAGTCGCGCCAGCAAGGCCCCCGGCCCGCCGAGATCGAAGCGATGATTCAGGCCACTGAGGCCGAAATGCAGGCGCTCACGGCCACGATGTCTACCGAAGAAGTCGCGCGCGATCACCTGCGCTTGGCCGCGCTCGCCGAACGTTACCAAACACTCGAAGGGCGCTTGCAGGAGCTTTATCAAAGCTGGGAACAGACGCTCGAAGCGGCGGCAGCAGCGGCTGGCAAGTGAGTATGAAAACCATCGCCGCGCGCATGCTCGATCAACTCAAGATCGCTTACGAGTTGCGCGCCTACGAATTCAGTGAAGAGGAAATGGACGCCGCCAGCGTGGCGCGCAAGGTGAACATGCCGCCCGAGGCCACCTTCAAAACGCTGGTCGCGCGCGGTGACAAAACCGGCGTCGTGATGGCCTGCATCCCCGGCGACACCGAGTTGGACTTGAAGAAATTCGCCGCCGTGACCGGCAATAAGAAAGTCGAACTGGTCGCGGTCAAAGAGATTCAAGGGCTGACCGGCTACCTTCGCGGCGGTGTCTCGCCGCTCGGCGTGAAAAAGAAATATCCGCTCTACCTTGACGAAACAGCGTTGATGCACGACCTTATCAGCGTCAGCGCCGGGCAACGCGGTTTGCAAATGATCCTAACGTCCCAAGATTTGCAGCGCGCCGCTCAAGCTCAATTAGCCGACATCACAAAACCGTTGTCAGCATGATCTGCCAACGCAGTATTGCCCCCCAAATACTCACACGTTCGGATCAATCGTTCGGATCAATCTGGCCGTTTGCGGCGGAACGAATTAGCACGGGCGTCAAAGAATGCCCTGCCCAGATTTCCTGTGAAGCTACACAAACACATACATGCTCGCAGCGCCAAAGCCTTGCGGTGCTGAGAGGAGAGATTGCATGCCAAATCGTTGGGTATTTAAGACAGAACCCGAAGCATATTCCTACGGCGATTTAGAACGGGACAAGAAATGCGTTTGGGACGGCGTGAGCAGTAATCAGGCGCTCAAGAATTTGCGTTCGGTCAAGCTGGGCGATGAGATTTTGATCTACCACACCGGCCACGAAAAGGCGATTGTCGGCATGGCCGAAGTCATCAGCGACGCTTACCCAGACCCCAACGCCAATGATGAGCACCTGATCGTCATCAACCTCAAACCCAAACGCCGCCTCGCCCAACCCCTGACACTGGCTGAGATCAAGGCGAATGAGGCCTTCAAAGAATTCGATCTGGTGCGGTTACCGCGTTTGTCAGTGGTGCCGATCAGCAAAGAGTATTGGGAATTGCTGCAAGACTTGCTCAAGTTCTGACGCGCAAAGACAAGCTGCTCTCAGCTCCTGAATTAGGGGCCAAAAGCATCTGTCCAACGCGCGTTCAACCGCCGGCAGGGCTTTCGCCAGGCGTTCGGCGGGGGTCATCCGCGTGTTCAACAGGCTGTTACAATCGGCCAGCCCGGCATAGGCGGCGGCGTAATTCGGGTCGAGTTGAATGGCCTGCTCAAAACTCTCAGCGGCCCTCATCTTCCATTCCCAACTGCGTTTGTTCCAGAAGTAGCGGCCTTTGAGATAAAGCTGATAAGCGGCCAAATTTTGCGTGCCTTGCAGGCGCTGACTGGGCTGCGCGCTTTCCGGCAAGGGCAGCGCCAGGGCGTTGGCGGCTTGGGCTGTCAGGCTGTCTTCCATTTCAAAGAGGCCGGCAAATTGGTGCTCGAAGGTGTAGGTCCAGCGCGTCTTTTCAGCGCGGACGCGCAGCAATTGACAGGTCACGCGCAGCGTATCGCCTTGCCGGTAAATACGGCCCATGACCACTGCCTCAACCCCTAGTTCACGGCCTGCGCTGAGCGCGTCTTTGGGCTTTTCCAAATAGTGCATGATCGCCGCGGCCCAATCGCCAGTTTGCCGCTTGCCAGCGCGCGCGCTGCGCTATCATCTGCCCGGTGCTCACTACTGAACTTAGCTGATCTCAGCTATCTCTCAGCAACAACCACAGCCAAATTCCAATTGCAACTACTTGGGGGCGGGTGCCTGGGCACGCAAGCTACAACCTGCTCATCACCGGCACCTGCGCGACGATCACGATCAATCCGCCGGCCTTGCCCGGTGCGGCGTATACCCAAAACGTTTCAGCGAGTCCGGCGGGGACTTACACCTTCACGGTCACCCAAGGCGCGCTGCCGCCGGGCTTGGCGTTGGAGGCGAACACGGGCGCACTGACGGGCACGGCGACACCAGGCGGCTCGTACAGCTTCCGCTTCACGGCCACCGGCGCGGGCGGCTGCACCGGCTAATGCAAAACTTTGACGCACCCAGTGGCTGGCGATTGGCAGTGGCGTTGAACTTTTTGCGCTGCGCGCGAAAATTCGTTTGGCATTCAACGCCCAGTTTCGTATAGTGCGCGCCGTGCCTCGCAAGACCCCGCTGTAGCATCTCAAATCACTTTCGGATCGCAGTTCAAACAAGCAATTACCGCCCATTTTATTGGGACTGACGACATTTGTTTGCCCACGGGCAGACGCTGAATTTCTCGCACGATAACCTCACCCCATCATGTGCTGAGAAAGGAATGCGCTGCGTAGAGCGGCTGTCTCGACAGCCATTCGCGCAGCGCATTTTCTATGTCTGATTGTCGCCGGGCTTTACTCGTCCACCTTCCGCCACTCGCGCCCGTCGCGTGTCAGCAACTCATCGGCTTCCTTCGGCCCCCACGAACCCGCCGCGTAATTCGGAAAGGCGCGCGGCGGCAGTGCCTGCCAAATATCCAGCACAGGTTCGATCACGCTCCAGCCGGCTTCGACCATGTCGGCGCGTTGAAAGAGCGTGGCGTCGCCGGTCATGCAGTCATACAACAGCCGTTCATAGCCTGTGCTGGGCGTGCTGCCGAAATAGTCCACGTAATCGAAATCCATCTCGACCGCGCCCATACGCATAATCGGCCCCGGCACCTTCGCGCCGAAGCGTAGCGAGATGCCTTCATCCGGTTGAATGCGGATGACCAGCCGGTTCGTGCGCAACTTGCCAATCGAGGTTTCACGGAAGAGCACGAAGGGTGCGCGTTTGAATTGAATCGCAATCTCGGTCACACGCTTAGCCAGGCGCTTGCCGGTGCGCAGGTAAAACGGCACGTCGGCCCAGCGCCAGTTGTCTATCATTAGCTTCAACGCGACAAAGGTGTCGGTCGCCGAGTCGGGCGCAACATTCTCTTCCTGCCGGTAGCCGGGCACGCGCTCATCTTTCATCATGCCTGCGCCGTATTGGCCGCGCACGGTGTCGGTCAGCACTTCTTCGGGCGTGAAGGGCGAGATGGCGTGCAGAATCTTGGCCTGTTCGTCGCGCACGGCGTTGGCGTCGAACGAGATGGGCGGCTCCATCGCGGTCAACGAAACGAGTTGGAACAAGTGATTGGGGATCATGTCGCGCATTGCGCCAGAGCTTTCGTAATAGCCGCCGCGCTTTTCGACGCCGACCGTTTCCGCCGCCGTGATTTGCACATGGTCAATGTAACGGCGATTCCAGATCGGCTCGAAAATGCCGTTGCCGAAACGGAAGACCATGATGTTTTGCACGGTCTCTTTGCCCAGGTAATGGTCAATCCGGTAAATCTGCTTTTCGTCCAGCACCTGCCGTATCTCGGTGTTGAGCGCCTTGGCCGAATCCAGATCGCGCCCGAACGGTTTCTCGATAATCACGCGCCGCCATTGTCTGCCCTCTTCCTGCGTCAAGCCCGCCGCGCCCAATTGCCGCACGCTCTCGCCGAAAAATTGCGGCGCGGTCGCCAGGTAGTAAAAGTAATTGCCCTTGCAACTGTGTGCCTGGTCGGCTTGCTGGATGACTTCTTTGAGCTTGGCGTAGCTGGCGGGGTCTTGCAGGTTGCCGCCGGTGTAGTAGATGCGTTTCAGAAACCAGTCCCAGATTTCCGGCTCGACTGTGGTGGTGGCAAAGGTCTTGATGTCCTGGCTGAGCTGTTCACGGAAAGCTTCGCTGGTAAGGTCCTGGCGCGCGGTGCCGACGATGGCGAACTCGCGCGAGAGCAGATTCGCTTTCGCCAGATTGTAAAGGGCGGGGAAGAGCTTGCGTTTGGTGAGGTCGCCCGTCGCGCCGAAGATGACCATGACACAGGGATCAGCCGGTTGGCTGGGTAAGACAAGGGTTTGGGTCGGGTTTAGGAGTGCAGCCATTTTTTGCCTCAAACTTGGAAAACGATCATGGATGCAAGACGTTGGCTTGCTTTCATCGCATTACTTGCAAACCGTGCTTGACGGCTTGCCGTTACCATTCTTTCTGGGCGGGAAATCGAAGAGGTCGGCCACCTGGCTGACAAAGCCGGGTAACAGCGGACTGCGCAACACGTCACGCTTGTTCAACGTTTCAGCCAAGCGCAGTTGGCGAAACCTGCGCCGGAATATCTCCGCGCGCCCCATCAGCCAATCGAGAATCCAATACTCCTGCACGCCGCGTCGCGCATAGAGTTTGCGCTTGGTCTCGCGGTCGCGCCGCTCGTTCGTGCTGCCGGGCGAAAGGACTTCGATAACCAGTTCCGGCGCGCCGTGAAACTTCCCGTCCGCGCCCAGCACTTTGTCCAGTAATGCATAGCTGCACCAGACCACATCGGGCGCGACGTCGTCATCATCAGCGAAGATGATGCCTGGGGCATACACTGATTCTCCCAGGCCGGTTTCACGGTCCCAGTTTGCAAGCAAACAGCAGGTATTGGTGCAACAGACTTGGTGGCCGTAGTGCGGCTGTGCGGAAACGTAAAGCTCGCCATCAATGATCTCGTATCGCTTGCCTTCGGCTTTTTGCAAAACGTCCAGATCAGCCGACGTAAAGCGCATCCCTTCATACATCGCGGTACCTCGTCTTTCAAATCCGCAATCCGCAATCCGCAATCACCCTCCTGACGGCTTCTCGATATGCCCGCCAAACTTATTCCGCATCGCCGACAGTATCTTGTCCGCAAACGTATTTTCCTGCCGCGAACGGAAGCGCGCGAACAGGGAAGTCGCCAGCACATCCACCGGCACAGCCTCTTCAATCGCGGTCTGAATCGTCCAGCGCCCCTCGCCCGAATCCTGCACGAAGCCGGTGAAGTTCGACAGCGACGGGTTTTCAGCCAATGCCGAAGCGGTCAAATCCAGCAGCCACGAACTGACCACGCTGCCGCGCCGCCAGACTTCGGCGATGTCGGCCAGGTTGAAATCGTAGCGGTAATCTTCCGGCAACTCCGGTTTGCTGGCGCAGGCAAAGAGGTCAAAGCCCTCAGCATAGGCTTGCATCAAGCCGTACTCGATGCCGTTGTGCACCATCTTGACGAAATGGCCCGCGCCCGCTTTGCCGCAATACAGATAGCCCTGTTCCGCCGTGCCTGTCATTCCCTCGCGCCCGGGCGTCGCGCCGATCGTGCCAGTGCCTGGGGCCAACGTTTTGAAAAGCGGATCGAGCCGTTCGACGACTTCGCGCGGCCCGCCGATCATCATGCAGTAGCCGCGTTCCAAGCCCCAGACGCCGCCGCTGGTGCCGACATCCAAATAGTGAATGCCTTTTTCGGCCAGCGTCTTGGCGCGCCGCACGTCGTCTTTGAAATAGGTGTTGCCGCCGTCAATCACGCTGTCATCCGCCGAGAGAAAGCGCGAGAGACCGTCAATCGTCTTCTCGGTCGCTTCGCCCGACGGCACCATCACCCAGGCGGCGCGCGGCTTGCTCAGCTTGTTGACGAAATCCTCGATGGAACGCGCGCCCTGCGCGCCTTCGTCTTCCATCTTCTTGACGTTGTCGGGACTCATATCGAAGACGACGCATTGGTGCCCGCCGCGCATCAAGCGGCGCACCATGTTTGCGCCCATGCGGCCCAGACCGACCATGCCGAGTTGCATAATTGCTTGCTCCTTTTTATTGGAAAGAGTTTTGTAGGAATGCCAGCCAGCGTGACTGGCTGTCTTATCGAAAAAGTTCATCCACCGGCATCCGCCATCCGGGCACTGCGGGTTCCGCGTCCGCTATCTCACCACGCCGGAAGATCACCGGTTGATCAGGATTGTCGCGCCGATATGCGCGCACGACCGCTGCGCCGCGAATATCCACATCCCAGACGACGAGCGTGCCCGCCGCAAAGTAATCGCGCCGCTTGGCCGCCATTTGGCCTTCGGCGTATTTGCCGTAATCCTCTTTGCTGCGGACTTCGGCGGCAAAGACCGGCGCGCCTTCGTAGAAGTCCATCTCGTTCGTCTCGTCGCCAATACTGCCTGCGTACCAAGCCGCGTCGGGGCTGAACGACTCGCGGTTGGGCAAATCCACGATGAATCCCGCGTTGTCAGCCACCGCCAATCCGCCAGGGCTTTGCTGCTCGTGCGCGCGCAAACTCAGATAGATATTGCTGCTGACGCGGCTAGGCCGTTTGCCCGTCGCCATAAACGTCACCAACCTCCCGCCGATGAGTTCCGCTTTGCCATTTTCCGGCACGCGATACAAGTCTTCGATGGTGGCGCGTGATTGGCGTGCGACTTTGATGCTCATTGCGTTACCTCCCAGATGGGACTTTGATGCGGTATTGATGCGGCGTTGCCGGGCCATCATAAACGATGCCCTTGGACTTGCCTAGCAACGCCGCCGAACTCAGAACCCCAACCCTTTCGTCCCCGTCTTCACGCGAATCAACGCTGTATTCGCCGTGATATACAGCGTCGCCCCATCATCGCCAAATGCGCAATTTGCCGTCGGCACGCCCGTTTCAATCGAACCCAAATGCGTGCCATCCGGCGCGAACACGTGCACGCCGCCCGGCCCGGTCGCCCACAAGTTGCCAGCCTTGTCCACCTTCATCCCATCCGGCAAACCAGGACGTTTCTCTTTCACCCACGCCGTGACATCTTTGAAGACCTTGCCCGCGCCCAACGTGCCATCGGCCTTCACGTCGTACACCATCCAAATCGCCTTGTCGGGATCGGAGCTGGCAACGTAGAGCTTCTTCTCGTCCGGCGAAAAGGCGATGCCGTTGGGCCGCGTGATCTCTTTGGTCAGCAGCGTCACCTTGCCGTCTTTGGCCAAGCGATAGACGCCGCAAAAATCCAACTCGCGTTGCGGATCGTCCGCGCCTTTGGGCAAGCCATACGGCGGATCGGTGAAGTAAAGATCGCCATTCGCTTTGAAGACCAGATCATTCGGGCTGTTGAAACGTTTGCCGTTGTATTTATCGGCCAGCGTCGTCTTGGTCTTGCCGTCCGCCGCCAGTTGCGCGATGCGCCGGTCGCCGTGTTCGCACGAAACCAGCAGGCCGTCTTTGTTGTAGGTCAGCCCATTCGTGCCCGGCTCCTTGCCGTCAAACGTCGCCGTGCCGGTGTAGCCCGCCGGTTTCAAGAACTGCGCGTCGCCTTTGCCTTCCTGCCATTTGTAGATCGCATTATTCGGAATGTCGGAGTAAAGCAAGAAGCCAGCTTCATCTTGCCGAGAGGGCTTCTTCCAGACCGGCCCTTCCGTCCATTTGTGGCCTTCGGTCAGCTTTTCGATTTTGGTGCCGGGCGCGATCAATTTATCGAAGCGCGGATCGAGCCGCACGAGTTTGCCTTGTGTGTAAGGCGCGGGCAGCTTTTCTTCTGTTGGGGAAGGCGCAGCCGCAGCGGGTTGTGGTTCGGAAGTCTTCGGCGCGGGTGTCGAGCACGCGGCGAATGCGAGACACGCGGCCAGCGACAACGCGGCGAGCGTGGGGCGAAACGGAATGTGAGACATCGGTGATTCTCCTCTGGGTGTTGAATTTGGTTTTGGTGAATGCAGAAAGCGACTTTGCTTTTACACGAAGGTTGGGCGGGAGTAAATAGCTTAGGGATGTTCGCCAGCCAAGCGCAACACGCGGCGCAAATTCACCACGTTGGCGCGATTCAGTTGCAGCCGGTCAAGGGTGGCTCGGCCCGTGGCTGTCAGCCCGAGGATGTGCGTGTAATCAGGGCTCCAAGTGAAATGCTCGTGCCAGTTTTGTTCGCGTGGGTGGAAGAGCGGAACCGTCGTTTGCGTCAGCGCATCGTAGGCCGCAATGGCCGCATACTTGATGCCGTTGCAACCGCCACAGGCACAAGCGAGATTTGCCAGATCATTGGTGCCGCCGTGTACGAGCGGAACGATATGTTCGACCACGAATGGATCAGGCGAGTAGGCAAGTTGGCTGCGGCAGTATTCGCAACGCCCACGGGCGCGTTCACGCACTTGGCGGCGGATGTGGGCTGGGAGATAGGTGCGCTCCATTCCATTATTCTCCCTCTCCGCTATTCACAATCGGGCGGCTGTAGCCCGAGTTGTCGCATGACTTCCGGCAACGAGACTTGCCGCAACCGGGCGAGTTCCGCCAGGTTTTGCACACGCTCGACATTGGCTTTTTCCACTTGCTCAGTCAGGCGCAGCAGTTCTGCGTATTCTTCGGCGCTCAGCGCCGCTGCTTCTGCCGCCCCGTTTTGTAGGGCGTGCAAGCGCGTGCGCAAAGCGCGATAGCGTAGCCAGACGGGTTCGGCGATCCCCAGGTTGATCTTTTGCAACAACCTGGCTTCTTGCGCAGAGGCACGCGGCTCGTTGGAGTTCTGCGGCAGGGCTTTTTCGAGCAGGTAGTGAACTAAGTCAGGCGCTGCTCGACCTGATAACTGAACTGCTTCACGCAGTCGTGTTTCAATCTCAGGTTGTAGTTCAATCGTCAAAGTCATCGGCATTCCTCCTTGCAAGCAAGTAAAACACGGTTACTGCGCGCGACGCAATGCCAGCCTTATTCTTGCGCTTGGTGTGGCCTCAGTTCCGGCCAATCACCAATGGCTGCGGCTCGGCTTCGCGGCGGTAAAAAACACGCGGGCGCTGCACCTCGCGCAGCTTTTGCAGCCGCACTTTCACCAGCCCACGATCCGCATTGACCTTGGCGGCCTGCATCTGCGGCACGGCGGTCGAAGCGAAATCGAACCATTCGCGCAACACCACCTGCCCATCGCGCGGTAGGCGGTCAGCGGCCATCTTGCGCAACCCGTCTTCGATCAACGCATAGGTCAAATAGCCGTGTCCCAGCGCCGAGTTTTCTTTGGCGACTTGATAGCTTTGCGCGGCGGTCAAAATGTTCATGCCTTTTTCATAAGCCAACTGCGCCAGGCCCTTCGCATTCATCGGCCCGCGCCGCTTCTCTTCGGCTTCCAGAGCCTGGCCGGAATTGCAGGCGTCCAGCACGAGTAGCATGGTTCCGGCATCTATCGGCTCAAACAGCCGCTCCAACTCTTCATCCGAAATCGCCAGTGGCAGCACGCGCCGCACGTCCGCTTCGGTCAGTGCGGCGCGTTTGCCGTTGTAACCGAGTTCGTGCGGCAGCAGATAGAACCGTTGTTCATAAGCGATGCCGTGGCCGGCGAAATACAAGACGACGCCATCTTCGGGTTGGGCGGTCTGCAATTTTTGCAAAGCTGCTGGCGCGTTGGCGGGGAGTGGCGCGCCGGACAAGCGTTGCAAGGCGGAAATCAAATTGGCTTTGGTGGCTTGCCCATCGGTTAACAGTACCGGCTCGATGCGCGCGAAACGATTCAGCGCGCTTTGTTGCTTGACCAATTCGGCGCCGAACAATTGCGCATCGGCGACGGCGAAGCTCAAATTGAAATCGGCATTGGAATACTGATTGATGCCTGCCGCGATGACATACGCTGTGCCGCGCCGTTGCAAGGCGGGCGCGCCTTGCACGACTTGTTGCGCATCGGCGCTCTTGATATTCGCGCGGTTGAAAGCATAGGCCGTCAACCGATTCTCACCAGCCACCAGCGTCACTTCGCTTTCAAGCGTGGCGCTGGCCCGCCCCTTCAACACATCGCCGTGCCATGCTTTTACCAGCACGCCGTTGCGAAAGAGGCGCACATCCTGCGCGCCGCTGCCTTGGGCGTGCTTGCTGTCGGCGGCGGCTTCGGCAATCTCTACGCGCACTTTCAGCGTCCGCGCGCTGGCGGCGTTTGTTGTCGCGGTGTTGGGCTGAGAAAGCTTGACGGTTGGTTGCTGCCGGTCGAGTTGTGCGATGTTCTCTTTGGGCGGAGGCCGCCGGTTCGTCAGAATGTCGGCCAGCAATTCGGGGTAAAAGAAATCGCTGAAGAACAATTCGACCGGCGCGACATTGAATGTATTGCGCGCAAACCGCCAGAGGATTTGATTCCACGCCACCGGCGAACCATCAAACAGCCCATCCGGCGTCACCACAAGCCATTCATTGCTTGCCTGATTATTGGCGCGCAATGTGGCCAGCGTCGCGGCCAGCGTGTTGCTGCTCATCTGCCACAGTCGCGCGCTGCCGTCATCGCTGCCCGAAACGAGCCAAGCGCCTTCCGGGTGAAAACTCAACGCATTGACCGCGCCGCTGTGGCCGTTGAGTGTGGCGCGTGCTTGCCCGGTGTTCGCATCCCAAAGCTGAATGGCCGCGCCGCTGTGCCCGGCGGCAAGCGTATTGTTGTCAGGCGTAAAAACCAGACTGAGAATGCGGCCATTCGCGTTGAGCGCGCGTATTTGTGCGCCGCTGGCAGTATCGCGCATCGTCACGACACGCGCCGCGCCGCCCGTCGCGATTTGCTTTCCATCAGACGTGAGCGCCACGGCGAATAACGGGCCATCCTCACGCGGTAAAGTGCGAATGAGCGCGCCGCTCGCCGCGTCCCAGAGTTTCGCGGTTTGATCCGCGCTTGCCGATGCGAGCAGCTTGCCATCAACACTCAAACTGAGCGCCGTAACTTCGCCTTGATGACCCGTCAGCTTTGCCAATTCACGGCCAGACGTTGCATCCCAACTCTTGATCGCCGCGTCAACACTGGCTGAAAACAGCCGCTGCCCGTCCGCAGAAAACACCAGCGCGTTTATGCCTTCGTTATGCGCCTGCCAGCTTTTCACCTCGCGCGCGGCGATCACTTCCCACAACTTGATGACGCCGCCGTAACTGCCCGACGCCAGCGTTTGATTGTCGGGGCTAAACGCCAGCGCATTGATGCTGCCCGCATTGCCATACAGCGTCCCCACCGCGCGCCCCGAAAACGTTTCCCACAGCGTGAGCGAAGTATCCTGATTGCCCGTCGCAAACCAGCGTCCATCGGGGCTGAACGCCACCGCTTTGACCGGATTGACGCGGCTCGTCAGCGTTAAAGTATCAGCCGTCGCCTGCGCAGTTGTCTGCCGCACGACCACATCACGCGTGCCGTCACACGCCGCCAATCCCTGACTATTTGGACTGAAAACCGCAGTCTGATAACGGTTCAGGTTTTCTGCCTTTGTCAGTTTTGTTAGTTCCTTGTTTGTTAGTTCGTTGGCAGTGGCGATGTCGAAGCGTTTGATGGTGTGGTCGTTGGCGCAGAGCAGCAGTTGTTGGGAGTTATTCGCAAAGGCTACGGCGACGATGGGCGCGGCTTGCGGTGGGAGGCTTTTTTGCAACTGACCCGCGCGTGTTTGCCAAATGTGTACGGCCGCGTCATTGCCGCCCGATGCGAGGCGCTCACCATCCGCGCTGAAGGCGAGGCTTCTGATGCGATCTTTATGCGCGTTCAACGAATGCAGCCGGCTGCCCGTGCTCGCTTCCCAAATCTTCAACACGCCCGTCACATCGCCTGAAACCAAGGTTTGCCCATTCGGGCTAAACGCCAACGCCGTGATCCACGCGCGATGGCCTGAGAGCGTATGCAATTCGCGTTGCGTGGCAACCTCCCAAATTTTCACCGCTTGGTCTTCTGTGCCGCCTGATGCCAGCCAGCGTCCATCCGGGCTGAAGGCGAGCGCCTGGACTGTTTTTGCATGACCATTGATGACGGCGCGCTCTTGTCCCGAAGCCGTATCCCACAAACGCAGCTTGCCATCATTACCACTCGACGCCAGCACGCGCCCATCGGGGCTATAGGCCAGCGCCTTGATTTGAGTAGTGATGCCGCCTGTATTGCTGCTGTTCAACGCGCGCAGCTCGCGGCCTGTGGCGGCTTCCCAAATTTTGATCGTGCGGTCAGAGCTGCCCGTCGCAATGTAGCGGCCATCCGGGCTGTAGGCGATGGCCTCGATCTTTTCAGCGTGACCGGTTTGCAAGATTAGCTCAGGCTTTTCGCCAGGCGTTTGCGTGGCAAACGTAGCGCAAAGCAAGGTGACGGCGAACAGCACGCGCGCGCTCAACGCTGGCAATGTTCCGGTGAAGCAAAAAAACAACCTTAGAAATGGCTTGAAAACAAACTTGCCAAACCACGGGGGACACTGGGCGCACGGGGAAAATAAAGCAGCCTGGTTTGGTTTTCCCCGTGACCCCCGTGATCCCCGTGGTTGGTTTGGCAGCGCTATTTCCAGTTCATTTCTTAGCTCATTTTTCATATGCCACATCTTTACTGAATCGTGACCTGCACTGTGTTCGCCGCGCGGCCTTCGACGGTCAGAATCAGATTCACGTTGCCACGCCCGGCCAGACTGCGCGGCAACGGCCCCAGGTTGATTTGATCGAGGCCCACCAAATCGCCTTGCGCCCCCGCATAGCCGACCTCAACCGCTGTGCCGCCCAACACGCAACTCACGTTATTCAACCCGGCGCGGTAACGAATGCCGGTGCCAAACAGAATCAAAAACACCTGATCGCCAACCGGGCCCAGGTCAATCGGAATGGGGACAAAGCTGTTCGCCGTCGTATCGAATCGCACGACTTGCTCGACGCGCTGCGTGCCGCCGCTCGCGCGCACCAGAATTGCCGCTGGCACGCCGCGCCCGTTGGCATTGGCGCTGAACAGCCCCGGCGCGGTTGACGTGACTTCGAATTGCCCGGCGGAAATTGCGCCATTGCTAGCCGTAATCGTTATCGTCGCCGTGCCCGAAGCCGTGCCCGTCGGCAACAGATAATTGATTTGCGCCGGCGAAACGAAAAAGAGCGGAGCCTCGCGCGCCATACCCGCGCTGTCGCGCACCAGCATACGCGTGCCCGCCAGCGTCGTGGGCAAGGGCACTGTGTTGGAAGACTCAGTGCCGGTCGCCATATTCGTGCCGAAACACGCGATGATCGAATCAGGCGCAAGCGAACCGGGAGTGAAGCTCGCCGCTGAAATGTGCGCTGTGGCATTGGCGATGGTCAGCAGCGTTTCGTTGGAAAGACTGCCGCTCGGCAGCGCAACCGTGATGCGCGCCGTGCCGGGCGCGGCGATGTCGCTGGCCGGAATCTCAGCCGTCACGCGCGTGGCATTGACCACTGTGGTCGGACGCGCATTGCCATTCACACGCACAGTGACGCCGTTCGTCAGGTTGGTTCCATTCACCGTCAGCGTGAACCCGGGGCCACCGGCGATGACCATGTTCGGCACAATGCTGGTGATGGCCGCGCCCGCCGTGATGGTGAACGTTTGCGGGCCTGATGCACCGCCGCCGGGCGCAGGGTTAAAGACCGTGACGGTTGTCGTGCCTTGCGCCGCCACATCGCTCGCGGGAATGAAGGCGGTCAATTGCGTGGCGCTGACAAAGATTGTGCTGCGCGCGTTGTTGTTCCAACGCACGACCGCGCCGCTCACAAAACCGCTGCCATTCAACGTCAATGTGAACTGCTCGCTGCCTGCCGCGCGGCTCGCTGGATTCAATCCAGCCAATTGCGGCACGGGATTTTGCACCGTGAAGCTCACTTGATTCGACGCGCCGCCGCCCGGTGGCGCGTCGAATACATCAATGCTGAAAGTGCCGGTCGCGGTCAAATCCGCAGTAGTGATGGCAGCGGTCAATTGCGTGGCGCTGACAAAATTCGTCGCGCGTTCGCTGCCGCTCCAACGCACCTTGGCCGTGTTGGTAAAGTTCGCGCCCGTCAGCGTCAACGTAAAACCGTTGCCGCCCACCAACGCCGCAGTCTGGCTCAAGGCGTCAATGCGCGTGGCGGGCGCGGTGCCCGTTTGCGTCACGTTGAAGCTCAACCCCGCAATCGTCAGCACGCC
>JAYUCP010000386.1:0-10197 GCA_043740245.1 Acidobacteriota bacterium | reverse complement strand
GAAGTTTGATTGGGCATTTGAAGTGGATTCCTTTCAAACCCAGTCTAACATTGTGTTTCAAAGAACAGGATGGAGAACTTTAGGAAAGCTCCACTAGCCCGCAAGCACGGCGGACAAACTGTGCTGGAAAACCTGGCGCTGGCTTGCGCGCGTTGTAATCGCCACAAAGGCGCTGATTTCGCCGCGCTCGATCTTGAGACGCAACAACCCGTGCTGCTTTTCAATCCGCGGGCGCAGCGCTGGGGCGAGCATTTTGCGTTGCAAGCCGCGCGCATCATCGGCCAGACAATCACCGGGCGTGTCACGCTCACTTTGTTGCGGGTGAACGATAATGCGGTGATGGCATACCGTCAGAAGTTGATCGGCAAACAACGCTATCCGCGTATTCCCGGCAGCGAAAGCGCTGCCAATCAGGCAACGAACAAAGGAAACAAGAGAGATGAATAAGTTTCGCCCTTTGCTACTGCTCGTGGTTTTGCTTTTTGCTAGCTACGCCAGCATCTACGCCCAAACCAATGACCTCGCGCGGCTCGAACGTGAACTCGCACGCTTGGTCAAAGTCACTGACGGCACGGTCGGCGTCGCGGCCATTCATTTGGAAAGCGGCCGCCGCGTCACGCTCAACAATGGCGACCGTTACCCAATGGCGAGCAGTTTCAAAGTGCCCATCGCCGTGCAGTTGCTGACGCTGGTGGATGAGGGCAAGCTGCGCCTCGATCAGATGGTCGAATTGAAAACCAGCGACCTGAGCCCCGGCAGCGGCACGTTGAGCGATCTGTTCAACAAGCCCGGCGTGGCGCTGTCGGTGCGCAACTTGATGGAATTGATGCTGCTCATCAGCGACAACAGCGCGACCGATGTGTGCTTGCGCCTGGCGGGTGGCGGCGCGGCGGTGACGGCGCGGATGCGCGCGCTAGGCATCGAAGGCATCAACGTCAACCGGACGACGCGCGAATTGATTGCCGATTGGCTGGGCATTCAAAACCTGCCGCCGCAGAGTGAACACACACAGGCAGGCTATCAACTGCTGGCGCGCGCCGTGACGCCGGAGCAGGCAAAGGAAGCCAACACCCGGTTCAACGCCGACCCGCGCGACACGGCCACGCCGGAAGCGATGGCGCGCTTGCTGGAACGCATCTGGAAAAAAGATTGCTTGAAAGCGGAGAGCGCCGCGTTGTTATACGACATCATGCGCCGCTGCCGCACGGGCGACACGCGGCTGAAAGGTCTGTTGCCGCGCGGCACCGAAGTCGCGCACAAGACCGGCAGCATCGGCGGTACAACCAATGACGTAGGCATCATCACCTTGCCCGACAACGCTGGGCACGTTGCCATTGCCGTCTTCGTCAAGGCCGCGATCAAAGACGTAGCCGAACGCGAACGCGCGATTGCCGAGGTGGCGCGCGCCGTCCACGATTTCTTTTTGTTCAACCCCAACGGTTCAATGCACTGACACAATGCGCATACTCACACTCAATCTCAATGGCATCCGTGCGGCGACCACCAAAGGCGTAGCCGCGTGGCTGGCATCCACGCAAGCCGACGTCATCTGCTTGCAGGAAGTGCGCGCCTTTCCCGAACAAGTCCCGGCGGATTGGCACGCGCTCGGTTATCACGCCGAATGGTATCCGGCGGTAAAACCCGGTTACAGCGGCGTGGCGCTGATTTCCAAAACCAAACCGAAGCGTGTGACGCGCGGGATGAATTCAACCTTTGATAGTGAGGGCCGCGTGTTGCAGGCCGATTTTGACGGCTTGAGCGTCGTTTCGACTTACATCCCGTCGGGCACAAGCAGCCCTGAGCGGTTGGCGATCAAGCTGAAGTTCATGGATGAATTCATTGCGCATTGCCAACGCTTGCGTAAAAGCAAACGCGAGTTGGTGTTTTGCGGCGACTTCAACATCGCGCATCAACAGATTGATTTGAAAAACTGGCGTGGCAACCAGAAGAACTCCGGCTTCCTGCCCGAAGAGCGCGCCTGGCTGACGGAGTTTTTGAACGCGGGCTTTCACGACACCTTCCGCCATCTGGTCGGCCCCGACGCCGTGCATTATTCGTGGTGGTCGAATCGCGGCAATGCGCGCGCGAACAACGTCGGATGGCGGCTGGATTACCACCTCACGACGCCGGGGTTGAACCAGGCCGCGCATTCGCCGGTGATTCATGCCGAGCAGTTTTTTTCGGATCACGCGCCGGTGGTGATTGATTACGATGTTTAACTGAACCAACCACTCTTATCAGGAGATCGCCAAATGCAACGCCGTCAACTACTCAAAACATTTGCCCAAACTGGCGCGGGTCTCGCGCTCGCCCCGTTCATCAACCGCAACAGCTATCGAGTGTTTGCCAATTCGCCCGTTGAATACTCGGCGCGCGCCATCGAACTGGTCAAACGCGCGACCGTGATTGACATGCTCAGCCCATTCAAGCTGGGCGCGTCGCCGTGGCTGACGAATCCTGACACCTTCAAACAGGGTGATTGGCAGCGTTTCAAAGATTCGGGCATCAACGTCTTTCACATCGCCGTGGGCATGGGCGGGCCTGAGGCCTACAACTCAACGCTGCGTTTTATCGCGTCGTGGGATTCGTTCATCGCCAATCACGATCAATGGCTGATGCGCGTGGATAGCGCCGACGATCTGAATCGCGTCAAGAACTCCGGCAAGGTCGGCGTGCTGATTGGCGTGCAGAATGCCGAGCACTTTCGCATGCCAAACGATGTTGACCTCTTTCACAGCCTGGGGCAGCGCGTTTCGCAATTGACCTACAACACGCGCAACCTGATCGGCAACGGTTCGACCGAACGCCGCGACGAGGGCATCAGCGATTTCGGCGCGGCCATCATCGAACGCATGAACAAAGTCGGCATGGCCGTGGACGTCTCGCATTGCGGCGACCGCACGACGCTGGATGCTTTCGAACTGTCGAAACAGCCCGTGCTGATTACGCATTCGAATTGCCGCACGCTCGCGCCGGGCCATCCGCGCTGCAAGACCGACGACGCGATCAAGGCTGTCGGCAAAACGGGCAGCGTGATGGGCATCACCGCCGTGCGCATGTTCGTCAAAAACGATGAGCCGACGACGATAGAACACGTGCTGGATCATTTCGATCACGTGCGCAAACTGATCGGCGCCGAACACCTGGGCGTCGGCAGCGATATTGATCTGGATGGTTACGACAAGATGCCCGCGGAGGAAAACAAACGGCTGCGCGCGAGTTACAAAGGCAGCTATGGCTTCCGCGAAAAGATAGATGTCGAAGGACTCGATCATCCCAAACGCATGTTCGATCTGACCGAAGGGCTGCTGCGCCGCAAATACAGCGATGCCGAAATCGAAGGCATCCTGGGCGGCAATTTCAAACGCGTGTTGTCACAGATTTGGACGGTGTGAGTTCGCGTTACTTTTTGACGTAGCGCTTCAACGAGCGCGAGCCGACTTCCGCGCCGTAAACATTGCCTTGCGCATCGGCGGCCACGCCCTCAGCCGCGCTGGTCGCGCCGGTGCCGGGCGAGGGGTCGGGGATGAAGGCCGTGACCTTGCCGTCTTTGGCGCTGCCGATGCGGATGCCGCGCCGCCAACCCGGATGCTGGCCGTATGCGCCACGGTCATTCGATTCGGAATCGGCCACGTAAATCACGTCTTCCTTGTCAATGTAAATGCCGCTGGGCCGGCTGAACTGCTTCCACTCGGCCAGCAGCTTGCCGTCCTGATCGAAAATCTGAATGCGATTGTTGGTGCGGTCGCCGACGAACAAGCGCCCGCGCGAATCCAGCGCCAGCGCGTGCGGCTGATCGAATTCGCCCGGTGCTGTGCCTTTCTTGCCCCAGGTCTTGAGGAGCTTGCCGTCCTTCGAGAATTTCAGGATGCGCGCGTTGTCGCCGCCGTGCCCTTCAGAGACAAAGATGTCGCCGTTGCGCCCGACCACTACATCATTCGGCTGAAAGAAATAATCAGGTTCGCGCCCGCCACCCGCCTTGCCCAACGTCAGCAGCAGCTTGCCGTCGGGGCTGAACTTGTAAATCTGATGCCCTTTGCCGGCAGCGGCGGCTTGATTTGCGCCCGGCGGCTGGCCGTCGGTCACCCAGACGTTGCCGTCTTTGTCCACGTGAATGCCGTGCGGAAAGACGAACAGCCCCGCGCCAAAGCTCTTCAGCAAATTGCCGGCGGCATCGAACTTCAGAATCGTCGGCAGGTTCGAGCCCACACAGGTATTCGCGCCGCAGCGTTCGGCGACCCAGATGGATTTGCCATCGCGATCAATCTCCACCGCGCTGGTTGCGCCCCACGTGCGGCCCGCGGGCAGCTTGGCCCAGCCTTCGACGGTTTGATAAGGATTGGGCCGGTCGTTGATGGGTTGATCGTTGCTTTGCGAGTAAGCTGGAGAGGCGGACAAGACGATGATGGCCGCCAGTATTGTGAATCTATGTGACATCGCAATTCCTCGGAAGATCGCCCACGAAGCCACACGAAGATTCACGAAGGTTTTTTCGACAGGATGAGCAGGATTACTGAATCAGCAAGCTATCTTGTAAATCCTGTTTTCAATCTCGTGAATCCTGTCAAAATCTTCGTGTTGCCTTCGTGTGGCTTCGTGGGAAAGGTTTTCATTTCGCCGGTTGCAACAACAGCTTCTGCACGCGCCAATTCAAAATCTCAGCGACATACAATTCATTCTCCGCCGGACAGGCCAGTTCGTGAATCCAGCCGAACTGTTTCGGCTGGCGGCCTGTGCGGCCCAGCACGCCGACGACTTTGCCGTCGAGCGTCAGTTTGTAGATGCGCCCCGGAAAGGCATCCGAACTGTATAGGTATTGCTTCGGCCCCGGCGTGATGCAGATGGCCCAGGGCGCGCCGTTTTGCGCGGCGGCGCCTTCGACGCCCGGTTGATTGCCCATCCAGGGATGCGCGTCCGGCGGGATGGGCACGTTGATCCTGATCTCACGCTGGAACGCGCCATTAGCATCGAAGACTTGTATGCGGCGATTGCCGCGATCCGCGACGTAGAGGTTGCCTTTGGCGTCCGCCACGAGGCTGTGCGGCGTGTTGAATTCGCCCGGCTTCGTGCCACGGTCGCCCCACGATTTCACCCAATCGCCGTGCTTGTCGTACTTCGCCACGCGCGAATTGATGTAGCCGTCACTGATGAAGATGTTGCCCAGCGGATCCCAGGCGACATCAGTGGGCTGACGGAATTGGCCGTCAATGGCGGGGCGCGGCGGCGTCACGCGCGTCCAGGGCACGGCTTCATCCGAGGCTTCTTTCTTGCGTCCGAAGACCATCACCACGCGCCCTTCGGGGTTGAACTTGACGATCATGTCCGAGCCTTTGTCCACCACCCAAATGTTGTCGTCCTTGTCCACGCGCACGGCGTGGGCGTAAGACCAGGCATACAGATTCTTGCCGATCTCGCGCAGGAATTTGCCGTCGGGCATGAATTCGAGCAACTGTGCCGCGCTCGCGCCATACGCCGGGCCGGTCGTGCTGCCGCGCGAGAAGACAAAGATGTGTTTTTTTGAGTTGACGGCGACGCCCGCCACTTCGCCCAGATGCACATCGGGCGGCAGCTTGAGCAGGTTGGGCACAGCTTCGTAGGGGATTTCAGGCGCGCTCGTCAGCGGCTCCTGGCCGAATGCCAGCGCGCAGCAACAGACTGCGGCGATGAGAAAAGATAGTTTCATGTTTGTTTCCTCGGAACCGAACGTGTTCGGCACAAAGTCAGCCATCAGTGTTTGCCCGTCAACAAGAGTGACTACGTCGCACCACATTCTGCATTCTCAATTCTGCACTCTCCATTCGTTTGCAGAAGAACAGCATTAACTGCGTATGAATTGAGAAGGCAGAATTGAGGATGTGGAATTGGTTCTGTCACGCGGTTGTTATGCTCAGACTTCAGACTTCAGACTTTTCAGCGCCCGCTTCAGCGCCATTTGCCGGAACCAACTCGTAACCAGCGACGCCAGTCCCGCGACAATCAGTAAAAGCATCAACCAGCGCAGCGCCACAGCCAGACTCGCTGCGTTCAACGCCGGCCAGTTGAACTGCCGCAACCGCTCCCCGCGTTCGAGCAGCCAATGCCAGCCCGTGTGCGCCACCAGCGCCGACAAGCTGATCGTGCCCATGCGTTCGGCCACGACGAAGCGGAACAGCGCCGCCAACAACGGCAGCAACAACGCCAGCACCAGCAATTGCCCCAACTCTACACCGACGTTGAATGACAGCAGCGAAGTCAACAGATGCGCGCCCGCGAATTGCAACGTCTCGCGCAACGCGAACGAAAAGCCGAAGCCGTGCACGAGTCCAAACGCAAACGCGATTATCCAACGTCGCTGCAAGCTTTGCTCAGCATTGCCCCCGGCGATGTTTTCGAGCGCCATCCAAACAATCGAAACGGCGATCAGCGTTTCGATTAGCGGCGGGAACCACAACCCATCAGGCGCGAAGTTATAAGCTGACGCGATCAATGTGATCGAATGCGCCACCGTGAAGGCCGTTACGATGGCGATTAGCGCGCGCGGGCGACGAAACGGAATCACCAGACACAGCAGAAACAACAGATGATCCGTCCCGTCCAAAATGTGCCGGAAGCCCGCCACCACGAAGCGCCACGCCGCTTGCTGCCAGCGCGGATCGAGCCTGACCAGGCCCGGATCGCCGCTGAATTCAAAGGCGCGTTCGGCGCCGCCCGGCGGCAGAAAGCGCAAGACCGTGACCACGCGCAAACCGAGCCGCGCAAACTCCGGCTGGATTGAGAATCTGGCTTGCTCCGCTTGAATCGGGTATTCAAACAACACGTCGAGCAATCCCTGGTTCCACGGCAACTCTACGCTGTCTGGCAACGGCGCGCCGGTGACGTGGGCGAGCGCCGCTTCGTAGGACGCAAATGATGGATCGGCTTCCAACGCGACGCGCGTCTCAACCACACGCGGATTTGGCAGCCGCGACTCGCTTTCGTAAAGCTGCATTGCGCCGGCAACCCACAACATTGCCGCATCGCGCAACACGGCGTCGGCGCGCGCCAGATCGAGATAGCCCGGCCCGCGTTGCGGAAACTCTACATCGCGCAACGCGCGCAGCGGCACGCGCACGAGCAATTGCAACCGCGTGCCGGCGGGTTTGACGAACGCGCGCACCAGCACGTCATTCGGGATGTCATGCGCGGACGTGCCGGTGGGCAGCGCGCCGAACAACAGGGCCAACACAGCGATGATGACGCTTGAACGATTGCGGCTCGGCACAACCCTTTCTTTCTAGTAACTACTCGCCCCCTGGGAGCGCAGTGCTTCCAGCCTGCGGGCTTGGCTGGAAGACGCTTTGGAAAACCAAGGAGTACGTCGCCACGACTCGCAGCCTGGAAGGACTGCGCTCCCAGGGCCGAGCAATTACTCTTTCTAAACGATTGCTTGAAGGTGTGAATCTGAAAACCGTACTGCGGCAAAGGCGCTCGCCTACGCCGCGCACATAGTAGTTGGCAGGCGCGACAACTGACAAGCAATGCAGTGGCTGGCTCATTGGCTGCCCGCCGCGCCCGGCTTGACCGAAACCTTCACCTGCGCATTTGTCCAGCAGCATTGAAACCCGCGCCCACCGTCGCCCGAAGCGTCATTCGCCACCACGCGCAACACATATTCGCCCGGCTGGCTGAAACTGGCCGTCGTCACGGCCTTGCCGGTGAAGGCGGGCGCCGGTGTCAGCTTGCTCTCGATTTTCTCGACCGTGGGTTTGTCATTGGCGAAAGTCACCGCGCCGGGCCCGCGATACTTGCCCCACGACACCGTCACGGGCTGATTCCTGACGCCCTGCGTTGCGGAGCGTGGCAGCTTCACGTCATCAGATACCCAAACGGTCAGCGTGAGCGGATTCGGCAGCGTCGTTGTGAGCGTCGCGCTGTGCCCGCGCGGGCCTTGCACGCCGGGCTGGCCTTCTTCAAAGCTGATGAACGGCGGCGTGTTGCCGCTGGCTTCGCGGAACGGCTCGACTTCCCAGAGCAGATTCAGGCTCATTGGAATCACCGTCGTCTGGCCGTTGGCGGTCAGTGTCCAGGTGAGTTTCTTGTTCCCGAAATCCTTGGGCACGGTCAGTGTGAAGACGCCCCATTGCCGGCCCGCCAGAAAATGCGTCGGCTGTCCGTAATCGGGGCCGCCCGGCTCGATGCGGTTCTCCGGCCCGATGGGAAAGTCCAATTCCTGTTTTGTGTTTCGATTGTTATAGCCCAGCAGAATGCTGTAGCTGTCGTCCGGATTTTTGAACCACCCCTCGAAGGCACCCGTGACGCTCTGGCCGGCTTCGCGCGCGGGCGAGAGCGGCAACTGTTGCCCGCTCACGAGCGCCCAGCCCGCGAGACAAATCAGCACCGGCAAGGCTCGCATGATTGATCGCATCTGTGCTCGCATTTGGCAGCATCCTCTGAAACTCGTCCACGAAGTCTCACGAAGAATCACGAAGCAAGAACCACGCTTTGTGTTTCTTCGTGTGGCTTCGTGGGGAGAACGGTTATTCATCGAAGCGCAGTCGCGCTAGCTTTGTTGCGCGCGGCCCACTCCTGATAATCCGCCTCGCTGATGTAGGTCACGTTTACCCAGGCGTGCGCCATTTCATCCACGGTGCGGTCGCCCCAACCGACCCATTGGTCGGGGTCTGGATTGTGCCGATTGGCGGTCGTGTTGTCGTGCCAGGCCGTCACGCGCAGCACCGTGCCTTTGGGCAACACCGGCGCGGCATCGTCGGCGTAGATGTAGTTGTTCATCCAGTTGAAATTGAAATTGTTGACGTGGCTCAGCATCTGCGTCGTGCCATTGGGCAGGATCGCTTCGATGGACATGGCCTTGCCACGCAGATGCATGTGCGGCTGGAAGTTTTCGAGCCGGGCCGGCTGTTGCAGCACGTGAAAGCCCTGCGTCACCGCGACCGCGTTCGGCGGAATGTCGAGCCGGCTGCTGGTCGGGTTATTCGCCGGGTTTGCATAAGCCCCGAAGAGCGTCAAGCGCGTGCGATACTTCGGCGTCTCGCCTTTCGGATAAAGGTAGACGGCCAACTCGGCATGGTCTCGAATCTGCTCGCCGACGGCGTGCACGTGCAGTTCCCACGAAATGCGCGCGCCTGGCAGCAGCAGCTTGCCGGTGTTCGGGCGGTAAATATCGAAGTTCTTGCCGATGGCCCATTCCATCAGCAGGCCAGGGCCGTTCGCGCCGGAGTTGGAATTTTCAGCGGCGTTGGACAGGCCTGGTTCTTCCTGAATCAAACCCGCCAGCACGTGATGCATGATCTTGCGCCCGGCCAATGCGCCGGTGCGCATCTCGACGGCGCGCACCCAGCGCGGTTCGGTCAACGGCACCTCGGTCACGGGCCTGAACCACGCATCCTGCGCCTGGGCGGGCATGGTGTAAGCGTCTGATTTGAGCACGAGGTCGGGTTGGCCGAATTGCTTGGCGAGTATCCAACTCTGTCCATCGGGCCACTGACGCGGCGGCGGCATGTCCTTCGCCTCGCCGGGCAGCACGCCGGCGTCAACCCAACGCACGATGGTGTTGATCTGTTCGTCGGTCAGTGAACGGTCGTTCTGAAAACGCTGGATGCCGACGGCCTTGTCAATATGCCAGGGCGGCATATTCCGCGTGATGACGCGCTCGCGGATGGCTTTGGCCCACGGGCGCACTTCCTGATACGTCGCCAGCGACATCGGCGCGGCCGTGCCCTGGCGATGACACTCGACACACTTGCTCTGAAAGATTGGGGCGATGTCCTTGGTAAAGGTCAGCGACCCGCTGGCCTTCGCATCGGCGTCAACTGCGGCAGACAAGGCGAGCCAAGCGAGGCTGAGCGCCAACACCACAGCACTCGTGAGCTTCAAGACTTTGTTCATAGCGGCCTCCTGTGAGATCAACTGTTTGGCTTCGGCTGCTCAGCATTGCATCGCTTGGGAGCAAGGACGAAGCGAGGAAAAAGATAAAGACGGCTAGCGGTGTCGATCCCCAAAAGACTTCTTGTGTAAGGCGGCGCAACTCTAGCACTGCCCGGTGGCGAACGCCAAACTTTTCTAAATCAGAGCAACAAGCTGAGTACACTTGAAGCGGTAGGCATTCGCCATTCTCAATTCGTCATTCTTAGCAGGAAGCAACCGCCTAATCCATTACTCACTGCATGAGAATGGCGAATGACGAATTGAGAATGCCTTGCCAGCATCAACGTACCAAAC
>JAYUCP010000385.1:0-10206 GCA_043740245.1 Acidobacteriota bacterium | reverse complement strand
AGCAAACGGCCCTTGCTCACGCGCGGGCTACAGACACATCCCACCTAACTTAGCCACTACCCAAACATAAGCGTGGGAAGAGGGCGGCAGACAAATGTATGCCGCCCTCTTCCCTCACTCTTACCAGTTCAGAAATATCGTGCTTACTTGCCCTGCGCCTTCGCGTATTGTCCAACGGTATCAGGGAAGATTTTGGTCAACTCGGCGGTTGGTTTCTGGCCCTTCAACACGGCGCTGGCGGCGTTCTCATCGCCGTAAGCCTGTTTCATGTCGTCCTTGTCTATGGCGATGACGGTGCCTTTGAGTTCGAGGCCCGCGAATAAACCCTTGCTGCGCGAATAAGAGAGAATCTCAGCATTCAGCGCCAGGTCGGTCGAAGCGCCCGCCTGACGGCCCACCGGGCCTGCCGCGACCGAGGCGTCGCCGCCCATCTCGAACTTGTTCTTCAACAGACTGCTCAAGCCTCTTTCATTCATAAAGATCAACACGAAATCAGTGGCCTGTGCGCCGATCTGCAAACCGAAGCTACCGCCTTTCATATCGAAGTAAGCAGGCGCGCTCCAACTGCTGTCCAGGCCGCTGTCCAGGCGGCAGGTCGCCACGCCACGTCCGCCGCGTCCGCCGATGACGAAGCCGGCCTTGATGACTTGCGGGAAGACGGCAATGCACTTGGCCTTGGCGAGAATCGTTTCGGGGATCGCCTTGTCGGGAATGTCCATGATCTCTTTGAAAACCGTGGCGGCCTTGTTGGCCTGTTTGACTGTGTCGCTGCTGGCGCTCAGCGTGCCTTGTGCCAAGGCCGGGAGGCCGAGCAGGCATAGTGATGCGAGTAGGGAAACTGTTCTTAAATTCATGATCTCCTCCGTTGCTTGTTGGTGGATGCGTGATGGTTGTTACTGCTGCGCACGCATTCTGGCAGAGGCTTGTTGGACGAAGCAAGGCGGGGCGGGTTCAGCGTTTCTCGCGCTGGGCTGCGGGTTGTTTCGCGGGTTCCCACCGCACAGGTTTTTCAGCGCCATCGGGACAGAAACAACAACTGCCAGATGCCGGAAACCACGTGCCGCCGATTTTGATCCGCAAGACGCCCTCACGAAATTGAACCTGCATCTGCTCGCCGATCACACTGGTAGAGGTTGGCGTTTGTGCGCCAGGCAATTCCGCCGGGCCAGTCAGTTCTGTCGGGATGGATGGCGGCACAAGTTTGACATCCTGGTTTGGCAACACCGGCAGGGTGACTGGCGGCTTGGGGCCATCTTGCAGCGTCAGCGACAACAGGGATATGAGCAAAAGCATTGCAATGGTGCTTGGCATAGATGCTTCCTTTTATTGCCGCAGGCGGAATTCGCCTGTGCGGTTCAAATCCACGAATTGAAATTTGGCATCCCCGCGAAAGACGGGCCGGTAGTGATACTGCCAAGTTTCTGCGAGCCCTTGCTGTTCGACTTCGTCAGGCGCGCCATAGATGATGTAGATGCGCCCGCGATCCGTCTTCCAACCGGCGGTTTTGCCAAACCCGAAGGTCATGTTGGCGTGAGCGATGCGCAAGTAGTATTGCTCGCGGAACTCATTCTCTTCGGTCTGAGGGTTGGGGTCGCGCCGCCGCCAGAACTGTTCGATGAAATGCTCGCGCTCTTCATCGGTATTGAGCGCGAGAAAGGTCAGCCGCTCTTCAGGCGCGATCAGGTAAATCACGTCTTCATCGAGCCAATGCTGGTAAACGCCTTTTATGTTTTTGGGCGCCTGCGCGCTCACTGATAAACCGGTCAACAGCAGCAGGCATAAGCTGAATATCGCTTTGTTCATTTTGTTTTCCTCGGTGCTGGTTTTGCGAGTTGGTGGTGAAGGAACGGCTGGCGCAGCGGCTTCTTGCAAGGTGGAGCAGAAAATATCCATAGGATTTGTATCAACGTACAACGCTATGCCGTGAGATTTTGATAAGCCACCTGCCCGGCGCAGATTGTATAGACCGTCGTGAAATCAGCTTTGAAGATGGCGATGTCCGCGTCCTTGCCCGCTTCGAGCGAGCCTTTGCGCGCGGCGACGCCGCAGGCTTGGGCGGGAATCAACGCGGCGGTGTGCGCGAGGTCTACTAAATCCATGCCGGTGAAGTGCAGCGCGTTGCGGGCCGCGCCGTTCATCGTCAGCACCGAGCCGGCAATCGTCACGCCATCGAGCAGCGTGCACAGGTTGCCGCGCACTTGAATCTGAAAATCGCCCAGCGTGAATATGCCATCGCCGACGCCTTGCGCGGCCGTCGCGTCTGTCACCAGCGCCAAGCCCGCGCGCCCTTTCATGCGCCAAGCCAGGCGCGCCATTTGCGGATGCACGTGCACGCCGTCGCAGATCAATTCGGCGCAGAGACCCGGCTCATTCAATGCTGCCGCCGCCAAACCCGGCTGGCGATGATGAACGCCGGACATGGCATTGAACAGGTGCGTCGCGCGTTTGGCCCCGGCCTCAATGGCGGCGAGCGCGGTGTCGTAATCGGCGTCGGAATGACCGAGTGAGGCGATGACGTTGTGCTCAGTCAACCAGCGAATCAATTCCAAGCCGCCGGGCAATTCGGGGGCGAGGGTCATGATCTTAATGCGGCCCGCAGCGGCTTCGAGCAACTCGCGGCATTCGTCGAAGTTGGGATCGCGAATGCCAGCGGCGGGCTGCGCGCCTTTGAATTTTTGATTGATGTACGGCCCTTCGATGTGCAAGCCGAGGATGGCGGCAGCGGGTTCGACTTGGACAGATTTAGTTTGACCAGATTTAGCTTGACCAGATTTAGCTTGAGAGGATTCGGCCTCGATGGTGTCGGCGACGGCGCGCAGCAATTCGCTGTGGCGCGCGGCAATCGTCGTCGCCAGAAAGCCGGTCGTGCCGTATTGCAGAATCGAACGCGCAATGCGGCCAATCCCCGCCGCGCCATTCGCCATCACATCGTCGCCGCCGCTACCGTGAAAGTGCGTGTCAATCAAACCGGGCAGCACGTAACAGCCGCTGGCGTCAATGACCTGAGAGCCTTCATCGGGTTCTGAGCCCTGGGCCGGGCCCACGTAACGAATGTGTCCGGCTTCGCAGAGCACGAGGCCGGGGGCGATGACGGATTGCGGTGTGACGACGCTGCCGTTGATGATGGCGAGACGGTTGTTCATACGAGATAGATGGAGGGATTCGGAAATCTTCAGCGACTGCCAACTGCCAACTGCCAACCGCCAACTCTTCAGCAATAGCGTCCGACCGTCTCGAGCAACGCCCCGAAATCAATCGGCTTGCGCAAATATCCGGCGGCCTGCAACGGCGTGACCTGGTCACTGACTTCGTCGGTGGCCGAGAGCAGCACAACCGGGATGGCGCTGAATTGCGGCAGGCTTTGTTGCCGCGCGCGAAATTCCCAGGCGTCCATAATCGGCATCATCAGATCGAGCAGGATCAGGTCGGTCGCTTGCGCGCGGTTCAAATACGCGAGCGCTTCCTGGCCGTTCGAGACGCCGGTCGCGCGATAGCCATTGCTGTTCAGGAGCATCACCAACAGATCGCGGATGTCGAAATCATCTTCCACGATCAAAACGTGTTTCGCGGGTTTGGATTGGTTTGCCATAAAAGTTCAACCGGCGCCATGCATCCCGGCTTTTGTTTTGCGCCGCCGCACAGTTAGGCAGCGCCCATAGAAAGCCAAGCAAAAAGCGCGGGCATTCTACTCTAAGAGTAGCGCGAGGCGCACTGACAAGTTTTGTAGGACAAGCGGCCACGTTCGCTGGGGAGTGCTGCGCACAGGTGTCCGTCAAAGTTTTGTGTAGAGGGAAACGGGCGGCGCGGCAAGGGTAGCGCAAACTGTCAGTTTGCGTGGCTTCAGCAGTCACACTTTGGGGAAGCAGTCGCGCCCTAGTTGGAGTTCCTGAAGCTGCGCAAACTAAATCAGAACACGCAACATTGGGACACCGTGTCAGTAGCCCGACCGTGAGGGAGGGCAGGCTTGTAGTCAAACCCAAGCGGTCTGACTGGACGGCGCGCCCTCCCTCACGGTCAGGCTACTGACACGCCCTGCCGCGACTGTACCAATCTTGTGTGGTTCGATTTAGACAGTTCGCGCTACCCTTGCCACGCCGTCCGTTGTCCCTGAAGCACCCTCGTGCAAAAACGTGACGGACACCCAGACCCAGCGCGTTTACAGCCATTGGCGGCCATGCTACCTTGCGCCCGCAATATCAACCTGGCTTCAACCTCAACGCGGAGTTTCAATGATGCGCGCGATTCGCTTGCCACTGCTTACCTTTCTGGCGCTCTTGCTATTGCTTGTTTCCAACCGCTCAGGCGTTGCGCAAGCGCCACCGGCTATTCAGTTCTTTATGCCGGGCGGCAGATTGCCGCCGCGTGAGTTGCGCTTCACGTTGACGCGCGGCGATGGGCGTGTTGAGACGGTTTTTACGGACAGCAAAGGCAAATATCAATTGCCCGGCGACTTGTTGCGCGAGGGCGATTTCACCATTCGTGTCGAAAGCGACAAGCGCACCTTTGCCGCCACCGTGCAACGCTTCCGGCCGGCGCGCACGCCCGGTTACGTGCCGTTGTTCTTGCGTCCGCTCGAAGCTGAGACGCCGCCGAAACGTACGCTGGATGTGGCTGATTTTGACGCCAAAGTGCCCGGCGAGGCGAAGGCTGCTTACGACGCGGCAATGAAAGAAGCCACGGAAGGGCGCGCCGAAACGGCCATCAGCGAATTCACGCGGGCCCTGGCGCTCTATCCGCAACATCTGCGCGCGCTCAATGACCTGGGCCTGCTTTATCTGAAACTCAATCGGTTGGATGAAGCGGCGGCGGCCTTTACCCAGGCGGTCAGCTTGAACTCGCGCTTTCATCTGCCGCGCTTGAATCTGGGCCTGGTGCGCAACCGGCAAGGCAATTACGGCGAAGCGGTCAGAGTGCTCAACGCGCTGGTCAAAGACGAACCGTCGTTGGGCCAGGCGCGCATCCTGCTGGCCGAAGGGTTGATCGTCTCGAAGCAATGGGATGAAGCAGAACAGCAACTGCGCACGGGGCTGAAGGATGAAAAGCTGGAACGCAGCGTGCGCGCCGATGCGCAAATCAAACTCGGCCGCGTGCTCGTCGGCCAGGATCATTATGGGGCCGCCGCCGTTGAGATTGAAAAAGCCGCTGAACTCGAACCCGAATCCGCCAGCGTGCAACTTTATCTCGGTGCGGCTTATGTGCAATTGAACAAGCTGAAAGAGGCTGAACCTGCCTTGCTAAAAGCCTATGCCTTGGGCGGCAAACGGGTCGCCACGGCGCAAGTGCTGCTGGGCCAGCTTTACTACAACCAACAGAAATTCGAACCCGCTCTGCGCGCCTTTGAGCAATTTATCGCCGACATGCCGGCGGCTTCCAACGTGCCGCAAATCAAGGAAGTGGTCGAGAAGATCAAGGTGCTGCTGAAAAAGTGAGCGTGGCAGATGCGGGCCTGAACGCGTTCCAAGGCGGCCCGAAAAAGTTCGCCCCAGTTGAGAAGCAGCTTGACCGTTTGCGCCGTAAAAAGGTTATACTGCCGCCACTTTGGGTGGCCAGGAGCACCGCTTGTGCAAGGGGCTACGGCTGCAGAGGGGACAACAACTTGTAAACTGTAAAGCTGGGCGTGCCGCCAACGGGCAGAAGCGAGTTGCGCAATGCCGGTTGAAATTTGGTGAGCCGATTGAAATTTGGTGAAGATGATGAAGGAGCCACGAATGCACAATATCCCGCGTTATTGCTCGCTTGACGGGTTCACTGAGATGAGTTCGAGCTTCGACGGCGTCGCCATTCGCACGCTCGGCCAATTCGATACGGTCTGTGCCAAGACTCTCAATTCCGACTACTACATCTTTCTGCTTGAACCCGAAACCGGCAAGGCGCTGGTGCAGGGCGGACGCTTCTTTTTGAATCCCATCGAAGCAACTGTCAGCGGCTCCACCTTTGGCGGTTGTATGCTGAAGATGGGCTGGCTCGGCATCGGTTTGCGCATCGAAATCTGCTTTGACGGCAAACGCATCGTGACTTCGCCGGTGCGCACGCTGATGATCGAAAAGGGTAATTAAACCGCGCCGCCCGCCCGCCTCTGCCAGCTTGCCTCAGACCGCCCCCGCTGCCACAATGCCGGCGGCGCTATTGAGCAATCAACGCCAACCGAAACCAACCAATTTATGCCAACCAAATTATGGAGGAAACCATGTACCTGCGTTCGAGTTCCCTGCTCATCACATTCTGTCTGCTCGGCCTCACCTGCTTTGCGCAAAGCAAGCTGAGCGCCGGCAGCGATACGGTCAAACAGGCCAACAAGGCCGCCACCGTCTTCAATGAAATTATGGGTGTGCCCGAAAAAGCTATCCCCGAAACCGTGCTGGGCAAGGCCAAATGCGTGGCCGTTTTCCCTGACGTAATCAAGGCCGGTTTCGTCATCGGCGGACGCGGCGGACGCGGCGTGGCGACTTGCCGCACGGCCAAAGGCTGGAGCGCGCCCGCGTATTTCAACATGAAAGGCGGCAGCTTCGGCTTGCAAATCGGCGCGCAATCAACCGATTTCGTTTTGCTATTTATGAGCGACAGCGGCATGAACAGTTTGTTGTCGAGCAAGTTCGAAATCGGCGGCGACGCTTCCGCCGCCGCCGGGCCGGTGGGCCGTCAGGCGGGCGCTTCGACCGATTTGAAGCTGGACGCGCAGATTCTTTCCTATTCGCGCAGCAAAGGCTTGTTCGCCGGCCTCGAACTCAAAGGCACCGTGATCTCGGCGGACAAGGACGACACGAAGGAAGCTTACGGCGATGAAAACGCAACGGGCGCGGTGCTGAAAGGCGCGAAGCCCGCGCCCGCCTTGACCAAAATCTTCCCCGACACCGTCGCGCGTTATGCCAAAGCGATGACCGCGAGCAAAAAACCGGCGAAGAAGAAGTAAGGCGGTTGGATCTGAGACAGCCGGAAAGCGCCAGCCAAAAGCCGGGCGCTTTCCGGCTGTTTTTCGTTTGTGCCGGGTTCCCTTTTCCATTGCCCGGCTGCCGGGTTTAAGATGCCACCGTCAACCGTCTTGCAAGGAGGGCTTCGACAAACCATGTCAACCATACTGCAACCTACACTTCAACCGGCACTTCAACCGGCACTTCAACCAGCGGCGCGACCCATTGGGGCGCGCCAAACGCTGCCGACGATGTACGACCTGCCCAGCGAAGAGATCGGAGATGCCGGTATGCCCGATGAATTTCACGCGCACCAAGCCGCGCTGCTGGACGAAACGTTCCGGCCCCCCGTCTACTGGCCGGATCACTATTATTCAGCGATCGACATGAATCTTTATTACGACGCGCGCCAGCCCTACTGGTACAAACGACCTGACTGGTTCGGCGTCATCGGCGTGCCGCGTTTTTACGAACAGCGCGACATGCGCTTGAGCTACGTCGCCTGGCAGGAACAGGCTGTGCCGCTGATTGTGATGGAATTGCTTTCGCCCGGCACCGAGAAAGAAGACTTGGGCCAGACGTTGCGCGTGGCGAATGAACCGCCTGTGAAATGGGATGTCTACGAACGGATTCTGCGTATCCCTTATTACGCCGTCTTCAGCTACGCCAGCACTGAGTTGCGCATCTTTCGCCACACCGGCCAGCGCTTCACGGAAGTCGCCAATCACGGCGGCCGGTTCTGGTTGCCCGAAGCCGCGCTCGGCCTGGGCTTGTGGCAAGGCCGTTATCACGGCATAGAGCATCTGTGGGCGCGCTGGTACGACGCGCAAGGCAACTGGATTCTGACTGGCGATGAACGCGCCGAGCAGCAACAGCAACGCGCCGAGCGGCTGGCCGAAATGCTGCGGCAATTGGGCCACGATCCGGATCAGCTTTGACCACAGCATGAAAGCCCTACAGACCTGGCTTTGGCTGGCAGTGACGTTGGCGTCCTTGGCCGCCGCTTGCCGCACATCGCCCGCCCATCCAAACACGCGCTTGCTCACTTCGCCCGCCGATTTGGCGCGCAGGCTGGACGAACCCTGGCTACGCATCATTGACGCGCGGCCAGCGGCGGAATACGCAGCCGGTCACGTGCCCGGCGCGCGTTCGTTGCCGGTGGCGGCGTTGCGCGACGCGGCCACCCAACGGCGCAAGCCTGCCGCCGAATGGGCGTTGCACCTGGGCAGCCTCGGCATTACGCGCACGGCCAACATCATCGTTTACGACGACCCGCAACATTCGCAAGGCGCGGCGGGTTACGTCTTCTGGGCGCTCGAATCGCTGGGCTGCGCGCAAGTCGCCTTGCTCGACGGCGGCTGGCCGCAATGGCTCGCCACAGGACAACGCACAACGACTTATCCCACGACCACGGGCCACATCCCTCTTCGACGCCGCGCCGGACAAGAAGACCGCGCTCACGCAGCAACAAATCCACCAAAGCCTCGGCCAGCGCGATTTCGTGCTCGTGGATACGCGCGCGGATGAAGAATTCCTCGGCTGGCCCGCATCAGGACAAACACGGGGCGGCCACATCGCAGGCGCGGTGCATCTGCCGTGGGAGTGGAATCTGGCGGCGGATGGCACGTTGCGTCCGGACGATGAATTGAAAGCCTTGTGGACGGCGCGCGGCGTGACGCCGGACAAAGAAGTCGCGCTGTATTCCAACGCGGGCACGCGGGCAGGCTTCGGCTATTTCGCACTGCGGCTGTTGGGCTATCCCCGCGTAGCCTTGTACGATGGCGGCATGAATGAATGGAGTCAGGCGGAGGCGGCGGCGTTTCCGCTCAAGTCCGCGCCGCGTTACGCAACCGTGGTCTCAGCCGCCTGGGTCAAAGCCGTGCAGGATTTTCACACGCCTGGCACGAATGCGGCGCGTCCGCCAACGTACAACAACAATCACGCTGTCATTCTCGAAACGAGTTGGGGTGTGCTGTCTGCCGCCAAAGATTACAACCGGGGCCACGTGCCGGGCGCACTGCATTTGGATACGGACGAATTTGAGAACGGTTATCCGCGCTGGCATCTGAAACCGCTGACTAAATTGCAGCAGGTCATCGGGCGCTATGGCATCACGCCGGAAACGACTGTGATCGTTTACAGCCAGCAAACCATCGCGGCGGCGCGCATTTGGTGGGTGTTGAATTACGCGGGCGTTAAAGACGTGCGCATCTTCAATGGCGGATATGCGGCTTGGCAGGCGGCGGGTTTCGCGGGCGAGACGGCGCAACAGCAAGCGACGACCGCCCCCTTCTCTGCCCCGCCGCGTGATGAGTGGCTGGCAACGACGGACTATGTGCGCGGGCGTTTTGACAACGGCAGCGTCTGGCTGGCCGATGCGCGCAGCCTGGCGGAATATCGCGGTGAAGCAAGTGGGTACGATTACCTGGCCCTGCGCGGGCGCATCCCCGGTGCGCTGCACATTGGCGATGCTGATGACAAGGCGCGTTTGTATCAAGACCCCGACGGCACCTTGCGCAGCTTCACTGAAATCGAAGCGTGTTGGGCGGAAGCGGGAATAAAACCGGCGGCGGGCGGGGATAGATTCGAACGCGAAGTCATTTTTTATTGTGGCAGCGGCTGGCGTTCGAGCTTGACGTTCCTCTATGCCTATCTGCTAGGCTACGGCAACATTCGCAATTATTCGGACAGTTGGAGCGGTTGGAGCACAGCGTATGCTCAAGACGCCGACGAAAAAGGCATCACACCGGGCTGGCGGCAGGCACCGTCGGCCAATCCGATTGCCAGCGGGCAACCTTAAAGACTTAACGCCCGATTGATCTTCCCATAAGGCTGGTTTTACAACCGGCTGCTAGCTTTGCCATTCGTTCGCGCACATTGCGGTGTGGCACACGGCCAAACAACCATCAGATAAATCCTGATGGGCAATTAAAGTGTCCCCAACAGAAACAGCAAAGTTCTGAAGACTTGATAGTTGTGCTTGAGCAGAAGCTAAAAGTCTTTGATAATTCTGTTCGCTTCCCTTTGTATCATTTAAAAGCTGAGTCTTAGCGATCTTTTGCGAATTAAGTGCATTTTCATTAGCCTGAAGTGTCTTCTGTAAATCCTCTGATTCTTTTTTATCAGTTTTATAAGTGTCTTGCGCTGATTGCAATTTTGCCATTAAGCTTCGATCATAATCTTCAATTGTTTGTAAATAATGAAATTTAGCAACCGCATCCTTCAGATCTTGTGATGACAAAAGAAGTATAGATGGCTCCTCCGTTCTCGCCATTTTATAAGAAAGAACTGCTCGAGC
>JAYUCP010000384.1:0-10207 GCA_043740245.1 Acidobacteriota bacterium | reverse complement strand
CTTGGGGCGTGATCAGTTGTGATCTTGCCAACCCCAAGCCCTCCCTCACGGTCGGGCTACTGACACGCCGCCACGCTACAGCGGGCTAAACAACCATTGCCAATGAGGATCTACACCATGAGCCACGAGACGACGATTTCATCTATCACTCCATCGCAGCCACGCCGCCGCAAGACGCGATCCTTCGCTTTCTGGCAGCGGCTCTGTCTTTGCTGGTTCTTGAGCCTGACGCTCGGCGGTCTATCCCTGATGCCCCCCGCCGCCAGCGCCGAAGTTCACCCATTGGCTGCTGCGCCCGCACCGCCGCCTGCTCCCGCGCCGCCCGTCGTGCCACAAGGCAATGTTGATCTGACCGTCACGGCGCTCGACACCGCCGCCGTCGTCACCGACAGCCAGACGCTCGCCATCTCCGGCCCGCTCGGTGTGACGATCAAGAATCTGGGCAGTGCCGCCGTCAATGCTGCCTTTCGCGTGATTGCGTTTGAGGATCGCAATGCTAACGGGGCCTTCAATCAAGGCACGGATTTGTTGCTCGGCTCGACGGATTTTCCGGGCGGGGTGGCAGCCAATGGCAGCACGAATCTGAGCATTGCGTTGAGCGGCATCGTGACGTTCAAAGGCAATCTGATCTATGTGTGGGTTGATAGTCAGAATGCGATTGCGGAGACGAATGAGAATAACAACATCCTCTCATCCGCGCGGCAAACAACAAGCGGTGCGCTAGACTTGAGCGCGTGGCAAGTAGTGCAATTTCCGCGACCAGGTGCCCAGCAATTTCCGGCAGTCTGGAATCTTGAGGCCGGAAACACTGTCGCGCGGCAGACACGCAATAGCGATCCTTCCATCTTTTTGAGCGACTTCAGCGTGTCGAATGAAGCAATCGAAGGGACGTTGCGGGTTGAGGACAGCGGCGATGACGATTACATCGGTTTTGCTTTTGGGTATCAGGACGCGCAGCATTTTTACCTCTTTCAGTGGAACCAAGTAGATCAAGGGACTGCTCCGCGCGGCATGACCGTCAGGGCAATCAATGCCGACTCACCCTTGATGGTTCCCGATTTTGAATCGGGCGTGAACATCGGGAACCGGGTTCGCGTGATTTATCAAAACTCGATCCCGTGGGCAGCGTTCACAACCTATCAATACAGGCTTGAATTCACGCCGGGGCGATTCGGTATCACCATCAAGCAGGGAAACACCGTACTCGCATCAACCGTCATTCAAGACGGCACGTACCTTTCAGGGAGGTTTGGGTTTTACGAATACTCTCAAGAACAAGTCGTGTATACCGCCGCGCTGGGCCCGCAAACGCCCGACCTGACCGCATCTTTCATCCGCAAAAACGACGCCTCATTCCCCGCTTCCTCCGAACTCACCGCCCGCGTCGGCAACGGCGGCGGCCTGTCTGCGCCCACCGGCGTCAAAGTCAGTTTCTACCGTGGCGACCCGGCGGCGGGCGGCACGTTGATCGGCACGACGCAAACCACCAGAGCGCTGCAGCCCGGTGAATACGAAGACGTCCAAGTCGTTTGGAACAATCCGCCGACGGGGCTGCATCCCATCACCGTCGTCGCCGATGACAACGGCAAAGGGCAGGGCACGGTCAACGAAGGCAACGAGGCGAATAACAAAGCGATGGCCAACATCGCGCTCGGCATCGGGCCGTTCACATTGGTGGATGATCTGCTCGCGCGTTTCAAAGACAGCGCGGTTGATCTGCGCTGGTCGCCGATTGCGGGCGCGGCGGGTTACAACGTCTACCGCCGCACGGCCAACGGCGCGCCGCAGCTCATCAAGCCAAATCATCCGCGCGCCAACTTCGCCGATGCGGGTTTGAAGAACGACACGACGTACTACTACACGGTGCGCTGGGTGAACGCGAGCGGCGTCGAGTCGGGCGACGGCACCGAGATGAGCGCCACACCGACCAGTCAGGACAATCGCAATGACGTGCCGCCGACGATCCTCTCAGCGCCAGTGACGCGCGTCTTCGCCAACACGCCGTACAGCTACGCCGCCAACGCGCGCGACCCGAACGCCGCCGACACGCTGACCTGGTCGCTGCCCACGCCGGCGACCGAAGCCTTGCGCGGGCTGACGATCAATCCCGCGAACGGTTTGCTGCAATGGACGCCGACCTTCGCCGGCGCGGGCTATCAGAACGTGACCTTGCGCGTCGCCGATTCGCGCGGGCGCTTTGCCACGCAGACCTACCGCCTGTTTGTCGAAATCCCGAACTCGCCGCCGCTGGTCAACGCCGGGCCGGATCAAACCGTGATCCTGGCGGCAGGCGCTACGCTCAACGGCACGGCGCAGGATGACGGCTTGCCTTTCGGCGGCACGCTCACCACGACCTGGACGAAAGTGAGCGGCCCCGGCACGGTGACGTTTGCCAATGCCAGTGTGCCCGCAACGTCGGCGACGTTCAGCGCGCCGGGCAGCTATGTCTTGCGCTTGGCGGCCAGCGATTCGCAGTTGAGCCGCAATGATGAGGTGACGGTTTTTGTGGTCAGCCAGTTGGCAAGCCGCATTTACACGTTGAATAGCGATTTTGACGGTGGGCAGTTCAGTAATATCGAGCATCGCATTCCGCACCAGTTGCAGTTGAGTGAAGGATTAGGAGGGACGGTCGGAAGCGGTCCATTAAATCCGGTGGTGAAGTGGAATAAGAACACATTCTCCGTGAGGCCGGATTCTAATCAGGTGATGATGACTCCGGCGATAATAGATGTGAACGCAGACGGAATACCGGACATTGTTTTCACAACGTTTCTTGAAAGTAGCTACAATTATTTTAACGACGGAAATCTCAGAGCTATCAGTGGTGATGATGGGAGAGAGCTATGGAGCGTAACAAATCCTGCTTATAGCACTTCACCGCAAGCAGAGCTCGCAGTCGGGGATATTGATAACGACGGGAAGCCAGAAATTATCGCCATCCATGATTCCTTCCGAGTAATTGCTTTTGAGCACGATGGTACTTTTAAGTGGTTAGGCCCATCGGTTGCTTCTCCTCGCACGGGCGGCCCAACTATCGCTGATCTAGATGCAGACGGAATTCCTGAAATCATTAGTGGCTCAATCGTGCTTACGAACACCGGTACGATTAAATGGATTGGCGCTGGAACAGGAGGCCACGACTTCTTCGATTTCTCAACGGTTGTTGACCTTGATCTTGATGGTAGCCCAGAAGTAATTGACGGAAGCACGGCATACAGGGCGAACGGCAGCATTTATTGGGACATTGGGTCGTCCGGCAGATATTCCGCTGTTGGGAATTTCGATCAAGACCAATACCCTGAAGTCGTCATCGTGGGAGCTGGCATAGTTTACCTGCTTGAACACAACGGTCAGATCAAATGGGGACCAGTAACAATTCCGGGTGCAGGCTCTGATGGCGGGCCGCCTACGATTGCTGATGTTGATGGAGATGGAAGGCTCGATATTGGAATCGCGGGTGGAAGTAGTTACGTGGTATTTAATGGAGATGGTTCAATCAAGTGGCAAGTGCCGATTCAAGACTCCTCAAGAATTACTGGCTCAAGCGTTTTCGATTTTAACGGAGATGGTAGCGCAGAGGTTGTCTATGGAGATGAAGTCAACCTGAGAATTTATCGAGGGAGGGATGGCGCTGAGCTATTCAAGTTACCTAAAAGCTCAGGGACCTCAACGGAGATTCCTGTGGTCGCCGACGTAGACGCCGATGGTCACGCGGATATTATTGCCGTTGCAAATCGCTGGGCTGGCAATACCCAAAAAGGCATTTATGTAATCAGCGGAAACGACAGAAACTGGGTCAACACTCGGCGCATTTGGAATCAACATACCTACCACATCACCAACGTCAATGAAGACGGTACTATCCCACGCAACGAACAGCCCAATTGGTTGACGCCGGGGTTGAATAATTTCCGGCTGAATACATTCGTCAACGGCTCTCCTGAAAATGGCACTTGGACAGTCGTCTTCGACAGCCAAATCGCCAACGTCGAATGGGGCCGCCTCAATTGGAACGCGCAAGTCTGCGGCGACGGCGCGCTCACCGTCACCGCCGCCAGCAGCACCGACAACACCAACTTCAGCGCGCCGCAAACCGTCACGCGCGGCGCTGACCTGACCGTGCCCAATGGCCGCTACCTGAGGATCATTGTCTCTTTCCGCCGCGCCACCACCGGCGAAAGCCCCGTCCTTTACGATCTGGCGGTCGGCACCGATGGCTACCTGCCGCCGACGCAGCCCAACACCGCGCCCGTTGTTGACGCAGGCACCCCGCAATTGATCGCGTTGCCCAATCCGGCCCGCTTGCGGCCTACGGTGTGCGACGACACGCAGCCGGTCAAAGGCACGCTCGCCGTCACGTGGAGCAAGTTTAGCGGCCCCGGCACGGTTACCTTCGCCAATGCCAACGCGCTCGTCACCACCGCGACGTTTAGCGCGGCGGGCAGCTACGTCTTGCGCCTGACGGCCAACGACGGTCAATTCGGGGTCAGCGACGACATCACCATCGAAGTCGAAAACAACAACCGCCCGCCGGTGATTGCTTCGCAACCGGTCACGAACGGTTTTGTAGCACGGCCTTACAGTTATCAGGTCAGCGCCACCGATCCCAACAGCGGCGATATTTTGAGCTACACGTTGCCGACCGCGCCCGCCGGGATGACGATCAACGCGGCGACCGGGCTGATTCAATGGACGCCGACCCTCGCGCAAGTCGGCAATCAGAACGTGCGCGTCGTCGTGACCGATGCCGCCGCCGCGACAGCCGAACAGCTTTACACCGTCACCGTCACTAATCCGCCGCCCAATCATCCGCCGGTCATCGCTTCGACCGCGCCGACGGGCGCTGCGGTTGAAGTGCCTTACACTTATGCCGTCATCGCCACCGACCCCGACGCGGGGGATGTGTTGAGCTACAGCCTCGATGCCGCGCCCGCCGGGATGACGATCAATGCGGCGACCGGTTTGATTCAATGGTTTCCGCTGGCCGGGCAAGTCGGCAATAACAACGTAACGGTGCGCGTGCGCGATGTGAGCAACGCGGCGGTTACGCAAAGCTTCACGATTGCCGTCATTGCAACTGTGCTGGAACCGACCGTAGCCATCACCAGCCCCGCGCCCGGTTCCAACATCACGCAACTGGTCAACATTGTGGGCAACGTCGCCGACCCCAATAACGGCGCAGGCCCGGCGCTGACGTGGACGCTCGCCTATCGCCGCGCAGACAGCAACGATTACAAAACGATTGGCACTGGCAACGGCCCGGTCAGCAATGCCACGCTCGGCCAGTTCGATCCGACGATGTTGCCGAACGACGCCTATTACATCCGGCTACAAGCCACCAAAGGCATTCACATCATCAGCACCGAAGCGCCTTATAACGTGATGGGCGAACTCAAACTCGGCAATTTCACCGTGAGTTTCACCGATCTGACGATCCCGGTCGCGGGCATCCCGCTGGTCATCACGCGCAGCTATGACAGCCTCGACACGCGCACCGGTGAATTCGGCGCGGGCTGGCGGCTCGGGTTGGCTGGCAATGTGAGGGATACGGCCAGGGAAGGAACCGGCGATACGTTCAGCACGGCGACGCGCGTTTACGTCACGCGGCCCGATGGGCGGCGCGTAGGCTTCACTTTTGCGCCCGTGCCCCTCGGCGGATTCTTCCCGGTCTGGCGGCCCGTGTTCAGGCCGGATGCGGGCGTAACCGACACGCTCGAAGTCGCTGACACTGTTTTGTTCAAATCAGGCACGCAGTTTTTCGATTTCAGCGATCCTTACAATCCCGATCTTTATACCTTCGTCACCAAAGAAGGCGTGCGCTATTCGATTGATGAAATCGAGGGGCTGAAGAAGATCACCGACATCAACGGCAACACGCTGACCATCACGCCCACGGGCATCGTCAGTTCCACCGGCGTCGCGCTGGCCTTCCAACGCGACGCGCAGAACCGCATCACCAAGATCACCGAGCCTGCGCCAGCCGTTGGAAAACCTGGTGAGTTGCGCTACGTTTATGACGCCAACGGCAACCTGACCCAATTCATTGACCAGGCTGGGCAGACAACAAGGTATTCATACCAGCAGGCGCAATTCCCCAACTACCTGACCAAGATCGAAGACCCGCTCAATCGCCCGCTCAGCCGCAACGTGTTCGACGCGCAAGGCCGCTTGATCGGCGTATGCGACGCCAACGGCGATGTGGCTACGTTGAATGGCTGCGTACGCATCACGCCGAACGCGGCCAGCAGCCTGCAAACCATCGTCAACGCGCGCGGCTTTCGCACCGATTTGATTCTGGACGAGCGCGGCAATGTGCTGACCGAACGCCGTTTTCTGGACGGCGCAAACTTTCTCGACACGGTGCGCACTTACAATGCGAACAACAACATGCTGACGGAGAAAGACCCGGCCAATAACACCAAGAGCTTCACTTACGACACGCGCGGCAATGTGCTGACCGCGACTGATCCGGGGAATCGCACGACCACTTACACATACAGCGCAACGTGTAACAAAGTTGTTACTGTTACTGACCCGGCGAGTAACGTGACGGCGTATGAATATGACGACAAATGTAACGTGCGCTTCGTGCGCGAGCCGCTGGGCCGCACGACCGAATACCGCTACAACGCGCAGGGCCAGCGCAGCGAAATGATTGACCCGGTGGGCAGCCGCTGGGTTTGGGCTTATGGCGGCAACGGCTTCCTGCAAAGTTTGACCGACCCTTTCAGCAAAGCTACGCAATTCAGCTTCAGCGCCAGTGGCGAATTGCTGTCGCGCCTTGACCGTAACAACCGGCGGATTGATTTTGAGTACGACGCCGCCCACCGCATCACCAAAGAGAAATGGAACACCGCGCCGCAACGCATCACGAGTTACGGTTACAACGCCACGGGGCAACTGACCAGCGCCGTTGACCCCGACAGCGCGCTGGCCATCGGTTATTTCAACACCGGGCTGGTGCAAAGCGTGGATAACATGAACACGCCCGGCGCGCCGCGCGTGCTGATTAGTTATTCGTATGACGGCAACGGCAATGTTACTCGCGTGCAGGATTCGCTGGGCGGCTCGACTGATTACAGCTACGACGGGCTTGATCGCCTGAGCCGCGTCACGCAAGCGGGCACGGGCGTGAATGAAAAGCGCGTGGATATGGTTTATGACAACGCCAGCTTCCTGCGCGAGCTGCGGCGGTTTTCCAATCTGGCGGGGACGCAAGGCGTGGCGAATACGTTGTTTGATTACGATTGCGGCGGTTGTGCGGGGCGCGTGAAAAGCATCCACCATCGCCGCGCGTCGAATAACGCGGTGATTCACGATCTGGATTTCACGCGGGATACGCTGGGCAACATCGTGACGGCGACGGATGCGGAAGGCACGCACACTTACACGTATGACACGCTGCGGCGGTTGCGGACGGCGACGCATAGCCAGACAGCGATTCAGCCGCATGAGAATTACTCCTACGATGCGCCGGGGAATCGGCTGACCAGCCACTTGAGCGGTAGTTATACCTACAGCTATCAGAATGGTGGAAATGGCAGCCGGTTGTTGCAGGATGCTCAATTCAATTACCAGTATGATGACGAAGGAAACTTAACGCGCCGAACAAACCGCTCGACCGGCAGTTATGTCGAGTTCGTTTATGATCACCGGAACCGAATGACGTCGGTAGTCGACCGCAATTCCGCTGGAATAGAGCAAGCTCGCTCTGAGTATGTTTATGATTCCAGTAACAGAAGAATCAGAGCGATTGAAAACAGCAATCAGCTTACATTTGCTTATGAGGGATCAAACCCAACGTTTAAACTTTCATCTGCGGGGACTCTTATTAGCCGGAGGATGTATCTGAGATCGCTTGACGGGATTATCGCTGATGAGTTCGCTGGCACTACGAGATGGTTTCTAAGAGATCAAGTAGGCACGGTCCGTGATCTGATTGGCAATGATGGTGCTATGCTAAATCATTATGTCTTCGATTCCTTTGGCAGTTTAGTTCAACAAGCTAACCCCTCGGTTAGCAATGATGTTCTATTTACGGGTAGGGAAATGAACTCAACCGCTGGGGCGAGCTATTTTCGCGCACGGCATTATGACTCATACACGGGACGGTTTCAGCAAGAAGACCCTATAGCTCCATTTGGGTATGAGTATGTCTTGAATAATCCATTGTCGTTTACAGATCGTTTAGGGTTATCAGTGATAAGTGAAGCGTTCACTGTAAACGCAATTTATGGTGCTTTAGCCTATAAGTCTATCTATCAAGGGATAGCAATTTATCAACTTAATAACTGTTTGAAAGAAAGTAGAACGCGTGGCGAAGAAAACGAGTGTGTCAGACTTTTCTTTATTCGCTATGTCAATAGTTACGTGGGTGCAGCGGGGGTTTTAAGCGGCAAACTGTTCTTAACCTTCATTCAAGCTGCTTTTGATATTGTTATAACAGGCGATGAAGCTAACAAAGACAGGTAATAAATTGCTGAGTTCCTTATCTTTCAATTTGCACGCTGCTGGACAGGTGGTGCGGCTTAAACGTCTGCCGGCCCCCAAATGCGAATAACAGAATCACGCGCGAAGCCCAAATCGTGCCTGACAAACTCCGGCAAGCCCAGCCGCAACACACAGGCGAGCGCCCGTCAAAGTTTTGTGCGTGGGAAAACCAGACCGCGTGGCCGAGGTAGCGCAACCTGTCCGGTTTGCGCCGCTGGCGCTGCCTTGCGAGTGGCGGCCACGCGACCTGCCGGGTTACGTGGTCTGCCATTCCAAGCATGGGTCTTTGCTGCCTGAATTGCCTGCCCGCAAAAACCTGACGCACATCCCGCACAGGCAGGATGGAGCGAATCGTTGACAAAGAGACCGTGCGCACGCCGCAGCGGATGGCTGGCCGCGCGGGTGCTGCTCGCACAAACACGAAGCGTGAGTTGACGCAACGCGCCATCAAATCGTTTCCCATTGGAAGGAGCGGAATTCCGCAAGGCGTTGAGAAGCTCATGGCGGGTTTACAAACAGCTATAACATTTGCCTGACTTGCTCTGATCACTATAATTGCCGCCAGTCAAAGGAGGTTCGAAGATGTATGTCTTACGGCTTTTTTGCGTGATGCTGCTCGCCGGCAGTTCCGGTTTCGCGGCGGCGCTTCAGGGCGATTATTCAGCGGCTTCGGCTGCGGGCAGGCTCAACGAATTTGTACTCGATGGCAGCGAGTCTTGCGTTGAGATCAAAAAGGGCAGCGCCGCCATTCGCCCTGAAATTGCCGCCGTCACCAACGCCGCCAGCTTCACCAACAAAATTGCGCCGGGCGGCTTGGCCGTTCTGTGGGGCGCGCACTTAACTGAAATCGGCGAAGAGTATGCCGCCGCCAGCACACCGCTTTCACGCTTGCTAGGCCGGGTTCAAGTCCTCTGGCGCGCGGCCGATTGGGATTCGACGATTTCAGGCTCGCAGTATCGCTGTGGCTGGCGGGCGGCGCCGCTCTTGTATGTCGGTCCGAACCAAATCAACTTCCAGGTTCCGATGTTCTTTTACAAGCCGTTCAGCGAAGAGGATGGCGACGGGTACAGCCGCTTTGCCAACTTTGAAGGGCGTGATTACGAATTCATCGTGCTGGCGGTGTTGCGCGATGGCGTGACCAAGGTCAGCTCAAACACCTTCAAGTTAAAGGTCAACTCGCATGCGCCGGAGTTCTTCACGAACGGGCTGGTCGAATATCCGCACTGGCAAGTTCCGGCGGCGGTGACGCCCGGCCAGGTGCTGGTTGCGACGCTCACCGGACTTGGCAAAATTTCGGATCACGAACCCGAAGGCTATATTCCACCGCCCGCGCCGTGGGTTACGCCGTATCTGACTTACATCGAGTATCGCAACAGTGGCGGCGCGCGGCTCTTGCGTGCCGGGTATCTTTATGCCGGCCGTATGCCGGGGCTGGTCGGAGTGGATCAGGTGAATTTCGCGGTACCCTATCTGCCGCTGAGTTTCGGGCTGCCGGTCTCAATCCATATTTGCACCGGGGCTGATAATGCGGATCGTTGCAGCGAGCGGGGCATGGTTTTCACCTATCAGTAAACCGTTGAGTAGTGGGTAAATCGAGTGGGGTACGGGTCAGTTTCCGTGTCAGTAGCCCGCGCGTCAGCAAGGGCTCGATTGGCGCAGAGAAGCCCTTGCTGACGCGCGGGCTACTGACACATCCCACCGGACTTTGCCACTACCC
>JAYUCP010000383.1:0-10218 GCA_043740245.1 Acidobacteriota bacterium | reverse complement strand
CATGACCGGCAAACTCAAAAAAGGCGACGGCACGCTGGGCCGCTTCCTCAACGACGAAGCCTTTTACGTCAACCTGAACAAGGCCGTGCTGCAAACTGAAAGCCTGCTCAAGGATTTCAAAGAAGGCGACGGCACCGTCGGCCGCTTGGTCAAAGACCCGGCGCTGTACAATCAGTTCAGCGACACCATTACGCAATTGCGCACGCTGTCTGACGGTCTGAACCAGTCGCTCAATTCCGGCAAAGGCACCATCGGCAAACTGCTCAAGGACGAAGAGATTTACAACAAGGCCAATTCGTTGATCTCCAAACTCGAACAGACTTCGACGCGCCTGGATCGCACGATGGCCAGCGTCGAAGCCGGCGAAGGCAATCTGGGCAAGCTGATCCGCGACGAAGAACTGTACCGCGAGGCGCGCGACACCATCGCCAAGCTGCGAGGCATCTCCGAACGGCTGGAACGCGGCGAAGGCACGGCGGGCCTCTTGCTCAAAGACGACAAGCTTTACAACAACGTCAACAACGTTTCGTCGGAAATCACCAAGCTGCTTTACGACTTCTGGCAGAACCCGAAGAAGTATCTGGCCATCAAGCTGGCGGTTTTTTGAGGCTGGTTGGTTGTACGGCAAACTGTTAGTTTGCCGTGGGCTTGGCAGGCAAAGCGATTGACAAACCTGAAGCGGCTTGAATTGGAAGCTCGGCAAACTAACAGTTTGCCGTACAGCGGGTGCTTGGCAGGCAAAGCGATTGACAAACCTGAAGCGGCCTGAATTTGGAAGCTCGGCAAACTAACAGTTTGCCGTACACTGGGCGCAAGCGATGAAAACCTGTCCCACTTGCCACACGCAATACCCCGATCAATTGGCGTTCTGTCAGCGCGATGGCGCGCGGTTGCAGGAAATCGTTCAACCGCTTCCGCCCAGTTTTGCCGCGCCAACCACACAACCCGTCGCGCGCGCCGTGCCGCTGAGCCAGGCGACCAATCGCATCGAGATTGCTACGCAACGGGTCGAGCCGGTCTTCACCTCGCAACAACCCGTTCAGCCGGCGGCCCAAACATTCGCGCCGGTTGCGGATGCCTATGTCGTACCGGCGACTTCAACGACCGGTTCCAAAACCTGGCTCTGGCTGTTGCTAAGCTTCGTACTCGTTGCAGTGCTTGGAGGAAGCGCCGCTTTCTACTTTTTCATCAACTCCCCGCAACGCAAATTCAGACAAGCTATTCAAGCTGGCAAGCTCGTTTCACCCACCGGCACGAGCGCCTATGACCTGTATCAACAACTCAAGCGCGAAGGCAAAACGCCCGAACAGTTGGCGCAATTCACCAAACCGCTGTTGCCGCAATTGACCGCCAAACCGCAACAGCTTTTCGCCGACATCGCCGCGCCCGGCAAACGCGACACAACTGCCGAAGCCTGGGACGAAGCGCAACGCATGCTCGCCTGGGCCAGCGAGATTCAACCTGCAGACAAACGGCTCGCGGCGCAGGCCAGCTATGCCACTGGACGCGCGGCCTACTTGCGCAACGAGAAAGACAAGGCGCTGGAGTGGTGGAAGAAAGCCTACGAGCAGGATAAGACGTGGTTTTTACCGGCGAATGGCTTGGGCATCATTTACAACGAACGCAAGAACTACGTCGCCGCGCGCGCGGTCTTGCAGGAAGCGATTAAACGCGAACCGGGTTCGGCGCTGCCCTACAACAACCTGGGCACGGCCTGGTTGTTGGCGAAAGACGACGCACAGGCCGAGGTGAATTACAACAAGGCCATTGAACTCGCGCCCAATTGGCCGCGCCCGCACGCCTGGCTGGGCGAGATCGCCATGCGGCGTAAAGATTACGCGCGCGCCGTACAGGAATTTGAATTGGTGCTCAGCCTGGGCGCGACGACCGATTCCACGATTGACAGCAACAAGATTCGCCAACAAGCCGAACAGGCGCGCAAGCTGTTGCAGGAACAAAGCGCCATCCCGCCAACACCAACACCGCCAAATTGAGAAAACCACGGGGAACACGGGGGAGACAGCAAAGGTAATAGCAAAGCTTGTTCAATCCATGTTGCCTTTCCCCGTGCGCCCCGTGTTCCCCGTGGTTGATCACTACTTCTCCAACGGATACTCCGCGTCGCGCCACGCCTTGATGCCGCCCGCCATCGAGAGCACGTTGGTGTACCCCATGCGCTGCAAATTGTCCGCCGCCAGCGCCGACCTGAAACCACCGCCGCAATAAAGCACAACCTCGGCATCTTTTTCCGGCGCCAGTTTTTCGATGTCGCGTTCGATAATGCCGCGCCCCAGGTGACGCGCGCCTGCCGCGTGATCGGCCTGCCATTCGTGGTCTTCGCGCACATCGATGAAATGGAAGGGCGCGTTGGCATCGAGTTTGGCTTTGACCTCGCCAACGTTGATCTCACGGACGCGCCCGCGCGCGTCGGCACAAAGTTGTTCAAAAGCAGATGAATGTTTCATTGGTTGTCTCCTTGCAAATGTACGGCAAACTGTTAGTTTGCCGTAGTCTCGATCCTCTCAACTACTGGCATACGGAAAGAGCCTGGCGCTGTAACCAGCACAAAGAAAGCAAGCTGGCAAAATCCGTCACTTGCCACGGCAACGGCAAACTAACAGTTTGCCGTACACCTATGTCACTGCTTATCCCGCACGTAAACCAGCAACTGCACGCCCGGACGCAAAGTGTATTCGCGTCCGACCTGCCGCCAGCCGGGCGCTTCAGCCAGGCGTGCTTTTTGATCGGCGCGCGCAATCACGATGGGTTGGGTGAACGAGCCTTCATCCAATTTTTCAGGCAGCGAGCCGGAATAGGCTACGCCGGAGTAGTCGCGCAGATACCACGGCAACGGCCAGTATTCGGGCGAACCGACGTGAATGCCGGTTTCCTTTTGCGTCGGGAATTGCGCGGCAGCCTGTTTGACGGTTTCCACGAATTCGAGAAAGTCGCGGTCGGTTTGCGCGTAAACATAGCCGTACTGCCCATCCAGATACGGCGTCAGCTTGAGTTGCTTGCCCCAGTCGGTGAAGTAAGCGGTGCTGTTGGAATTGTCTTCGTACTTTTCGAAATTGACCACCTGCGCCATCCGCCAACTGACAACCAAGGCGAAAAGCAAAATGCCCAACCACACGACGCGCCAAGTCAGCGGCGCGAATAGACTGTAAATTTGTTCCGCCGCATAGCCGCACACCAGCGGCAGCGGCAGCAAAAAACTCACCATCAACCACGGGGTTTTATACGGGATCAGCGAATACGCCAGCGTGAGGCCGAACGTCCACGCGCCCACAAACAGCCAGAAGCGTGTGCCGCGCCAGAGAATGACGAGCCCGGCCAGCAAGCCTCCGAGCAGCAGCGGCAATTCGAGTTTGAGCAGGATGCCCAGGTAATAAAACTGTGAGTGCACGTGATCGGTGCCGCTGCGCTCCTTCGTCCAGTGCATGATCGCCTTGAAGGCATCCCCGACGCCGCCCCAATTGGTGAACGCCGACGAATAGAAAAAGACGTTGATGAATACGAAAATGATGAGCGCCGAGAGCGCGTGATCGAGCGAGGGCCGCACATCCGCCCAATCACGTCGAAGCTGTTTTACCAATGCCGCCGGGGTGAAGCGGTGCTCGCGTATGAGCATCCGCACGACATCCCAAACGCTGGCGCAAATGAGCGCGACGATCAGCACCGCCGCCGTAATGATCGCCGTCTCTTTGGTAGCGAAGAGAATCCCGGCGGCAAGCGCCAGCAACCCCATCCATTTGAAATCCTTGGTCGCGGCATAACGCCACGCGCCCACCGCGATGGCCAGCGAGCACCAGCCGAACATCATCTCGTGGATGAAATAGCGCGAGAAAAAAATCAGCCCCGGCGACAACGCCAGCAGCAACGCCGCTACCGGCAAGCCCACTTTGCCCATATGCTCGCGCCACCACCACAGCAACACGATAGACAGCACGCCAAACAGACAAGGCCAGAAGCGCAACGCAAAATCGCTCTCGCCAAACGCCCGCATCGCCGTCAAGGCGAAGTAATAGAGCGTCGGCCCGTGATAATTTTCGGGGTTGTACTTGTAGCCGGCGCTGCCCTGTTTGGCGAGCGCCAGCAGGAAGTAGGAGTTGACGCCTTCGTCGTGATGAAAGGGCTTGAGTGAAAGCTGGGCGAAGCGGAACCAGCCGCCGATCAGAACGGCCAGGGCGAACAGTGCGGCACTCACCAGCTTTTCGCTTCTTTTCTCTTCGACCATAAACGACTGTCTTGATACGCCGCAGATGAACGCAGAAAAACGCAGATTGATAATTGGACTATTGACACACAATCACGATCAGGGCTTACGCACAAGAGCATGTTCGTGATCTCCAAGACAGGCTGAAGCCTGAACTCCATGCTCTTGTGCCTTACTTGTTCACATTTTACGTAAGTCCTGATTATTTTATCCGCGTTTATCGGCGTCCATCTGCGGGGGCATTCACACGCAAAAAGAGGCAGGTGATCTATTATTGACCACCTGCCTCGATTCTCAAGCTACTCAGCCAAGTGCCAGCTTAACTTCTACTTGGCTTTGGCCGTAGGCTTAGCCTTAGCTTTGCCTTTTGCTTTGCCGCCTTTGCCTTTGACGCGCCGTGCCGGAGCTTTTTTCTCCGGTTCGACGGGGCCGGCATCCACCGCTGAACCGCCAGCGGGAATGTCAGCGCCTGTCGGCACGAGCCAAATGCGGATTTGCGAGCCATCCGCCGATACGCCGCCATCGCGCACCGTGATGCGGTTGGCGTCAATCGCCGTGCCCAGGCCGCCATCGGCCAAACGATCACGCGCGTTCTTCGCACGCTGCATGCTCAGCGCGTCCGGTTTCTCATCCGCCGCACGGTAGCCATCAATGATGATGGCGGCTTGCGGTTCGGATTGCAGCGCCGGAATGATCGTCTGTTGCAACACGCTCTTGCAGGCGTTGTCCACGCGCGCATTATTCTTCTTGAACGTATTGCAGGGCGCCAGTTCACGCGCCACCGGTTTCGGCGGCGGAATGACGGGCTTCACCTTGACGCTGATGTTGGTCGAACCGCTCGCCGAGCAATTCGCCCCGCCGCTGGTCACGGCCTTGACGGTCACGCTGATATTCGTGCCTTCCGCCACACCGGTCGTGTCGAGGCGCGCGCCCATGCCATTGCCGGCAATCGTGCCCGCCGTGCTCGTCCATTCGTAACGCACGTCGCCGTAGTTGCGGCCGCCCGTCACGCCGTTGGTCGAGAAGTTGACCGCTTCACCGGCCTCAATCGAGGTCTTGTCCGCCGTCACGCTCAGATTCGGATCGAAGCAGATCAGCAGCGGCGGGCAGTTGGTGACGCGAATCGTCTTGGAGTCATAGGCGACGCAACCACAACCATCGTCCACTTGCACGGTGATCGTGTATTCGCCCGGCGCGAGTCCCGTCGTATCGAACGAGGTATTGGCCCCGTCGCCAACAATGCGGCCACCCGAGGCATTCCACGAATAAAGCAACGTGTCGCCGTCCGGATCGGAAGCCGTCGCATTCAACGCGACCTTGTCGCCCGCGCAAACCGTCGCCGCCGATTCGCGCGTCACGTCGGAAGCGCCCTGCGAAACCGCGCCCAGACTGAGGTTGACGGTCGGCGGCTGGTTGGGCTTCGGTGGCTCCTTACGGTCGTTCATATGACCGATTGAGAAACCGGCGATAAAGCCGTTCGGGCTGTGCCGCGTGTCCAGGTCAGAGAACCAGTTCAGGTGGCGTTGATAGGCGGCGCTGATTGAAATCCAGCGCGTCGGGAAAATGCGTGCGCCCGCGATGAAATCCACCGGGCTGTTCTTGAGCAACGTCGGTGTGCGGCTGCTGACGTAATGCGTGGCGCGCACTTCGGCGATGAGTTGCAGGTATTGGCTCAACGGGAAGTCAAAGCCGATGCCCGCGCGTAATTCGTTGGGCAGATCGAGCGCGCGCTCGCTGCTGCCAAAGCCCTGGATCACACCGCAACCGACGCACAGCGGGCCCAGATTCATGTTCTCGGCTTCCGGATCGCCGATCTTGATGAAGCCGATGTTGGCCGCCAGGTTGATGTATTTGTGCAACCGTCCGTCCACTACGCCGATTACACCATAATCAAAACCGCCCGTCCCGCGTCCGCGTTCCAAACCGGTGCTCAAATCGCGGGTGGTCGGAATTTTCAACAGCGGAATCAACGAAAGGCCGAACGGGTTGTTCGGGCCCGTGAAGCGGATTTTGCCGCCCAGCCACAGATCCCCCAAATGATGATCGGAGAAACGCGCCAGGAACGGCGCATTCGGCAAATAGTTCGGACTCAAATTGGGCGGCAAGGCCGGCAGGATGCCACCGACGGGCGCGCCCAAACCGGGATAAACCGCCGTGCCGTTGCCACTCGGACGGGCGACGAACGGGCCGATCACCGTGGTCGAATTCGGCACGCGGCAAGGGCCCGGGAACCCGCCGTTTCCGCAAGGGTCACTGGTCAGAAGCGAGACGTTGTTCGTGCCGGGGATAATCACGAGACGGCCCTGCGCCAGGGTTTTGGTGCGCACATCCGGGAGGTAAAAGCCGCTCAGCAGCGCCGGCGTGCCAACCGAAACAACGCGTTGTGCCTCGAGGTTGGCGAAAAATTCAAAGTGATCGCTGATGCCGATGGTGAAATTGAACGGATAGACTTGCCAGGCCACATCCGCCGGATCGCGATGAAAGTGGTTGGCGAAAAACCCGAGGTTAAATTCGCCCTTCCGCAACGTTTGGGCATCGTAAACCGTAAAGAGGCCAGTGCCGCCATTGACGGTTGGGGCCGGGTTGCGAGGGTCGTCTTCTGCCCGTTTGGTCTGCGCGTGGGTCGCAGCTCCCACGATCAAAAGCGCCAGCACCAGACCGAGCGTTTTTCTCGCAAAATTCATAAATCTCCTCCTGGAAGAGTGGGTGACAATAGACTTCATTTGATTTGGATTCTCAGACAGCACGACCTCAGTCTCCCTTTAGTAACGGCAGCCTCATCGCTTGAATAGGCGAAGTTTGAAAGCTGCCCGCCCGTTTACTACTGCTTAGTCGTACTGCAAAACATGAATGACAAAAGGAAAACTGCGTGCAAAATCTATACGATAGGGTACAAGGTGTCAATTCAATTTGCGGAAGTAGACAGTAGTCGGTAGACAGTAGTCGGTAGTCAGTAGCTCGCAGCTTTCGATTTGTCGCAACGGACTGTGTGAACCGACTACTGACTACTGACTACCGATCAAGCATAAATTCCCCGCACCTTCGTGCTTTGCGCAACGCGATCAATCGCCAGCATATAAGCGGCAATGCGCATATTGACCGAATGGTTTTCGGCATAACCCACCACCGCCTGAAAGCTTTCGACGATGATGTCCTCGAGCCGTTCATTCACAATCTTCTCTTTCCAGAAATACCCCATGCGATCCTGCACCCATTCGAAATAGCTGCACGTGACGCCACCCGCATTGGCCAGAATATCGGGAATGACGAACACGCCTTTGCGTTCCAGCATGTCATCCGCCGCCGCCGTGGTCGGGCCGTTCGCGCCTTCGCACAGGATTTTGCATTTGATCCGGTCGGCGTTTGAACTGGTGATCTGGTTCTCGGTCGCGGCGGGCAGCAGCACATCGCAATCCAATTCCAGCAACTCCATGTTCGAGACCGGCTCGGCGTGCGGGTATCGCTCGTAACTTTTATGCTTGGCCAGATAGGCGAGCGCGTCCTTAACATCCAGCCCCTGCGGATTGTAGATGCCGCCGTGAATGTCGGACAGCGCGACGACCTTGTAGCCAGCCTCCTGCAGCAACTCAGCCGCCACGCCGCCGACATTGCCTGAGCCTTGGATGACGACGCGGGTGTCGGAAGGCTGCAGCCCGAATTTCTTGACCGCTTCGTTAATGACGAACAGGCAGCCGCGCCCGGTCGCTTCGCGCCGCCCTTTGGAACCTGACAGGTCAGTCGGTTTCCCCGTCACCACCGCCGTCACCGTATGGCGCGCGTGCATCGAGTAGGTATCCATGATCCACGCCATCGTCTGTTCGTTGGTGTTCATGTCCGGCGCGGGCACGTCGCGTTCGGGGCCGATGAAATCAATCAGCTCGGCGGTGTAGCGGCGCGTCATCCGCTCCAATTCGCCCAGCGACATGTGCGACGGGTCGCAGATGACTCCGCCCTTGGCGCCGCCGAACGGGATGTTGACCACCGCGCACTTCCAGGTCATCCAGGCCGCCAGCGCGCGAATTTCATCCAGCGTGACATTCGGCGCGTAACGGATTCCGCCCTTGGCCGGGCCGCGCGCGAAATTGTGCTGGACGCGATAGCCGGTGAAGACTTCGATGTGGCCGTCATCCATGAACACCGGAATGTAGACCGTCACCTCGCGGTTGGGCACGCGCAAAACTTTGTACAGATCGGGCTCGAGTTGCAACAACTGCGCCGCGTGATCGAAGCGCTCCATCATGGATTCAAACGGATTCTCTTCCCGAATCTCGCGTATATCGTCTACGAAAACATGGCCTGGCACTGCTTACTCCTGTGTCTGCGCGTGTCAGTAGAAGCCCGACCGTAAGGGAGGACTTGCTTGCGAGGCCTGCCCTCCCTCACGGTCGGGCTACTGACACGGCCCAACAAAAAATCGGGCGAGTGAATCAGCTTCACCCGCCCCGCTGTGTGCTTAGTTTTTCAAAACTTCATTCAGAGCCCCGGTGCGGTAGCCCTCCAAATCGAGCGTCACGAATTTGAAGCCGAGTTGTTTGAATGCCGCCGCGATGCGCTGCGTCATCTCGACGTTCAAAGCCTTCGGCAACTCGGCGGGCGCGATCTCAATGCGCACCACGTCGCCGTGATGCCGCACGCGCATCAGGCTGAAGCCCAAGGCGCGCAATTTCGCCTCGCCGCGCTCGATCACCGAGAGCTTTTCAATCGTCACCGGCATGCCGTAAGGGATGCGCGACGACAGACAAGCCGAAGCCGGGCGATCCCAAATCGGCAACCCCGCTGCTTTGGCCAACGCGCGAATGTCATTCTTGTGCAGACCGGCTTCGATCAACGGGCTGCGCACGTTCAATTCACCGGCGGCTTTGCGTCCCGGACGATAATCGCCCACGTCGTCGGCATTATTCCCGTCACACACCCAGGCAAAGCCGCGCTGCTCAGCCAAGGCGCTCAGCTTGGTGAACAATTCGTGCTTGCAGAAATAACAGCGATTGGTGGGATTGACCTGATAATTGGCATCGTGAATTTCTTCGGTCACGACGAACTCGTGTGGAATGCTGAATTGCTCGACCACAGTCAGCGCGTCCTGCCGCTGAAAATCGGGATAGCTCGGACTCTCGCCCGTCACGGCTAAGGCGCGCTTGCCCAATTCGCGCGCCGCGACATAAGCCAAATACGCGCTATCAATGCCGCCGGAGTAGGCCACGATCACCGATGACATCTCGCGCAACAAATGGCAGAGCGCGGCTTCCTTGGCTGCCAAACTCAGCGTCTGCACGGTAGCAACTGAACTTTCCATTCCACTTCACCCGCAATATCAGTCCGAAGAACTTTTCGACAGGATGAACAGGATTGCTACAGGATTTACAGGATTTGGCTACGACCAACATTTTGTCCGCTGTTAGCCATCCTGTTAATCCTGTAGAGAATCCTGTCAATCCTGTCAAAAATCTGTCTGAAGGCTGGTTATTCCAACTTAGAAAACCGAATAGCCCTTGATGCCCAACGGCAAGCGATAAACCTTTTGCGTGCTGACGACGATCATATGGCCCTGCTCATCGAAGGCCAGCCCCACCAGCGCGCCACCCGCCACGACCATTTCCGCGCGTTCGCCATCCGCCGAGATACGCACAATGCCGCGCTGGCCGCGCAACGAAGCCGCGACATACAAATTCCCATCTTCATCGAAGGCCAGCCCCTGCGGTCGTCCCAAGCCGCGATAGAAACTCGTCACCTCGCCCATCGCATCCACGCGCCAGATCGTTTCAAACGAAGACACCGTCGGCCCCGACACATACAAATCGCCATCCGGCGAAAAAGCCATGTGATAGGCCGAGACGCTCGGTTCCAGCGAGGCGTGCGGGCGCGCCTCGCCCAGTTCATTCACTTGAAAGATCGTCCCGCTGCGGTCACCGACATAAATTTTGCCGCGCCGGTCAAACGCCAAACCTGTCGCCACGCCCAACTCAGTCGCCAACGTGGTGACTTCTTTGAAAGGCGTCACGCGA